>WGSL01000128.1 GCA_014871665.1 Collinsella sp. | reverse complement strand
CCAGGCGGCCGAGCATGGCGAAGCCCATGGCAGGCAGGATGTTGGCGGCAACGCCGCAACCGTCGATCACAAAGGTCGGGATGAAGTCGAGCAGGCCCTGGATGGCATCGGAGCCCAGGTAGAATGCGCCGCCGCACAGCAGGAAGTACTCAAGGCAGCCAAAGAGGCCCATGCTCCAATGTGCCGCGTAGATACCCTTGAGGTTGCCCTTGGCAGCGCACTTGTCAGCAATGTCAACAATGATCGAGAATCCAGCATCCGTAATGTTGCCGATCGTCAGCGAAAGGACGGCGATAGGCATGGCGAGCGCGATGGCCGTCTCGGTACCCTGACCGAGCTGAATGGCAAACGCGCAGGCGAGCACGCCGCCGACGGTTTCGTTAGGCGGTACGTAGGCGCCGATGGAGATCGAGCCCATGAACAGCAACTCCAGGCTGGCGCCAACGGCAAGGCCGGTCTGCAGGTCCCCCAGCACCAGGCCCACGAGCGGGCACAGGACGATGGGGCGGAACGCGTAGAGGGTGCCGAGCTGGTAGTCGAGACATCCAAACGCTCCGACTAAGCCGACGAGGATTGCTTGGACAAGCATAATTCCTCCCAATAAGGAATCTCGAACCGTCGTCACTCCCGTCGCGCGCGTTGTTGATATCAATTCCGGGAGTTCGATTCCACGGCTCGAAGCGTACCTGGTGTGCTGCTAACACCCATGCCAGGCACAAATGATTTGATACCAATTATAGATATGCAGGTTCTTACTATTTAATACCACTCGCTCAGCGGGGTGTTTTTTACCGTAAACGGCAGACGTATCTCATCAGGCGCGCTCTTTGTTTCGATGGCGGACAAGCGCCACCAGAAAGCCATCGCCAAAGGCATCGGATGCCAAGTTGGCCACAATCACCAAAACGATAATCGCCGCGCCCAAAAACTCGTTCCAGCGAAAAACCTCGCCAAAGAAGAGTGCCGACCAGCAGGGAGCGAGCACGACCTCGCTCATGCAAACCAAGTTGGCCGCAAACGCGTTGGTTCGCGCGATCCCCTTGGCATACAGCACGCTCGCAAGGCCACTGCAAAAAAGGCCATGCACCAGCATGAGCCCCCACTCAAATGGTCTCACGGAGTCTAGGGCGCCAGCAAAATAGACGATCGGCAGCATCGAGATACCGCAGGAGATGAGCGAGGACACCATGGGCGACGCATCGGGGCGAGAGTTCAAAAAGAAACACAGCCCAAAGGTGGCTCCCGAAATGACGGCAAGCAGGTTGCCGAGCATGCCCTCGGCGCTCAAATCGCCTAAAAAGAAAAGTCCCATACCCGTAAAAGCAACCAACACGGAGGCAATCTTCGCAGGCGAGGGCAACGTGCGAGTTGCGAGCGACTGATACACGATAACGAAAATCATCGAGGTGTACTGCAGGACGATCGCGTTGCCGACCGTCGTGAGCTGGTTGGCAAAGTTAAACGTGGTGCCCGTCACGAAGTTGCAGACGGCCACAAGGACAATAAGACGGCTGACGCGGAAGACGGGCCTACCGACGAGCAGGATAAAGAGCGCCATAAATATTGCCGTAACGGCACCGATCAAAAGAGCTGACTGCGAATTGGCGCGAACGAGGATGCCGATAAAACTCCATAAGAGCGCCGTGCCAAATAGATACATCGCCCCGCTCACGCCATTATCGGGTGGATTGTCAGATCGAATCACGAAGCACCTCCAGCTAGCTTTCGGTAATAAAAAACGGCGACCGCAATGGGTCGCCGTTTCCCTTGGGGGCAGATAATAGGCCGGGCCCTTACGCCAGCACGCCGAAGAACGCGCCGATGATGCCCACGACCATGGTGGCCACGATCAGCACCATGGGGTTGATCTTC
>WGSL01000127.1 GCA_014871665.1 Collinsella sp. | reverse complement strand
ACGGGGGAGTGGGCTTTGGCAAGGCGAACAGGTCAAGAAATCGAACGCTGCCGCGCGGTATCGACCATCCAGCGCATGATTGGCGGGAAGTGGAAGATAGAGATCCTGTTCTACATAGCGTTGCGCGATGTGCGCCATTTTGGCGAGCTGCGTCGCTGCATCGGCACCATCAGCGAGTCAACGCTTTCCAGGCAGCTGCGCGAGCTGGTGATTGACGGCATGCTCGAGCGCATCGACCACGGCCAGGTCCCTCCCAACGTGGAATACGTGCTCACCAAGCAGGGCGAAAGTTTCGTCCCTATCCTCATAGCGATGAAAACCTGTGGTGAGGAACAGCTGGGGTTATAGGTGCATTGACCTAGCCGACCTCAAGGCGGCATCCGTGGATGAAAAACGATTGGAGGCAGTTTCTCAAGCCGTGAGACCGCATAACGCTCCACGCCCGCATGTTGCGCCTGCGCCGTCGTGAACAGGCCCCTTTGCGAGAAGGCGATATCGCTGGGTTTCCGTATGGCTTCGATTGCTTTCATGTTTGGATTGTGGCAAATCAAGTAACAATTCAAGCGAGCTTTAAGCGGGAAAAACGATATCGATAATCATATCAGCCTCTAGCTGCTTTGCTGTTGTATACGATATGGGAAACCTTCCTCCATAGACGTAGCCGCATACGACTGGTTCAAGTTGCGTGAATGGGGAAATGGCATCTCGACATGGCTGCAAGGTC
The DNA here is from genome assembly GCA_014871665.1 of Collinsella sp. Classification (GTDB taxonomy): domain Bacteria; phylum Actinomycetota; class Coriobacteriia; order Coriobacteriales; family Coriobacteriaceae; genus Collinsella. Next base: position 1,173 of record WGSL01000127.1, on the reverse strand, counting down.
GCGCAACTGCATTCCGTGGGCGTAAAGAGGTGCTCGCGGTAAGCAGCACAGTTGTGGACCTGGCTGATTCCTGCTAGTCGATTATTGGCACCGTTTCAAAGTGCTCTCTTCGGCCTCACCTTGTGGATGGACGGAATCCCTAAGGCGAGGCCGTGGCTACGGTTGACCATGTACGCTAGGAGCTCAATCTTTGCTAGCGTTGATCGAGATAGAACTGAGGTTCGAACCATCTATCGTAGTGATACGCTTCATCCTTGGAAGTCCATCGCGTATCGTAGAGAAAAGCGCTCAAATCATCATCGCCGCAGAGGTCTTCTGGCCATTCTTTCCAGCCTTCACTGTTCTGCCATTCGGCATTATCCGGAGCTTCTTCTTCGGTGGCTGGTGTCCATTCGCCGATTGCGTCAAAAGAAAGATCGCGAATGAGCCGGACGAGGAGTTCTTCGGCGGGGCTGTGCGCGTTCATTTTTGTCCCGAAGCGAGCGCGAGTTCGGTACTCTGCAAGAACAGTATTAAACCGGTAAACGAATTCGAAATCGTACCTTGTCAAAAATTGTAGGGGTAACATGTCGGCTAGCCAACTCGAATCCAGTTCACCTATATGCGTTCCTGCTGGCATTTTTCCTAGTTCTTCAAGATCGTCGTTTAGGTAGTCTAGAAGGATGTCGCTTCCCACGGCGAAGGAGACGGCTGCTTTGCGGCCGAATTCCTCGGCGAGGATCGGAGACCATGCCTTGTGAGAGGCATCAATTGAATTGAGCCAAGCATAGTCATCGCAATCAGGGAGCGCAACTCCCGGTTGGGGCAGGGAAGTCCAAGAAAGAGCTTTTCAAACGCCTTTAATCTTGTCGTTCCTAATCGAGTTTCCGGATTCGTATCGGAACCAAGTCTTTGTTCCGACGCCAGCTTTTCGGGCCGCTTCTTCTGCGCTCAGTCCTAGCTCATGGCGCCTCTGTTTGATTGAGTAGGCGAGAGCTAAGCTACCTTCCTTTGTCCTCGGTGTCATATGTCCTCCAATCATAGTGTCAGAACCATGTATGTGCCTGAAATTATAATTGAAATTGTTGAGGATTAATATGCTTTCCGATTGTTTTTGGCGGTTTCCAACGGTTAGGTGAGAGCGCCCCCGTCTTCCTCCTGTATTATTCATTGATCAAAGAAAGCCTTCGGATT
>WGSL01000126.1 GCA_014871665.1 Collinsella sp. | reverse complement strand
AGCATCCGGCTGTTAACCGGAGGGTTGTAGGTTCGAATCCTACCCGGGGAGCCATTTTAATTGTTCGAACTCGTGGAGGGCATAGGTGCTCGAAACGAGTTCTTTTTGTATTCTGAGCTGAATTTATCTCCATGATGCCGCAGCTGTCGTAGAGAGCAATGCGGCTCGCGATCCCTCCTGCTGTGAGTTTGCCGCGCCTGGTGGCGTTGCAGCTGACGGGCATAGCAAACCTCCAAAAAAGAAACCGTTCGTGATATACGTGGGCCAAACGGGGGTGCGGGTTAAGACGCGCTGGCCTACTTGAGCCTCGCGCAGCCCTGCTGTGCGGGCGGTCGTACCACTGCGGCGCGAACTCCGCCGCCTTGTCGTCGTACGCCTGCATGAAGCCCTCCATGATGAGCTTTGCCGCCTCGCGCTTCTCGGCGACGGAAGCTCCCTTGTGGGAGCGGCACCATCCGAGGACGCGCTGCTTCACAGCGGAGGCCGCGTCGTCTCCGATCTTGGCTGACGCGATAGTGTTCGGCATCACAACTTTTGAGAGAATTGCCGAGTACTGAAGCGACACGTGCGTCAAAGACAGCGCCATGACGGTCTACGAGCCGGGGTCGGTGGACGACGTGGCGCGCTACCAGGCGAAGAAGCTGCTCGACAGGGCGATGCGGCGTTCGCGAGGGCTTGCGGCGAGTTCGCCAGGAACGACGCCTTCCACAGCCTCAACGAGACGATCATCGCCAACGTGGGGCGCGACAGGGACAAGGGCGCGATGTTCGCCCGCGTGCCGACGGGCACCGAGACCTGCACGTTCTGCCTCATGCTCGCGAGCCGCGGCGCGGTCTACCACTCGCGCAAGACGGCAGGAGATTTCAAGCGCTTTCACAGGAATTGCGACTGCAAAGTGGTCCCCAGCTTCGAGGGCGACGGAACAATCAAGAACCTTCACGCCATACATAGCGACGGGATAATCGAAACCCTAAATAAAAAGGACGCTGGCCTCGGTTCTTAACCAGGGTGCGCGTCCGTAACAACAGTTTATTACATCGGGGCGTGGCGGAGCAGACAGACGCGCCAGCCTCAGAAGCTGGAGGGCACAAATCCGTGCGGGTTCGAATCCCGCCGCCCCGACCATAGTTGATTCAAGCCATCCGCACGGGTGGCTTTTTCTCATAAGTGAAGCCCGACCCGACCATCGAGGAGCGCATCGCCGCGCTCGAGAAGGAGAACGACGACCTCAAGGCGGCGTCCGCGCGCGCGGCACTGGTGGACTCGGTCGCGAAGACGGTGGGAGTGGCGTCTATCTGCAATACGGATATATGAAGTTTCCTTGACTGCTCAGCTTTCGGGTACAATAGTCCACGTGCAAAACGGGCCTGTAGCTCAACGGTGGAGCAGGGGACTCATAATCCTTTGGTTCTCGGTTCGAATCCGGGTGGGCCCACCACAAAATGCAAACCGCCGCCGAGAAACCTCGACGGCGGTTTTTTCATGCTCGATGTCTTGCGGTCTAGACGGTGTAAACCATGCCCATGGCCTCGCAAACCTCGCCAAGCGTCTCGTTCGCGATCTCGTTCGCGCGGCGGTTGCCGTCGGCCAGGATGTCGGCGATATACGCAGGGTCCTGCATAAGCTCCTCGCGGCGCGCGCGAATGGGCGCGAGGTAGTCGTTCACGCTCTGGGTGACGTACTTCTTGAGCGTGCCCGAGCCGCCGTCGCCGATTTCCTCCGCAATCTCGACTTCCGTGCGCCCGGTGCAAAGCGCTGCGGTGGTGAGCAGGGCGGACACGCCAGGGCGATTGTCGGGATCGAAGGTGATGTTGCGGTCGGAGTCGGTCTGCGACTTCTTGATGAGCTTTGCGGTCTCCTCTGCCGTCGCCGAGAGGCTGATGGCGTTGCCGTAGCTCTTCGACATCTTGCGACCGTCAAGGCCGGGAATC
>WGSL01000125.1 GCA_014871665.1 Collinsella sp. | reverse complement strand
CTCAAGTTCTACTACAAGACCCCGCGCGCCGTCGACCGTACCCAGTACGCGCTTGCCTCGGGCTTTGCCGAGATCTTGTCCACGCAGCTCGCCATCCACGAGCTCGAGGTGCAAAAGGAACTCACGGCGCGCGCCGAGGTGCGTGCGCTGCAAGCGCAGATTAACCCGCACTTCCTGTTCAACACGCTGAACACCATTGCATCGTTTACGCGCACCGACCCGCTGCGGGCCCGCGAACTGCTTCGTGAGTTCTCATCGTTCTATCGTGCCACGCTCGACAACTCGGGATCGCTTATTCCGGTCTCGCGCGAGGTTGCACAGACCAAGCGCTACCTTACCTTTGAGAAGGCCCGCTTTGGCGAGGACCGCGTGCTTGCGACGTTCGATGTGTCCGAGGACGTGGAAGATACGCTGGTGCCGGCGTTCGTGATCCAGCCGATTGTCGAGAACGCCGTACGTCATGGTATGGGCGATGACGACGCCCTGAGGATCGACGTGACCGTTCACCAAGACGGCGAGGATGCAATCTTGATTGCCGTGGCCGATAATGGCGTGGGCATGGATGAGGGTACCGCCGCCAGACTGTTTGACGAGCGTTCTGCCCGTCCCGACGCCAGCTCTCCCCAGGGTGGCGGCGCCGGTGTGGCCATGCACAATATTTCGGAGCGCATCCATCGCTTTTATGGGCCGCACTCCTATACGCGTGTCGAATCGGCGCCGGGCAAGGGCACCAAAGTGCTCCTTCATCTTGATTTGTCAGAGAGCATCTTTGACATTCAAGAGTAAAATAAAAGGCTACGGGCTCAACGTCATGCGACGGATGCCCGGCGTAGTTAGTTGACGAAAGGTTTTATCCCTATGCTGCGTGCGATGATTGTGGATGATGAGGCGCCGGCTCGCTCGGAGCTTCGCTTCCTGCTCGAGCAAACGGGCAAGATCGGCACGATCACGGAGGCGTCGAGCGTCCGCTCCGCCATCGAGATGCTTATGGAAAGTCGCGTGGATGTCGTGTTTCTCGATATCTCGATGCCCGGTGCCTCGGGCCTGCAACTTGCCGAGGCGCTGCATAAGCTCAAAAATCCGCCGGCGATCGTGTTTGTGACTGCGTATAGTGACCATGCGGTCGAGGCATTCGACGTGGATGCCGTCGATTATCTGATGAAGCCGGTCGAGGAAGCTCGCTTGGATCGCGCGATCGAGAAGGTCATGCAACGCACCAAGCCGGTTACGGACAGCAAGGTGACCATCGAGCGTATCCCGGTGGAAAAGGGCGGCCGCAAGGTGCTCATTCCCGTGGACGACATTCGCTTTATCATGGCCAAGGACGATTACTCCTGCATCTATACCGTCGATGATCGCTTTTTGTCGACGACCTCGCTGGCGCAGTTTGAGGCCAAGCTCTGCGACTTTGGCTTCTTCCGTGTTCACCGCCGCTATATCGTCAACTTGGCGTGCGTCACGGATGTGGAGACGGTGCCCTCGGGCGCCATCCAGCTGGGCATTACGGGCGTCGACGAACGCGTGCCGGTTTCGCGCCGCCGCGTCGTGCCGCTCAAGAAGGCTCTGAGTCTCTAGCACATTGGCCCCGCAGCTCTGTAGGCCCATCGTCTGCGGAGCCGTGGGGCCTTTTTTGTATGTATCTGCCGAATCGTTTTTTGCGGAAGGGATCCCATGAACAGTGCAAGCGCCAAGCGCATCGACATCATCTCGGACACCCACGGCTATTTGTCGCCTGCGCTCCTGGACGAGCTTGAGGGCGCGGATCTGATTATCCACGCCGGCGACCTTACGTCAGAGATGGACTACGAGCACCTATGCACCATCGCCCCCGTGCGGGCCGTACTGGGCAACAACGATTACTACCGCGACTACGGTCCCGATGTAGACCGTCTTGCGCTCTTTACCTACGAAGGCCTCAAATTCGCCGTAGCCCACTACCGCGAAGACCTTCCGGTGGGATCCGTAGACGTAGCCATCAACGGCCACCCC
>WGSL01000124.1 GCA_014871665.1 Collinsella sp. | reverse complement strand
GACCTGGCAGCCGTCCTTGGACAGCTGTTCGAGCCATGGACCGGACTCGCGGGCAAAGGCGGCCACGCCGGGGTTCTGAAGGCCCACGGAGTTGATCATACCGCCGGGGATCTCGGCCATGCGGGGCGCGGGGTTGCCGGGCCAGGGCTCGGCAGCGCAACCCTTGGTGGTGATGGCGCCCAGCTGGGAAACATCAAAGAAGTTCTGGAACTGCCAGCCGTAGCCAAAGGTACCGGCTGCGGTGTTGATGGGGTTCTGCATCTTGACGCCGCCGAAATCGACGGCCATGTTCACGGTACCCACTAGAAGACCACCACCTTGGAAGCATCGAACACGGGGCCGCACATGCAAGCACCCTTCATACCGTCGACCGTCTCGACATTGCAGGTGTTGCAGGCGCCAAAGCCACAGCTCATCATGCGCTCGAGGGACACCTCGCAGTACGCACCGGCCTCGGCGGCAGCAGCGGCGACCTTCTTCATCATGACGGCGGGACCGCAGCTGGCGACGTAGTCGTAGCCGCCCTCGCCGAGCAGCTCGGCGGCAGGATCGGTGCAAAAACCGTGCGTGCCGAGCGAGCCGTCGTCGGTGCAAACGTTGACCGTGGCGCCCAGCGCGCGGAACTCATCGATGCCCACGGCCTTGGAAGCGGTGCCAAAACCCAGGCACACGTCGACGGCCACACCCTGCTCGGCAAGCTTGCCGGCAAGGCACAGCACGGGCGGAACACCGATGCCGCCCGCCACGAGCAGCGCCTTCCTGGTGCCCTCGGGAACAAGCCAGCCGCGGCCGCCAGGGCCCAACAGGTTGGACTTGGAGCCGGGGGCCATCTGCGACAGGCGACGGGTGTCGTCGCCCACGACGGCGTACCACAGCTCGACAGTGCCGGCCTCGGCGTCGGCGCGATAGAAGCTCAGGGGCACGCGAAGCAGCGAGGAAGCATCGCCGGGCACGGCAATGTTCACAAACTGGCCGGGCTTGAGCGCACTTGCAAGCTTGGGGGCCGAGATGACGAGCGAGAAGATGCCGTCGGCGATCTCCCGGTTCGAGACGACCTCGAAGTCGTGCATGCGTGCAGTGGAAGGTGTGGGCATAGACGCTCCAATCCCCCATGCGGTTGCATGGTCCAAACGAATAGAAAGCGCGGCACCGCAAGGGCGCCGCGCACAAAAGCGATAAGGCTATGCTAGCAGATGCAGCCGTCGGCAAGCGTCTGCTTACCGCCGACAAACACATCGGTAGCACGACCGGTAAGCGTGCGGCCGGCAAAACCGGAGTTCTCGGCGCGCGACTCGTAACCGTCCTCGCCGACCGTCCAGGTGGCAGAGGGGTCGAACACGGTCAGGTCGGCAACGGAGCCCGCCTTGACCTGAACCTGGTCGAGGCCCAGGATCTCACGCGGCTTGATGGCCATGAGCTCGACCATACGGCCCATGCTCATCTTGCCCGTGTTGACCAGCTCGGTGAGTACGAGCGACAGCGAGGTCTCGAGGCCGATCATGCCAAAGGGCGCAAGCTCGAACTCGCGGGCCTTCTCCCACGGGGTGTGGGGAGCGTGATCGGTGACGATAGCGTCGACGGTGCCGTCGATGACGCCCTGACGGATGGCCTCGGCATCCTCCTCGGTACGCAGCGGCGGATTGACCTTGAGCGAGGTGTTGTAGGTCTCGTCCAGGTCGTTCTCGGTCAGGAACATGTGATGCGGGGTGGCCTCGCAGGTAACCTGAACGCCAGCGGCCTTACCGGCACGCACGATCTCCAGGCCATGGGCGGTGGAGATGTGCTGGATGTGCAGCTTGGCACCGGTCAGCTTGGCGATCTCGATGTCGCGGGCGATCTGGAGCTCCTCGCCGGCAGCCGGCCAGCCCTCGAGAGCCAGGCGGGTCGAGACCTTGCCCTCATTGATCTGGCCGTGGCCGACCAGGTCCTCGTCCTGGCAGTGGCTCATAAAGACCTTGCCGAACATCTTGCCGTAGTCCATGCAGCGACGGAGCATGCCTGCGCCCTGCACGCCGCGACCGTCGTCGGTGAAGGCGACGGCGCCGTGGGCGACCATATCGCCC
>WGSL01000123.1 GCA_014871665.1 Collinsella sp. | reverse complement strand
TGCCGTGTTCTGGTCGGTAGCCTCGATTATGGCCTCGCGCCTGGTCGACAGTCGCCACGGAGCGCTCGCCATCAGCATGATCGCCACGGGCTCGTCCATCGCGCAGATCTTTGGCCTGCCGATCGGCCGCGCCATCGGGCTGGCCGTGGGCTGGCGCATGACGTTTGCCGTGGTCGGGGCCCTCTCAGCCATCGCGGTCGTCTACCAGGCCGCGGTGTTCCCGGCCATGCCGGCGGGCGAGCGCTTTACCGTCAAACAGCTGCCCGAGCTGCTCAAGAATCCGTTCCTGGTCGCGCTCTACGCGGTCACGGTTTTTATGGCGACCGGCTATTACGCAAGCTACAGCTACATTGAGCCTTTCCTGGCGCAGGTCGCACACGTCGACGCGGGCGCCATCACCATGACGCTGACGGCGTTTGGCTTCTCCGGTCTGGTGGGCAGCTGGCTGTTTGGCCGCCTGTTCGACGGGCATCGCTTCCCGTTCTTGACTATCACGCTCTCCGGCGTGCCGGTGGCTCTGCTGCTTATGGGTCCGGTCGCATCGTCGCTCGTGGCAGTGCTTGCCGTCTGCGCGCTGTGGGGCTGCTGCGCCACGGCCTTTAACGTGGCGTTCCAGGCCGAGCTCATCAAGTACACGCCGGCGGATTCGTCGGCCGTCGCCATGTCGATCTTCTCGGGCCTGTTTAATCTGGGCATCGGCACGGGCACCGCAATCGGCGGTGCCGTGGTTTCGGGTCCCGGTATCGCTTGGATCGGCTTCGTGGGCGGGGCGATTACCGTCGTGGGCGTCATCCTCGCCATCACCGTACTGTTCCCAGCCATACGCCGCGCCAAGCCCGTCGCCTAATCATGTCCCCTCATCAGTTGCGGTGGAATAGTTCCTGTTTAAGGCCTCTGAAGGCCCAAGCAGGAACTATTCCACCGCAACTTATTTTGGGGGAGTGGATACAAGCCGGGCATACAATGGATGTCGTTGTGTTGAGCTTACCGGGAGGTTGCTATGTGGGCATACGAGACGACGTTCTATCAGATCTATCCGCTGGGCTTCTGTGTAGCTCCGCGCGAAAACGCCGCGCCCGTTGCCGAGGATGAACTCGCCCAGGCTGCCAACGCCGCGCCCAACCCCGATGCGCCCATCATGAAGATTGCCCAATGGGCCGACTACCTGCAAAAACTCGGTATTGGCGCTGTGCTGATCAACCCGCCACTCGAGTCCGATAACCACGGCTACGATACACGCAGCCTGCGCCATATCGACCGTCGCCTGGGTGGGGATACCGACTTTGCCGCCGTGTGCGACACGCTGCATGCCCACGGCATCCGCGTGGTGCTCGACGCCGTCTTCAACCACGTCGGTCGTGGCTTTTGGGCCTTCCGCGATGTGCAAGAGCATAAGTGGGACTCGCCCTACAAGGATTGGTTTCACATTAGCTTTGACGGCGACTCGTGCTACGGCGACGGCTTTTGGTACGAGGGCTGGGAAGGCCATTTTGAGCTCGTGAAGCTCAACCTACAAAACCCCGCTGTGGTCGATTACCTGCTCGAGTCTGTGCGCCGTTGGGCCGACGTCTTTGGTGTCGACGGCCTGCGCCTGGACGTTGCCTATATGCTCGACCGCGACTTTATGCGCCGCCTACACTCCTTTGCCCGTGAGCTCAAGCCCGACTTCGTGCTGATCGGCGAGACGCTCCACGGCGACTACAACCAGATCGTCAACGACGAGATGCTCGACTCCTGCACCAACTACGAGTGCTACAAGGGCCTGTACTCCAGCTTTAACTCGGTCAACATGTTCGAGATCGCCCATTCGCTGCATCGCCAGTTTGGCGGCGATCCGTGGTGCATCTACCGCGGCAAACACCTGCTGTCGTTTGTCGACAACCACGATGTGCCGCGCCTGGCGAGCATCCTGACGGACAAGTCCTGCCTGCGCCCCGCCTACGGCATGCTCTTTGGTATGCCGGGCATCCCGTGCGTCTACTACGGCAGCGAGTGGGGAATTGCCGGCGAAAAGGGCGGCCCCGATGGCGACTGGGCGCTGCGCCCTGCGCTCGATGAGCCTGCGCCCAACGAGCTGACGGCGTTCATCAAGCAGCTCACGCACCTGCGCTCGGCCGACGACGCGGCGGCCCGTGCTCTCAACTACGGTGCCTATCGCAACGTGGTGATTCAGAATAAGCAGCTGCTGTTCGAGCGCGCCTGCGACGGAGCGACGGTACTCGTGGCGGTCAATGCCGTGGACGAGCCCTATACCTTTGGCGCCGGCGAGCTCAACGGGTCCTTTGTCGACCTGCTTGCCGACGACGTGCCCACGGTCGAGCTGGCGGGCTCCCTTGAGCTTGCGCCCTACGAGGTGCGTTATCC
>WGSL01000122.1 GCA_014871665.1 Collinsella sp. | reverse complement strand
TCGGTGCGCTCCGCTAGTCCAGACGTTGGCCATCGGAGCGCACGCGCTCAGTGCCGCGGCCGCTGATCTGGCGGATAACCTCGCCGGCAATCATCTGGCCCATGATGGGCGGCATAAAGCTGGCGGTTCCCAGCTCGGTGCGCTCGTGGATGTTGGAAGGGTCGCGGGGCTGTGTCTTAACCGATTCCTCGCAGCTAAACAGTACATGCAGGCTCTTGATTCCGCGCTTCTTGCATTCTTTGCGCATGATGCGGCTCATGGGGTCACGTACCGTATCGAAAATGTCGGCAAAGCGGAGGCACTCGGGATGGAGCTTGTTGGCCCCGCCCATGGAGCTAACCAAACGAATGTCGTGGTCCTGAGCATATTTGGCAATGGTGAGCTTGGCCGAGATGGTGTCGATGGCGTCGACGACGTAGTCGAGCTTGCCGTCCGTCTGTTCCAAAACGCTCGCGAAGAAATCATCGATGTTGTCGCTCAGCAGGTATTCGGTGCGCTTGATGACGGTAGCGGTAGGGTTGATGTCGTGAATCATAGCCTCCATGACGTCGACTTTGCGCTTGCCGACGGTGCTGTGAAAGGCGATGGCCTGACGGTTGATATTGCTGGGCGCGATGATGTCCTTATCCAGAATGACGAAATGACCGATGCCGCCGCGGGCGAGTGCCTCGCAGCAGTTGGAGCCCACGCCTCCGCAGCCGAGCACTAGCACCGTAGCGTCGGCGAGTTTATCGAGTGCCTCGCGGCCCATGATAATCTCGAGCTTGGTGTCGCGTGTCTCGATGGGAGTTGCGGCTGTGGTTTCGGTCATAGATATCCTCCGACGGGGAAGCAGGTCGTGTTTTAGCTATCGCCATTATAGGTAATCGCCCATAGGTTGCGATGGCGTTTGCTTTGATGTGGTTTGAAGCATTGCGATTAGACAGTTAGACAAACATCTAAATATCGAGTATAGTGTGCGCGTCATGAGAGATGATGAGAGGAGGTCTTATGCCGGGAGAGGGTTTTAAGGCGCTTGCCGATCCAACGCGACGGCGCATTTTGGAGTTGCTGCGCGAGGGCAATTGCACGGCGGGGGAGCTTGCCGAGCATTTCGATATCAGTAAGCCATCGCTGAGCCATCACTTGGCGACGCTCAAAAACGCCGGGTTGGTGACCGACGAGCGCCATGGCCAAAACATCGTATACAGCTTAAACACCACCGTCATGCAGGATTTAATTGGCTGGTTTATGGGCTTTACAAACACTGAAGGTGATAAGGATGAATAACGAAAACAAGGGCATTCACCCCACGGGGGTATCGTCGCGCGTGTGGATTGCGCTGGTCGCTCTTTGCGTCGCCAATGTCGTAGCGCACCTCATGGTGATGCCGAGCTTGCCTGCGCAGATTCCCACGCACTGGGGCGCGAACGGCGCCGTCGACGGTTGGGGTCCTAGCTGGATGGCCTCCGCGCTCGGCGTGCTGCCTCTGGTGCTTCTCGCAATGTTCTGCGTGGTGCCGCGCATCGACCCCAAAGGTGAGGCATATCGAACCTCGGGCAAGTTCTATCAGGGCTTCGTAATCGCCTTCACCTTGTTCATGTGCGCCATAAGCTGGCTGGGAGAGCTTACGGTCTGGGGCGTGGTGCCGGCGGTCGGTTCGGTTAACGTGCTGATTTCCGGTGTTGTCGGTTTGCTGTTCATCGGCGCAGGCAACTACTTGCCGCGTGTGAAGCAGAACTATACGCTCGGTATCAAGACGCCCTGGGCACTTGCCGATCCCGAGAACTGGCGCCGTACGCAGCGCTTTGGCGGTGCCTGCTTTATGGTGCTGGGTATTGGCCTGATTGTGATGGGCGTGGCAGGCAGCGTGCTTTCGAGTGAAGTCGTCGCCGCGGTGATTGCGGCTCTGGCGTTTGGTTCGGTCGGAGCCGTCTACGTCTACTCGTATCTGTTGTGGCGCAAATCGCAGCGAGCCGCTCGTTAAGGTTGCGGAAAACTAGCGTACGCAGTTCATAGTATGTTCCGGGGGACTTTTCCCAGGTAGTATTAGGGGGTGTGGGCAACCATGCCCCTTTTTCGTTACGTTTCAGAGCTGGTTTTCTCATTTCGTTTCCACTAAAGCGAAACAAGAATAGGGAAACAGCAGGTAGAAAGGATAAAACAGGCAAATGGCGGAGTTTATCTACCAGATGTATCAGGCTCGCAAGGCCCATGGCGACAAGGTAATCCTTGACGACGTGACCCTGAGCTTCTACCCCGGTGCCAAGATCGGCGTCGTGGGCCCCAACGGTATGGGCAAGTCGACCCTGCTCAAGATCATGGCCGGCATCGAGGAGGTCTCCAACGGCGATGCCAGACTTACCCCCGGCTACACCGTGGGCATCCTGCAGCAGGAGCCGCCGCTCGACGACGACAAGACCGTCATCGAGAACGTGCGCATGGCATTTGGCGACATGATCGCCAAGGTCGATCGCTTCAACAAGATCGGCGAGGAGATGTGCGACCCGGATTGCGACATGGACGCCCTCATGG
>WGSL01000121.1 GCA_014871665.1 Collinsella sp. | reverse complement strand
GACGAGGGCATCGGCATGAACCAGGAATCCGCAGCTCACGCGTTCGAGCGGTTCTACCGTGCCGACAACGCGCGCGATGCCGGCGCACAGGGTTCGGGTCTGGGGCTTGCGATCGCCAAGTGGATCGTCGACAGCCACGGCGGCGTCATCGGTGTGACCTCGGTCGAAGGGGTCGGCAGCCGCTTTACGATTCGCCTGCCACGATAGGAAGCCCCTCGGCATAAATCAGAACCACCCTTAAAAAGGGTGGTTTGCTCTTAGGGTATAACCCACGGGCCCCGGGCTCGCGTCTAAAGGCGCGGGCCCGGACTTCGTCCAGGCCTAGTGCATCTTGACCCGTGGCGCGCCGGTCGAACCGGCAGCATCACCCCCTCTTGAAGGGGTCCTCGTACTCCTTCACGCTCAGCTTGTCCAGCGCGATGTCGTGGGACTCCTGCTCCCTGATGTACTTGGCGATCGTCGCCTCGTTCAGGCCGACGGTGGACACGTAGTAGCCCTCCGCCCAGAACTTCCTGTTGCCGAACTTGTACTTGAGGTTGGCGTGCCTGTCGAATATCATCAGCGAGCTCTTCCCCTTCAGGTAGCCCATGACGCTCGCGACGCTGTACTTCGGCGGGATCGCCAGCAGCACGTGCACGTGGTCGGGCATCAGGTGCCCCTCGATTATCTCGATCCCCTTGTACTCGCACAGCTTCCTGAGGATCTCCCCTATGTCGCTCCTGATTTGGTTGTAGATCACTTTGCGCCTATACTTCGGCGTGAACACGATGTGGTACTTGCACATCCACTTCGTGTGGGAAAGGCTGTAGGCCTTCTGGGCCATGGCGACCACCCCTTCGACTCGAATTCTTGACGGCCTGAACAATCGTCAATATCGGTCGGAGGGGTGGCTTTGTAAAGCCGTTTGTCTCCACCCGCGTAGCGGGTGGTTTAAAGCTGGCCGCTGCGCGGCCAGCGGACTAAAGTCTTGAATAAAGGGATAGGGCCACGCGGCCCTATCCCTTTTTGCCAGCTATGGCAGCTTGTGCGCTACTCGCGGCACAGGTGCACGGCGAAACCGGCGAACTCGCGCTTAAAGTACACGAGCTTGGTACCACCGTCGGGCAGCAGCGCGCGCGACTCTTCGTTGACCTCGAGCCCGCGCTCGGCAAACCACTTCTCAGCTGCATCGATGTCGTTAACGGCAAAGCCGATGTGGCCCTTGGTGCCACGACCGTTCTGCTTCATGATCTCGACCAGCGAATCGTTGAAGTACGAAACCGGGGTCTCGATGACGGGCAGGCCCATCATCGTCGAGAACAGCTCCGCGATCTCCAGGGCGTCTGCCGGGTCGGTGGCGTTAATGCCCACATGGGCAACGCGCATACCAAAGAGCTCTACCGGGTTGGCGTTCTGCTCACTCATGCAGTCAGCGCCTACTGAGCCATGACGTCGAGAACGGCCTTCTCGGCGGCAACGCGGTTCATGCCGGTCATGAAGGGCACGCCACTCACGTACGGGCAGGTGAGGCCCTCGGGGGCAACGGTGGTGGCGATCAGCAGGTCAGCGCCCTCGTCGCAGTAATCCTTGGCCTCGGAGATGGCGCACTGCACGATCTCGTACTTGTCGGCATAACCGTTGGCGTCGAGCAGGGTAGCGACCTTCTGGGCAACGAGCGTGGAAGTAGCAGCGCCAGCACCGCAAGCCAAAACGATCTTCTTCATAGGTAATGTCTCCCTTCATGGTTTACTTTAGGTAAGTGTACCGCAGCGAGCGATGGCACTCGGCCTCGATGAGCTTTTATGCCAGTTTGCTTGCGCGCTGCGTATAATACATCTAGTACGTGTTGTCATACCGCTCGCTTTATGAGCGACTAAGGACCCTAATATGCCCGATTCCCGCACCCTCTGGACCGCCGTCGTTATCATCTGCATCGCCGTGTCGGTGTTCTTTAGCGTCAAAAAACGCACCACGTTTAAACGCCTGCAGCAATTGATGGCCGCCAAGCAGTGGGACGAGTTCGATCGTTTGCTCGACGGCAAACTCACCAGCATGCTGTACCCGCGCTACAACCGCGACTACCTGCGTCTGAACTCCTATCTGCTGCGCGAGGACCACGAGCGTGCCAGCGAGATGTTCGACCTGCTGCTGGGACTCAACCTCCCCAAGATGCAGCGCGTCGACCTGGTGATCAAAGCCTTTAACTACTACGTTGGCCAGGAGGACCGCAAAAAGTCCAAGGAGCTTCTGCACGAGATCAAGGGCTTTGAGGGCGGTCAGGCCGAGGCGGTCGCACACGAATGCCAGCTGATGTACGACACGATGATCCTCAAGCGCCACAACGACATTCCCGAGCTGGAGCGCATGCTCGAGGATGTCGGCGACGACCCGGTCAAGCGCTGCCGACTGGAGTACCTGCTGGCCCTGCAGTATCAAAACAAGGGCGACGAGGCAAAGTTCCAAGAGTTCCTGGAGAAGTCGGGCCAACACTCGATGGCCGTCAACGCGTAACGGACGGCTTGTGCTAGACTTCTAGTCTCACGGGGGCGTGGCGGAATTGGCATACGCAGGAGACTTAAAATCTCTCGCCGCAAGGATTGTGGGTTCGAGTCCCACCGCCCCTACCA
>WGSL01000120.1 GCA_014871665.1 Collinsella sp. | reverse complement strand
GTGTCGCCGTCGTTGGTGGTGTGCGTGGGGCGGATGGCGTGCGCATAGGCATCTGCTGCCATCTGGGAGACCTTTGTGGCCTGCGCCTTGGTGAGCTCCACGTTGGTGACGATGCAGCTGATGGTGGTGTTGGTGCGGTCGAGCGGCATCTGTATGGAGCCGGCGGCGGCAAAGGCGGCGAGCTCCATGTCGACGATCTGGTCGCTATCTGCTGCAGCGCGCATGCCAGCGACCCATTCACCGGTGAAGGGGTCGACGACATTGCCGCAGGCGTTGACCGAGACCACGGCACCCACCTTAACAGGGCCGAGTGCCACGGCGGCAGTGCCTAGGCCGGCCTTCATGCAGGTGGCGGGGCCCATGAGCTTGCCCACGGTGGCTCCGGTGCCGGCACCTACATTGCCCTGCTCGAGCGTGGTGGGAGTGTTGTCGAGCGCCTCACGCACGGCGGAGATGCCGGCCTCAATGTCGGGGCGTACGGTGGGGTCGCCAAAGGCGAGGTCGAAGATGCAGCTGGAGCACACGATGGGCACCTGCGTGGGGCCGACGGGAAGGCCGATGCCGCGGCTCTCGAGCTCGCGGGCGACGCCGCTTGCGGCCTCCAGACCAAAGGCCGATCCACCCGAAAGGCAGACGGCGTGGACCTTGTCCACGGTGTTCTCGGGACGCAGCAGGTCGGTCTCGCGCGATGCCGGGGCACCGCCGCGAACGTCAACACCGCCGGTGGCGCCCTCGGGTGCCACGATTACGGTGCAACCGGTGCCGGCCTCCTCGTCCGTATAGTTGCCAAAGCAAAAGCCATCGACATCGCAAACGTCAATGGCCTCAAGCAGTGTATCCATGTTTTACTCCTATCGGTTTTCCGCCGGGCCTTATGCCCGGTCGGGATCCGTACGGTACGCCGAAATTGTAGGCGCTGGGGGATACCCAGCGCCAGATGCAATTACGATACTTTTTGAATCTCGCGCGCGACGCGAGCGATGGGCAGGCCCACCACGTTGTAGAAGTCGCCCGAAATATCATGCACGAGCATGCGCCCGCCGACGCCCTGGATGCCGTAGGCGCCGGCTTTGTCCATGGGCTCGCCTGAGGTGACGTAGCGCTCAATCTGCTCGTCGGTGAGCTCATAGAACGTTACGTCGGTCACATCGACAAACGACAGGCTCTCGGCGGCGTGCGGGGCTGTGGTGTCTCCGGCTCTGACGATGCAGACGCCGGTTGCGACCTGGTGCGTGCGCCCCGAGAGCTCGTGGAGCATGGTGCGGGCTTCGTCCTCGTTTGCCGGCTTACCCAAAATCTTGCCATCGAAGGTGACGATGGTGTCGGCCGCGATGGTCAGCTCATTGGGCTCGGCGTGCTCGGCGGCAACGGCGGCAGCCTTAGCGCGAGCTAAGCGCTCGACAAGCGTAAGTGGGGCCTCGTCATCAAAAGGAGTCTCGTCGATGTCAGCGGGAATGACGCGGATGTCGTAGCCCGCTTCGCGCATCAGCTCGATGCGGCGCGGTGATTGCGAAGCCAAAATCATAGCTGAATGCCCTCGGCAACCTTCTCGACAGCCTTGTCGCCGGCGAGCGTGCGCAGCAGCTCAAGCGCAAAGGGGAGCGACTGGGCCATGCCGCTGGCGGTGATGATGTTGCCGTCGTGCGTGACCTTGTCGCCGGTATAGGCGCCCTCGGGGAAGCTCTTCTCAAAGCCGGGGAAGCACGTGGCGTGGCGTCCCTCGAGCAGGTCAAGTTCGCCCAGGATAAACGGAGCGGCGCAGATGGCGGCAACATGCTTGGTCGCTGCGAACTCGCAGACTACGTCGCAGACGCGCTGGTCGGCGCGCAGGTTGGTGGCGCCGGGCAGACCGCCAGGCAGCACGACGCAGTCATACTCGTCAAAGTTAATCTCGTCAAAGAGTGCGTCGCAGGTTACGGGAATCTGCAGCGAGCTTACGACCTCACGCGTGGGCATGATCGAGACGAGCGTGGCGCGCACACCGCCACGACGCATGACATCGACCATGGTCAGGCATTCAATCGTTTCAAAGCCATCGGCGGCAAGAACGGCAACGCTGGGCATAAGGGTTCCTTTCATAGGGCGGCATACAATTAGCCGTCTTATACCCCGATGACCCCCGCTTGCCACGCACCATTCCCCAATGATTTTGATCCCCGCCCCAGAAAATCATGCAGGGTGGATGTGTGTTGCGCACTAGGAGGGGCTTGCGGCGCGGCGATAAAATCTCGGCATCCGTCATCTTTCGCTACATGAGGAGCTGATTTGCGATGATAGGCCTTAGGGTATTCGATCTTCTTGTTTTGCTAGTTGTGTTTGGTGGTGTCGCGGCTGTCGCCTTTGCTGTTATCTTGAACAAGGAATCGTCGAACAAGCCTCAGCCTCCGCAGTCCAATCCGTACCAGCAAATGCCTCCCGCGCAGCAGGTCCCGCCGACGCAGCAGACGCCGACCGCGATTGATGATGCTCAGCCAGTTGAGTCCGCTCATTTTTGCCCACAGTGTGGCTCAATGTTGGAGGCAAACGCATCCTTCTGCCAAAACTGCGGCGCTCCTGTCAACCATCAGTGATTTTTCTGGGGCGGGGATTAAATAAGGCTCTGTTAGACCAGGATTGACATTCCGCCCCGTCA
>WGSL01000012.1 GCA_014871665.1 Collinsella sp. | reverse complement strand
CTTTTGGGCGGAACGTTTTGTATAGGGATTGGGTTGCGGCCATTTGGTTGATGGTTCGGTTATTTGGTTGACGGGGCTTGCTCCGGGTTGGGGCGGCGCCGTTGTTTAGGGGGTACACTGGGTGGCGACTTTTAGTTTATCTACTACCTGATGGGGTGTTTTTTATGGGCAAGAAGTCTCGGGCTCGGGTTGCTGCGGCGGGAACTCGCAAGGATCCTGGTCGTCGGGTTGCCGAGGGTAAAAAGGCCGATCGTGCCGAGAAGGACAAGAAAGTCGGCGCGCATGCTCATCCTGAGTGGGTGCCTCATTTGAATTCGGCTAGTGAGGATTTGACTGCCAAGTTGTTTACTCTGGTCGAGGTAATTTTGGGCGTGGTGCCCCTTGTGGTTATCGGTTTATTCTTGGCTTCGAAGGACGCCACGAGTGTCGATAAACTCACCGAGGTCTTTTCGCAGGACCCCTCGATGGTGGTCTCGTTTATTTCTGCGTGCTTGCAGCCGTTTGTGGCGTACATGCTGTATATGGTCTACCGCAAATACTGCGAGGGTGATGCGGGCTTTGCCGCCGGTAACCTGATCGGTCTTTTGTGCTCCGAGATCCTACTGCTCAATATCCCGGGCGTCATCGGTATGGGCATCTTGCTGTGGCGTGTTTGGCGCAACGTCGCCCCGCACTTTGAGAGCTGGTTGTTTGAACGCCGTGCAATGGGCGTGCTGGCAGACATCGCGGGCTCGCTCGTGATTCTAGCCTTGGCGTTTATGTGCGCCACCGCCACCCGAGGTCTCGCGGGCATCTAAAGCTGCCTCCACCGACTGCGGAGCACGGGGCGGGGAAACACCTTTCCCTCTCGCTCACGGCTGCGCAGGTCGCGCGAGGTAAAGGTGTTTCCCTACCCTGTGCTCCGGCTTCGGGTCGTCGCGTGCTTGCTACTGAAAAACTGATAAGATGTTAGGGTGCCGCCCTTTTTGGGGCGGCACGTTTTTGTATGGGGTCCCTGTCTTCACAATTTCCGTCAAGCTTTTGGTTAGATTTTGGTCAGTTGGCGTAAGGGTGGAAGGCCAAAAGATTGCTGACGAAAAAAGCTCAGAGAAAGTGCTGGTAGGGGAGTTGTTGAGCTTTTCGACAGCTTTTGAGCAAAAGAAACTTTGTGGCTATTGCCGGCGATTGCGTTGTCGCGGTCATGGCGGTGCGGGATGCTGGTCGTAAGCGTCGAATGCTCCGATTTTGGAGGCCAGCATGGATCTGTTTCTTGAGACTCCGCAGCAACAAGCTGAGCGCATGCTGCGTCAGCAGCAACGACTCATGGAGATGCAAATGCAAGGGGCGGCAGCCCAGCCCTTTGCGCAAAATGTCGTGCCCGCTGCTGTACCTGCAGCTGTGCCCGGGTGCGAATCGGCACCAGAGGCCTATTCCGTACAGCAAGATTCATATGCGCAGGAGCTCGCGTTCGACAAGCGTCGTGCGCGTCGTCGCCGTGTGGGCCAGCGCTTGCGCACATTGGCGATGATCGTGCTCATCCCGTTAGGGCTTGTGGCCATCTTTCTGGCATCGTATGCCCTCACGTGCATCCTCAACGGCGCATCGCCCAACGAGGTGCTCCAACATCTAGCGGCTCTCGGCCAGCGCCTAGGCGATGTCGTAGCAACCATTCGCGCCGGCTGGGAGAGTTAGCGTTTGTCACGTTAGGACTTCTGGGGTGTAGGGATTATCGCCATGAGTAGAATCCTCGCATCCTGGGAATCCTGTCATGCGACTGAATAGTATTATTGATGATGAATAATAATAGAAAATGCCATGTTAAGGTACTTAACGACATCCTTGGAGGATCTGGCGTCGTCGCCTTCGGAGCGGAGTTATCAAGAGATGGTCTGTGCATACAGGCAATACAAAAAGGAGGTGCTCGGTTGAATCTGACCTTTGAGGGATTCTTAAAAGGCTATTGCCGAGAGCTATCCGGACAGCAGTCGCTCAGTTTTAGAAAACTGGTTAAGCAAGCGACGACGGTTGCGCCGCGCGTGGCGGAGCCTCTGTTCTTGCTCGCTTTGGCGCAGGGAAAAGCCGAATACGTTCTGGGTTTATCCGAGGGCTCGTGGATGGAAGAGAGCTATCGAGGTGTTTTGTCTCTGTATGGCCAAGCGGGTAGCCTGGCATCTCTATGCGCCGAGGATAAGCTCCCCAATCGTTACGCCAACGTTTGGCACGCGTATAGAGGGGTGAAAGAAAAGCCAGCGGCCGACAGAAGGGTGAACGCCCTGATGAGAAAGAGAACACTGGAAGCATTGGAGGAATCGGGTGTAACGCGCTATGGCATCTGCCGTGCTCTGCACCTGAATAAAGGAAACGTATACGCATACTTGGCCGGCGATGACTCAAAGGTGAGCAGGAAAACGGCGCGCCGCATTATGGAATATGCGGAGGAGAGGGGCACCCAAGAAGGGGCCGGGCGCCCGGTGCGTGTGGCGGGGTAAGATTGATCGCAGTTTTGATTGATAATCGATTGGGTTTGTTGGGCGGAATCTATGTCTGCTATTGATATTGCGCTTGTTGTGATTGCCTTGGTGGCGGTGGGGGTTGCCGTGGCTTGTGCCCTGCAGCTTAAGAGCCTTCGCGCCGAGCTGCGGGAGCGCGGCGATAGCGGTGCGGAGACGCTGGCGGCGCTCGAGCAGGCCAACAGCACGCTTGATGCCCTCAACGTCGCGCTGGCAGAAACCCGCCGCACGGCAAATGCCATCGCGCAGCAGCAGACAACCGATGCGGCCGTGGAGCAGCAGCGCTACCTGACCATCGCGCGTGAGTTCTCGCAGGCTGGCGACCGTATGGATGACCTGCGCCGTGAGACGGCCCAACAGCTTGGCGCCAACCGCGAGGGCATCGAGCACCGCCTGGACAAGGTGCGCGAGACGGTCGATGCCCAACTGGGCGCCATCCGCAAGGACAACAACGTGCAGCTCGATCAGATGCGCGCGACGGTGGACGAGAAGCTCTCCCGTACGCTCAACGATCGCCTGTCTGCATCGTTTAAGCAGGTGAGCGACCAGCTCGAGGCCGTGTACAAGGGCCTGGGTGACATGCAATCTATCGCCACCGGCGTGGGCGACCTTAAGCGCGTGCTGGGCAATGTTAAGGCGCGCGGCATTTTGGGCGAGGTGCAGTTGGGCGCGATCCTGGCGGACATCCTTACGCCCGACCAGTATCTGGAAAACGTTGCCACCAAGCCTGGCGCCTCGGAGCGTGTTGAGTTTGCCGTCAAGCTGCCGGTAGACGAGGGCGATCCCGTGCTGCTGCCAATCGACTCCAAATTCCCGGGCGACGCGTACGAGCATCTGCTTGACGCACAAGAGTCGGGTGACGCTGAGGCTGTTGCCGCTGCGCGCAAGATGCTCGATGCGATGGTGAAGCGCGAGGCAAAGGACATCTGCGAAAAGTATCTGAGCGTGCCCGCGACCACCAACTTTGGCATTATGTTTGTGCCGTTTGAGGGCCTGTATGCTGAGGTCGTCAGCCGCCCCGGGCTTATCGAGACCCTGGGCCGCGACTATCACGTCAACGTTGCCGGCCCCAGCACCATGGCTGCCATCCTCAACAGCCTGCAGATGAGCTATCAGACGTTTAGGCTGCAAAAACGTACCGACGACGTGCTGCGCGTGCTTTCCGCCGTCAAGGCTGAGCTGCCGCGCTATCAGGCGGCGCTGCGTCGCGCGCAGCAGCAGATCGAGACCGCGGGCAAGACGGTCGAGGGCATTATCACCACGCGCACCAACGTTATGGAGCGCAAGCTCAAGGACATCGATGCGCTGGAAGACGCGCGGGAGGCCGACGCGATTTTGGGCTTGGAGTCCGCAGGCCTGCTCGCAGACCAAAAAGATGAGGACTAGCTGCATCTGACGGCGGGGCGCCGGCGTAAAGACGCGGGCGCCCCGCTGCTTCTCGCATTGTGCTTGCCTGAAGTGCGCTTCAATGTGCTACAAGGGCGTTTCGCCCTATCAGACGCGAAAGGAAGCCCATGTCTCAGAGAAGCACCAGTCCGCTCAAACGCTCCACCGTACGTCGCACGCTGCAGCGTTTTTGGGACGTCACGCGCACACAGCCGTTGATTGTTTTTCTCTCGGTGTTCTCGTCGGCGGGCTATATCTTTTTGCTTACGTTTGCCAACACCTACGTGATGGCCCTTATCGTCGACCGCGTCCAGGCCGGCCCCGTGGCGGGCGACCAGGTGTTTGAGGTCTTTGGTCCCTACATTCTGGCACTCGTGCTCGTTAACCTAGTGGGCCAAATCCTCTCCAAGCTGCAGGACTACACCGTCTACAAGCTCGAGATTGCGGGCAACTATCACCTGGCACGCCTGTGCTTCGACACGCTCTCCAATCAATCCATGACATTCCACACCAGCCGTTTTGGCGGATCGCTTGTGAGCCAGACGAGCCGTTTTATGAGCGGCTACACGGGGCTGGTGGACGTGACGGTGTATTCGCTCATTCCCACTATCACCTCGGTTGTCTGCACGGTGGCAGCACTCGCCCCGGTGGTGCCGACGTTTACCGTGATCCTGGTGGGCATCATGGTCGTCTACATCGCGTTTGTCTGGCTTATGTACAAGCGCATCATGCCGCTTTCGGCCGCGACGTCCGCCGCGCAGAACAAGCTGTCGGGCGTGCTGTCCGATGCGGTCACGAATATCCTGGCCGTCAAGACCTGTGGGCGCGAGGACTTTGAGCGCGACCTGTTCGATGCCGCCGACCGCGCTGCGCGCGATGCCGAAACGGTATCGATGCACGCCATGATGCAACGCAACTTTACGACCTCGGGCCTTATCGTTATCACCATGGCCGTGGTGAGTGTGTTCGTCGCGGGCGGCAACGCGTGGTTTGGCATCTCTGCCGGCGCGCTCGTCATGATCTTTACCTATACGTACAACCTCACCATGCGTCTGAACTACGTGAGCTCCATGATGCAGCGCATCAACCGCGCGCTGGGCGATGCGGCCGAGATGACGCGCGTGCTGGACGAGCCGTGTCTGGTGGCAGACGACGAGAACGCCCCCGAGCTCAAGGTGAGCGAGGGCGCGATTGATTTTGAGCACTTGAGCTTTGCATACCGTGATGCCGCGGCGGGCGAGAGCGTGTTCGACGACCTGACGCTCCATGTGGCGGCGGGCCAGCGCGTGGGCCTGGTGGGCAAATCGGGCTCGGGCAAGACAACACTCACCAAGCTGTTGCTACGCTTGGACGACGTGCAGGGAGGCTGCGTGCTCGTGGATGGTCAGGATGTCTCGCGCTGCACGCAGCAGAGCCTGCGCCGTCAGGTTGCCTACGTGCCGCAAGAGGCGCTGCTGTTCCACCGCTCTATCCGCGAAAATATCGCCTACGGCCGCCCCGACGCTACCGACGAGCAGATTCGCGAGACTGCGCGCCTGGCCAACGCGACTGAGTTTATCGACCGCCTGCCCCGTGGCTTTGACACCATGGTGGGCGAGCGCGGCGTTAAGCTTTCGGGCGGCCAGCGCCAGCGCGTGGCCATCGCCCGTGCCATTCTCACTGACGCGCCGATTCTGGTGCTCGACGAGGCGACGTCTGCCCTCGACAGCGAGTCCGAGGCGCTGGTGCAGGAAGCGCTCGAGAACCTGATGCGCGGGCGCACCTCCATTGTGGTGGCGCATCGCCTGTCCACCGTGGCAGCGCTCGATCGCATCGTGGTGTTGGCCGACGGCGAGATTGTCGAAGATGGCACGCATGCTCAGCTCGTCGAGGCGGACGGCGAATACGCAAGCCTGTGGAGCCGCCAGACCGGCGCATTTTTGGAGGCTTAAGGCCCCCGTACGTGGGACAATCGTTTTCGTGAAGTTATGTTTCTGCCGAGCCGAGGAGTCGTTATGCCACGCGAGACCAATGCCGCCAAACGCGAGCGCGCCATCGAGGTGTGCGAGCGCCTTAACCGTCGCTATGGCCCGGTCGAGTGCTTCTTGGACCACGAGAATCCCTTTAGGCTGCTCATCGCGGTACTGCTCTCGGCTCAAACGACCGACGCGCAAGTCAACAAGGTGACGCCGCGGCTGTTTGCCCAGTGGCCCACGCCCGAGGCCATGGCCGGGGCGAGTGTTGCCGACGTGGCGGACACGATCAAGTCGCTCGGCTTCTACAAGAGCAAGGCCAAACACGCCGTGGAAGCGGCGCAGATGATCGTTGCCGATTACGGCGGTGTAGTGCCGGCGGATATGAAGGAGCTCGTCAAACTGCCGGGTGTGGGGCGCAAGACGGCGAACATCGTGCTCAACGTGGGGTATGGCATCGTGGAAGGCATCGCGGTGGATACGCACGTCAACCGTATCGCGCATCGCCTGATGCTGAGTCCCAAGACGCACGCCAAAGAGCCGCTCAAGACCGAGCAGGATCTGCTCAATATCTTGCCGCACGAGTATTGGGAGTCGGTCAATCACCAGTGGATCACCTTTGGCCGCGAAATCTGCGACGCCCGCAAACCCAAGTGCGACGAGTGCCCGCTGGCAGACCTTTGCCCCAGCGTGCGTGTGACGGGGTAGGGCCCGGCACGTTTTGTCGGCACCCGAAGACGGCGACCAATGTTGCGCAACACATTTGGGCTGCGAAGGCTCAATATGATGGCGGCAGATACCGTTTGTTGTGAGGGGATGCCCGAATATGTTTTGCACCAAGTGTGGATCCGAGATGCCCGACGGAACCGATTTTTGCACGAACTGCGGGGCGCGCATGGGCACTGCCTCTCCGGCTGCTGCGCCCGCCGAGCCCGCGTCGATGCCGGCGGCAGGGATGCCTCCCGTGCAGGGTGCCGTACAAAAGAAATCGCATAAGCGCGCGGTGATTGTCGGCATGTGCGTGGTGGGCGTGCTCGTTGCCGGCGGTGCCGCTCTGGCGCTGACCGGCGTGCTGGGTCCGCTTGGGCAGGGCAACTCATCGCAAATTACGGTACTTGGGTCCGACGAGGGTTCGGCCGAGCACGAGGACAAGGGAAGCGCCAAGGAGAAGCCTGCCGCCGACGGGGATGAGGCGGATGAGCCTGAGCAGACCGGCAGCAGCGTAAAAGTCGACCTCAATGACCAGGCAACCTATGCCGCCGCGAATCTGTTCCTGTCGAACTTTACGGAGGAGCACTTCGATCGGGACTGGTATCAGACGGGCGGCTTCGATTCGACTGACGGCCTTTCTGATGACGAGAAATACAAGCTGGTCAAGTTTATCTGGTGCCATTTTATTGACAATGCGCCGTATCGAATCGAGAAAGGCGACTATGACAACGGCAATCGCCAGCGCGTGGCGACTGATGCGGTCAATAGGGAACTCAACCGCTTGACGGGCCTGACGCTTTCCGATGCCGATATGACTTATGACAGAACGCCGGAGGGGCAGGCGATTCCTGATTCGGCCGAAGCGCATGACGGGTACCTGTATCTGAAACAGGAATACGGCCAGGGAAATTACAACCCATCGTGTGCCATCGTTACGGGCGCGACCGACCTTGGCGACAACATTTACGAGCTCAGCTATGAGGTCTACAGTGCTGGCGGTATGTTACTTCCTTCCGACATCCCCGAGAGCACCTACGGCCTGCCAAAGGACCAGTTCATCGCTGCAATTCAAGCGGACGCATCCAGGGGCCGTACCGAGACTTGCACGGTCCGCGTCGCGCAGGGTGACGGCGCCCCGACCTTCACACTGCTTAAAATGGGCGTCTACGACTAGACTCGGCGTATAGCTCACTCTGATAGCGCCAGACGGCTTGCCCGTCTGGCGTTTTTGTTGCGGGGCTGGGCATGCGCTTGAGCTGGAGTATTTGTCGCCTCCTGCCGCCTCATGCAAAAATGTGTTGCTAATTTAGAAGCCTATTCAAGCGCGCCGAAGTCGTGCGTGCTGGCGTAGCATGAGCAAAAAATCAAGCAATGGAGGGTAATGTGGCAACATTGAAGACGCGAGAGCTCGAAGATTATTTTGAACGCATCGTACGCACGCGCGAAGGTGACCTACCTGGTCGTCGCAAAGGCGACGAATACTTGTCTCAAACCCATGCGCTCTACCACGGAGATCCTGCGCCCTGGGCTTTAACGCCAAAGATATTCGATAAGGATATGACGGCGCTTCTTAAGGAGGCGGCCGAGCGCATGTACGGCATTATGGACAAGGTGACGCGGGCGTTTTGTACTGATGCCTCCGTGCGCGCGTGGTTTCGCATAGATCCGGCTTTTGCTGACCTGTGCGCTATGGATGCCGGCTATGATTGCCAGATCCCCCTTGCGCGCGTTGATATCTTTCTTGACGAGGACACCGGTTCGTATACGTTTTGCGAGCTCAATACCGACGGCAGTGCTGGAATGGTAGTAACCGATGAGGTCTGCCAGGCAGTGCGAATGACGCCTTCCTTTGAGGAGTTTGCATCCGACCACCCCGGCTTTCGGCAGTACGATTTGTGCGGTAGCTGGATAGATGCATTGTTTGAGACCTATGCAGAGTGGAAGCTGGCCCATCCTCGCCGCACCGAGGATAGTGCACGATCGGACGACGGGGCCCGCGTTGACGAGGGGCTCTATGCACCGCAATCAAAGAAATGTCCCGCTTCGGTGGCAATCGTCGACTATTCGGAAAGCATCGACTCGGAAGATGCGGCTCATTTTGTCGACCTTATGAGGCAGCGGGGTGTAGCCGCACGCTTTGCGGATGTGCGCGACCTGCGGATTGGCGAAGGCGAGAGCGGTGCTAGGTGCCTGTGCGATGCCGCTGGTCCTATTGATTGCGTCTGGCGGCGCGCGGTGACCGGCGAACTGTGGGATAAGCCGTGCGACGGACGCTCGGCCTTAATCGAGGCTGCCCAAGAAGGGCTTGCATGCATCGTCGGTGGTTTTAGAACGTGGCCGTGTGCGACTAAGACCGTATTTGCGTTTTTGTGGTCTCGGGCCGGTCAGTCCTTGTTGAGCCCGGAGGAGCAATCGTTTGTACGGGAGCATGTGCCCTATACCGAGATTATGGACGAAAGCACCCAGTTGTCGAGATTTGCCGAAAAGGACCGATGGATCGTCAAGCCGTGCGGCGGCTACAATGCGGTTGGCGTTGTCGCTGGTTTGGATGCCACGGAACAGGAATGGTCCCAGGTGCTTGCTCGTGCTGCGGCCGCTGGGGCGATTGTGCAGGAGTATGCTCAGCAGTATCAGACTCCCTGCTTGCGCGGAACGCTTGTCGATGGGCCGCATCGAGGAGAGGCACCCAAAGGACTTGTGGATGATCTCGGTTTTGCGCCCGCTTCTAATATGGAAGGCCTGTACCTGTATCGCGGCCGTTTTGCGGGCGTGTACACACGCGTCGGCTTTGCCAACACCATAGGAGAGTGGACGAGCCGTTTGAACGTTGCGAGCTTTTTTGAGGAATAGCCGTTTCTTGGGGAGCCTTCCGTGGTTGCGGCGTTCGACGTGATGGGGAGATTTTGGCGAAGCCGGCGAGTCCAGTTCTATCTGGCGTTTTTGTTGCGGGGCTGGGCGTACGCTTGAGCTGGAGTCCTCTTCATGCGCTACCATGACAGGCAACGAATTTGACGAACGACCCGCCGAGCTTGCCTCGGCGGGCTTTTGGCGTTGCAATGCCGGAGGAACAGCATGCTCATTCACCGTATAGCCGCGCAGCTCTACACTGCCGAGGCGCTGCAGACCGTCGAGGCCGGGCTCGATTCTGGCGAGGACGTGACGCTGGCCGTGTCTCAGTCGGGTCGAACGCTTATGGCCGCCGCCCAGTTTGCGCGCCGCCCGCGCCCTACGGTCTACATCGTGAGTGGCGAGGATGCAGCCGATCGCGCCGCGCGTAGCCTTGCCGCCTATGTGGGCCTGGCGCACGTGTGCCGCTTTCCCGAGCGCAAGGACTATCCTTGGCGCGAGCAGGCGCCCGACGACGCCGTGGTGGCCCAGCGCTGCGAGGCGCTCGGGCGCATCGTGCGCGGGGACAACTGCATCATGGTCGCCTCGGCCCGCGCGCTGCTGCGCTGCGTGCCGCCGGTCGAGAGCCGCTACTGGGAGTCCACTACTTTTGCGGTGGGCGAGGAGATTCCCTTTGACGAGGTGCCGCAGCGTCTGGTGGGCATGGGCTACACCAATGCCGGCGCCGCCGACGCGCCCGGCCTGTTCCGTGTGCACGGCGACACCGTCGAGGTGTTTCCCGCGCAGGAAAAGGCGCCCGTGCGCATTGAGTTCTTTGGCGACGAGATCGACCGCATCCGCCGCATGGTGAGCTCCACGGGCCAGACCATCGGCAACGAGGACAGCATCGAGATCTTCCCGTGCCGTGAGCTGGCGCTTACCGACGAGGCCGTCCACAACATGCATGTGGCGCTCTACCGCGCCAGCCAGGACGACAGCAAGTTGGCGGCGCTGCTCGAGATGGTGGATGCGCGCATCGTCACGCCTGAGCTCGACCGCTTTTTGCCGGTGATGTACGGCCAGACCGTGAGCCCGCTGTCGCATGTGAGCGGCAAGGCGCTCGTGGTACTGTCCGAGCCGCGCTCGCTGTTCGACGATTGCCTGCGCGCCTACGAGGATATCGAGGCACGTGCCGGCGAGGCGGGAGTCGACCGTCTGGACGGCCTGTACGTGCGTGCCCAGCAACTCGACTTTGGTTCCCAGCAACGCCTGAACTATGTGAGCCTCATCCGTGCCGGCGGTGCGGTGACGGCCGAGCTCAAGATTGAGCAGCCTGCCATTGCAGGCTCGGACAACCGTTTTATGACGCGCATCCAGGAGGTCGTGGGCAAGCGCTATGCCTGCGTGTTTGCCATCCCCGACCGCGGTGCGCGCGAGTCGATGGAGCTCACCTTTGGCGACGAGGGCATTACCTTTGAGGAATCGCTGACCGCGGCGCCCGAAAACGCCGGCGCTATCGGCGACCGCGTGCGCGTGGCAGCGGCGGATTCCGCCGACCGTGCCGCACGCCAGGAGGCCCGTGCTTCCATTCGCGAGCGTCGCGCCGATGCGCTCAACGCCCGCTCGCTCGAGGCGGGCGCCGCGCAGGCTGCCGCCGGCGCCGCCGTGCCCACCATCTCGCGCGGGCGCGTGACCTTTGTGGACGCTGCCCTGCCGCAGGGCGTGGTGGTGCCCGATGCCAACCTGGCCGTGTTCTCGATCGCCGACCTCAACGCCCGCATGGATGCCAACCGCGCGCGCAGCCGCCGCAAGGTTGACATTACGCAGATCACCTTCCCGTTTAAGCCGGGCGACTACGTGGTGCACGCTACCCACGGCATCGCGCTCTTTAGCGAGATCGCGCGTCAGGAAGTGGGCGGCAAGGAACGCGACTACTTTTTGCTGGAATATGCCGATGGCGACAAGCTCTACGTGCCGCTCGAGCAGGTCGACCGCATCACGCGCTATGTTGGCCCCGACGGCGACAAGCCGCGCCTGACCAGGCTCAACACCGCCGACTGGACGCGGGCTACCAACAAGGCGCGCAAGAATGCCAAAAAGCTGGCGTTTGACCTGGTCGACCTGTATACACGCCGCTCGTCGATTACCGGTATCGCCTGCCCGCCCGACACGCCCGAGCAGATCGAGATGGAGGAGAGCTTTCCCTACGACGAGACGCGCGACCAGCTGGAGGCTATTGCCGACATCAAGGCCGACATGGAAGCGCCCAAGCCCATGGACCGCCTGCTGTGCGGCGACGTGGGCTTTGGCAAGACCGAGGTTGCCCTGCGCGCGGCGTTTAAGTGCGTGGACTCCGGCCGCCAGGTCATGGTGCTCTGCCCCACGACCATTCTGGCCCAGCAGCACTATGAGACGTTCTTTGAGCGCTTTGCCCCGTTTGGCCTCGAGGTCGAAGTGCTCAGCCGCTTCCGCACCCCGGCGCAGCAAAAGCGCGCGCTTAAGGCGTTTGCCGAGGGCACGATCGACGTGCTCATCGGCACGCACCGCTTGCTTTCTGCCGACGTGAACCCCAAGAACCTGGGCATGGTGATCATCGACGAGGAGCAGCGCTTTGGTGTGCAGCACAAGGAGCAGCTCAAGAACCTGCGCGAGCAAATCGACGTGCTCACGCTTTCGGCAACGCCTATTCCGCGAACCATGCAGATGGCCACGAGCGGCGTGCGCGACATGAGCCTGATCACCACACCGCCGACCGGGCGTCGTCCCGTGATCGTGCACGTGGGGGAGTACGACCCCGATGTGGTGAGCGCGGCGATTCGCCTGGAGGTGGGTCGCGGCGGCCAGGTGTACTACGTGTCCAACCGCGTCAAGACCATCGATGATGCCGTGGCGCGCGTGCACGAGGCCGCGCCCGAGGCGCGCGTGGGCGTGGCGCACGGCAAGATGAGTCCGCGCGAGGTCGAGGATGTGATGATTGAGTTTGCGACCAAAAAGATCGACGTGCTCATCGCCACGACCATCGTGGAGAGCGGCATCGACAACGCGACCGCCAACACGCTCATCATCGAGGATTCGCAGCGCTTGGGCCTGGCGCAGCTCTACCAGCTCAAGGGCCGTGTGGGTCGCTCTGCCACGCAGGCCTACGCGTACTTTATGTTCCCGGGCGAGCTGCCGCTCACCGAGGAGGCGACGGCGCGCCTGACTGCACTTTCCGAGTTCCAGGACCTGGGCAGCGGCATGCGCATTGCCATGCGCGACCTGGAGATTCGCGGCGCCGGTTCGCTCATGGGTGCCGAGCAGCACGGTAACCTGTCGAGTGTGGGCTTTGACCTGTTTACGCAGATGCTGGGACAGGCCGTGGCCGAGGCGCGCGGCGATGACGATGCCGGCGTGGAGGCGGCGAGCGTGGGCATTAACCTGCCGGCCGACTACTTCTTGTCCGAGGAGTACCTGCCGGCGGTGGATCAGCGCGTGCTCGTGTACCGTAAGCTCGCAGCGGCCGAGGACCTGGAGAGCATCGACGAGGTGCAGGAAGAGACCGAGGCCGCGCATGGCGAGCTGCCGTTGGCGGGACTCAACCTGTTCAATCGCGCGCGCATCCGCATTCGCGGCGAGCGCCTGGGGCTCGAGAGCGTCACGCTCAGCGGCGGTCGCATCACGTTTTTGGGCGTCGACGTGCCCAAGAAGGTGGCATTTGAGCTTAAGACCCGCTATGGCGCGGTGAACTTCCCCAAGAGCCGCAAGCTGTCGGTGCCCTACAAGGCGGGCGCCGGTGCGGGCAGCGGCCTGGGTCGTGGCCTCGACGCCAACGACGGCACCGGTCCCGTGGCGGCGGCGCTCATGCTGCTGCAGCAGCTGGGTGCCAGCGACGACGACTAACGGGTCGACGCTGCAATCACCCCATTTGGGCAATCTGACCCTCACTCGTCGGTCGCGTACGCAAGTACGCTTCCCTCCTCCTTCGGGCCACCTTGCCACAAATGGAACGTTTTCGCTTACTTATGCTCAACCTGTAAGGGTATTTACGGGACAAAGCCATCTTCGTCTCACCCGCATTGCAGGTTGACCGCCCTTCGCCCGACCGAAAGGAAAGCATGTTCGGATACATCTATAAGAAAGATGTCGCCATTATCGCGGTTGTCCTGTGTCTTTGTCTGGGCGTGGGCAGTTTCTTCGATTATCAGATCTCGAGCGCGCTGTTCAACGTCGGCAGCATGTACGGCCGCTTTATCGAGGCTGCCGGCGAGCTGCCGTTCGAGCTGACGGCAAGCGTCGCGGGCGTTATGCTCGTACGCGCGGTGCGTCCCGACTCCAGGGGGAGCAAATGGCTCGCCGTGCTCGGCATCCTCGTCAACGTTGGCCTGACCGGCTACGAGATCGTTTCGTCCCTGAGGGTTGGCGGTAAACTCATTGCGGCTCAGTTGGTGCTGACGTTTGTGCTGGTCATCGCTGCCAACCTTATCGTCTATCGCCTCACGCGCACGACCGAGCCCGACGAGCTCACGCGCTGGGCGTTGATGGTGCTTGCCGTGTGGATCGCTCAGGCCATCATCCTCAACGTGATCGTCAAGCCGCTGTGGTCGCGTCCGCGCATGCGCGTGATTGAGGTCACGCCGGGACTCGATTTTCAGCCGTGGTGGGTGATCGGTAACCCCGACAAGTGGACTTATATCGCCGCCGGCGTGATCAAGGACGGCTTCAAGTCGTTTGCGAGCGGACACACGGCGCACGCGGCGATCGGCCTTATGCTCGCCGGGCTTCCCGCGGCGGCCTTTAAGGAAAAGCCGTCACGCCGTCGTGTGGTCTTTTGGACGGCGGCTGTGGTCGCGGCGCTCGTCGCGCTTGGCCGCATCGTGATCGGAGCGCACTTTTTGAGTGACGTGAGCTGCGGCTTTGCTCTGGTGCTGGCGCTTGAGTGCCTTGCCGCGCGCATTGCCTATCCCAACGGCGTACAATAGCTCCGTTTGAATCATCTGGCCGATACCCGGTAAGAGAGGATTGCCATGCTCGCGTTCAACAACGACTATTCCCACGGCGCACACCCGGCAGTGCTGCAGGCGCTCGTCGACACCAATATGGAGCCGCAGCCCGGCTACGGTACCGATGCACATACCGAGCGTGCCAAGCACCTTATTCGCGAGGCCTGCCAGGCCCCCGATGCCGACGTGTTTTTTCTGGTGGGCGGCACGCAGGCCAACGCGACGGTGATCGACATGCTGCTCGCGCCGTACGAGGGCGTCGTTGCTGCCGAGACTGGCCACGTCGCCTGCCACGAGGCGGGCGCCATCGAGTTTGGCGGCCACAAGGTACTCACCATCCCCGGCTACGAGGGCAAGATGCACGCCGAGGACCTCGAGAACTATATCCAGGTGTTCTATGAAAACGAGAGCTACGAGCACACGGTGTTCCCGGGCGCCGTGTACGTGAGTCTATCGACCGAGTACGGCACGCTGTACTCCAAGGCCGAGCTCGCGGCGATTCACGCAGTGTGCCAGAAGCGCGAGATTCCGCTGTTTGTGGATGGCGCCCGTCTGGCCTATGCGTTGGCGGCCGATGAGTGCGACATTACCCTGCCCGAGCTGGCGCAGCTGTGTGACGTGTTCTACATCGGCGGCACCAAGTGCGGCGCGCTCTGCGGCGAGGCTGTGGTGTTTTGCGGCATGCACGCCCCGGCGCATCCCATTCCGCGTATTAAGCAGCACGGCGCGCTGTTGGCCAAGGGCCGTCTGACGGGCGTGCAGTTTGAGGCGCTCTTTACCGATGGCCTGTATTTTGAGATTGGCCGTCAGGCGATCGAAACCGCTCAGGCGCTTCGTCGCGTGCTGCACGAGCACGGCTACCGGTTCTTTTTGGAGACGCCCACAAACCAGCAGTTCGTGATTCTGCCCAACGAGGACATGGCCCGCATTCGCGAGCATGCGGCGATCGAGTACTGGGAAAAGTACGACGAGGCCCACACGGTGGTGCGCTTTTGCACCAGCTGGGCCACGACGCAGGAGGATATCGACGCGTTGGCGGCGGTTCTGTAGCCTGATGTAATGACGAGGGGCCGCCTTGCGCTGGGTTTGGCGCAAGGCGGCCTTTGTTTTTGAGGGAGAAGGGTTGTATGACCGAGATGTCCGAGCCGACGATTCGTCTGGCGACGCCCGATGATGCGCCGGCGTTGCTTGCCATCTATGAGCCGTATGTGCGCCAGACGGCGATTACCTGCGAATACGAGGTGCCGAGCGTTGAGGAGTTCGCCGGGCGCATCGAGCGTACACTCAAGCGCTATCCGTATCTGGTGATGGAGCTGGACGGGCGTCCGGTAGGCTATGCCTATGTGAGTTCGCTCAACAGCCGCGAGGCATACGACTGGTCGGTCGAGACGTCGATCTACCTGGCGCGCGACGTGCGCCACGGCGGGCTGGGTCGCAAGCTGCACGACGCGCTCAAGCAATGCCTGGTCGCGATGGGCATCACCAACATGTGCGCCCTCATCGCCGTGCCGCACGACAAGGACGACGAGTACCTGACGCACAACAGCCAGGATTTCCATGCCCATATGGGATATCGCCTGGTGGGTGCCTTTGACCGCTGCGCCCAAAAGTTCGGCCGTTGGTACGACATGTGCTGGATGGAGCTGGTCCTGGCCGAGCGCACACCCAACCAACCCAAACCAACCTGGTTCCCCGACCTCCCCAAACCTACCATTTAGGGACAGGTTTATTTTGGCAGGTTAGCCGATGGGCTCGGTGTATTTGGCGCGGTCGGTGCGTTGGATGCGCTTGGAGACGTGGAGCGGGCGGCCGTCGGTGTCGTAGACGTAGTCGGTGATCAGGATCAGCGCCTGCCCACGCTCGACGTTGAGCAAAAACGCCTCGTTTTGCGAGGCATAGCACACTTCAAAGGTCTTATGCCCCTGTGCCGGTGCGCGATGGAACTCCTGTCGCAGCGTGGCGTAGAGCGAACCGTTGATATCGCGATTGATGAGTGCCTCAAAGCTCGGTGGTAGATAGGTGGTCTCCAGGCACAGCGGCGCATCGTCCAGGTAGCGCAGGCGGACAAGTTTGACGAGCTTGCTGCCCACGGCGGCGTCAAAGAATTTAGCTATGCTGCCGGCCGCCTTGGCAAAGCCCGAGTCCACGGTGCGCGTGGTGGGCTTCATGCCCTGGCCTTCGACCTGCTTGGTATAGCTCGAAAACACCAGGTTGTTCTCGTGGAGCGCGGGCGTGTCGGCCACAAAGGCGCCGCGCCCGCGCTCGGTTCGAACCAGACCCTCATCAACGAGCACCTTAAGGGCATGGCGCACGGTGCTGCGCGACAGCCCCGATTCGTCCATGAGTTCCATCTCGGACGGCAGCTTGTCTTCACGCGCGTAGACGCCGGCGGCGATGCGGTCACGCAGCATGCCCGCCAAGCGCTCGTATTGGGCCAAGTTCTTTTTTGACGAAGTGCTCATTCGATTAACCTGTATCTAACTTGTATGCTTATCGAATCAAGGATGTATCCAATACAACAACAAAACCGCTGGTAGCAAGTTATCGAAAACCGTATCAGCAATTTTTCTAAGACAAATATAGCATACAACTAGTCGACATAATCAAAACATGTATGTAACTTGTATGCCATCGAGAGCATCAAACGAGAAGAAAGGCTGATGCACGATGACTACTCAGGAACAGGTTAAGGATGTCGTCTCCCAGGTTTTGGCTGACAAGGCAGACAAGGGCGGCATCAAGCGCGTCGTGTGGATTGGTGCCGGCGGATCCAACGGCGGCAACTATCCTGCCCAGTACTTTATGGAGCACGAGGCCACGCAGGTCGTGAGCTCCAGCTACACCAGCAACGAGTTCGTGCACGCCACCCCGGCCTACGTCAACGAGAACACCCTGGCCGTCGTCGTGTCCATGCGCGGCACCAAGGAGACCATCGTTGCCGCCCAGGTCGCCAAGGACCACGGCGCCAGCACCATCGCCATCTATGTTGACGAGTCCGGCCTCACCGAGGTCTGCGACTACAAGATCCAGTACGACAGCCTGGCCGTCGACGAGTCCTGCATGGGCCGCACCAACTCCGCCGTCGTGACCATGATCGCCATGGAGCTTACGCAGCAGACCGAGGGCTATGCCGAGTACGAGACCGCTATGGCCGCGTTTGACTTGGTCGACCCCATCTATCGCAAGGCCGTCGAGTACACCCGTCCGCTTGCTGCCAAGTGGGCCGAGCAGAACGCCGACAAGCCCTGCATCAACGTCATGGCCCAGGGCCCGCTCTTTGGTGCTGCCTACGTCTTTAGCATCTGCAACGTGCAGGAGATGCTGCAGATCGACTCCTGCACCATCAACACCTGCGACTTCTTCCACGGCCCCTTCGAGATCCTGGACAAGCGCACCTCGCTGTTCCAGCTCATCAGCGTCGGCCGCAGCCGCTGCAACGACGAGCGCGGCATCCGCTTCGTCAACCAGTACGGTGGCGAGCGCGTCTATCAGCTCGACGCCAAGGAGCTCGGCCTCAACGACATCAAGGACAGCGTGAGCGAGTACTTCAACCACCTGATCTTCGCCCCGATCCTCAACAACGTGTATATGCGCGCGCTCTCCGCCGTCACCCACAAGGACTACATGACGCGCCGCTACATGTGGAAGCTTGAGTATTAGTTACGCGGTTTTACCAAACCGCGTAACGGCTCGACGCTGCGCGGGCCGCATTTGGGCAATCTGACGTTCAACTTCAAGGGCGCGACCAGAAGGTCAGCGCCCTTTCGTTTCACGTCACCTTGCCTCAAATGCGGCCCGCTCGCTGACTTATGCTCAACCAGCGGCGCCTTAGACGTTGGGAATGTTCCTTTTCTGCCGGCAGTTGGGGACAGTCCTAGTCGTTGGGGGGCGTTCTTGAATGACCAGTCATTTAAGTGCGTCCCCAATGACTACCCAATGAGTGTGTGGGCGAGCAGATTTTTCCGCTCGCCGATTTGTGTCTTGAAAAATGTATATAACGACTATAACGTAGTGTGAAACATATTGGAAACAATACCGAGGAGGCTGCGTTGAAGAAAAGCAATCTGGGCTATGTGCTGGTGCTGATCGCCGCGCTTATGTGGGGCAGCATCGGAATCTTTGTAAACGGCATCTCGGCCATGGGTGTTTCGTCTCAGAGCATGGCGGCCTTTCGCCTGTTGTCGGGTGCCGTCTTAATGGCTCCGGTCTTGGCGTTCATGGGTTGCCAGGGAGGCGATCGTGAGGGAAAAGCATCGGGTCCCCTGGCACTGTTCAAGGCAAGTCCTAAAGAGCTTGTTCCCTGTGCGCTTCTTGGCATTATCGGCCTCGCCACCGCTAACACGCTTTATTACGAGTGCATGGGCGAGGTGGGCATGTCCACGGCCTCGGTGCTGCTCTACACCTCGCCGGTGTTTGGCGTCATGCTCGGCCGCGTGCTTTATCGCGAGGATGTGACTCCCAACAAGCTCGTTGCCATCGCTTTTAATATCGGTGGCTGTGTACTTGCAGTGACCAATGGCGACCTTTCCGGTTTCCATTTTTCGGTTTGGGGCGTCACGTCGGGCGTGATCGCGGGCTTTTGTGGCGCGTCGCTCGCGGTGTTTAGCCGGATAGCAACCAAGACGGTCCACCCGCTGGCTGTCACGTTTTGGGGCCTTGTTTTTGGCGGTGCGGTTATGGCGGCTATCGCGGCTCCGTGGCCAGATGTCGCCGCGGCAATGTCGCCACAGCTGCTGCTGCTGTTCTTTGGTTTTGGACTCATCCCCACAGCCGTGGCCTATGTCTTATATATGCAGGGTCTGTCCATGGGGCTCGAGACGTCGAAAGTTCCCGTCGTAATGTCATTCGAGACGGTCGTCACCGTACTGGTGGGCATTGGTGTCTACGCCGAGCCCGCCGGCGCGATTAAAGTCCTGGGCATCGTGCTGGTGCTCGCGTCCATCCTGATTATGAACACCGACTTCTCCAAGCTGCGCAACAGTGTGTTTGTCGGTCATGTCATTGAGAGCATGACCTTTAAGCCCAATGCGTGGTGGACGGAGAAATCGCAGGACATGGATCTGTTTAAGGAACGCACCGGCATCGCGCTGGAGCCCACCGTGCAGGAAAGCCCCTGGTACTTCGTGCGATAGGGGATTGCGCGCAGGGTCTGACCTGGGGTTATCCAGCTAGCGCCGGCCTACCCAGCCCAACGTTTCAAGTACGTTAAACCCGTCAACGGTCGATTTTCACCCGCGAACGGTCTTTATACTAATTAGCAATATAAGCAACGTATAAGACGTTATAATGACCATAACGAAAAGGAGGAGGCAAGATGAATCAGATCATTCTCGCATCTCATGGCGGCCTGGCCGCAGGCGCCAAAGACACGCTCGAGATGGTTCTCGGCGACGTGTCGAACGTCCACGTCGTGTCGCTTGCTCGTGACGACAAGGAGCCCATCACCAATAAGGTGGACGCCATGATCGCCACGTTCAACGCGGACGACACCGTCTATGTGCTGACCGATATGCTCGGCAGCTCGGTCAACAACAGCATGGTCGAGCTTTCCAAGAACGGCACGAAGTTCACGGTTGTCAGCGGTTTCAACATCCCGCTGGCGCTCACGCTCGCTATGAGCCCCGTCCCCGTCAAGGGCGCCGAGCTCGCGGCCCTCATCAACGAGGCCCGCACCGGTCTGACCAACCCCAACGCACCGGTCGAGGCCGCCGCGGCTCCCGCCAAGAAGGCTAAGGCGCCCCGTCACAGCTCCGGTCCCGCCAAGATCGTCCTCGCACGTCTTGACTACCGTCTGCTGCACGGCCAGGTCGTCTTTACCTGGACCACCAAGGTTCAGGCCGAGCGCATCATCGTCGTCGACAACGCCGCCGCCAACGATGACATCAAGAAGGGCGCTCTTAAGCTGGCCAAGCCCCAGGGCGTGCGCCTGAACGTCTTCACCGTCGAGCGTGCCCTCGCCAAGATGGACAAGCTCAACACCCTCGGCGAGCGCGTCATGTTCGTCTTTGGCAACACGGCCGAGATGCTGCAGTTCTGCCAGGGCTACAAGCTCGACGCCATCAACCTGGGCGCCACCGCCAACCACGACGGTGCCGATCAGGTCGGCGGCAAGGACAGCTCCGTCTTCCTCGACGCCGCCCAGAAGGCCGACGTCAACCAGCTGCTCGACATGGGCATCAAGCTCTATGTCCAGCAGACCCCTACGTATCAGAGCGTCGACATCGACGCCAAGCTGTAATCAACCAGGCTTTTGCCTGACTGAAAGGAGAAGGGTATGAATACGTTCATCAGTGCGGTGCTCGTCGGCCTCGTCGGCGTGTTCTGCATGTGGGACTCCCGCCTGCTCGGTCGTCTTAACTTCGAGCAGCCCCTCGTTGGCGCTACGCTCGTCGGTCTGCTGCTGGGCGATGTGCCCACCGGCCTTGCCGTCGGTGCCGCCGTCGAGCTCGTGTCCATGGGCCTGGTGCAGGTCGGCGCTGCCGTTCCGCCCGATATGGTCCTGGGCGGCATCGTGGCCGCTGCCTTTGCGTGCCTGACCGATGCTTCCGCCGAGACCGCCATGACGATCGCCATCCCGGTCGCCGTCCTGGGTCAGCTCCTCGGCATCGTGTTCCGTTCCATCATCGCCGCCCTCACCCATGTGGCAGATAGCGCGATCGATAACGGAAAGTTCAAGACCGCCTACCGCATGCACATCTGCGCCGGCTCCGGTCTGTACGCCGTCATGTACTTCCTGCCGATCTTCCTCGCCGTCTTTGTTGGCACCGACCTGGTTCAGGCCATCGTCAACATGGTTCCCGAGTGGCTGTCCACTGGTCTTAACGTTTCGACCAAGATCATGACCGCCTACGGCTTGGCCCTGCTGCTCACCATGATGATCAAGAAGGGTATGACTCCGTTCCTGTTCATCGGTTTCCTGCTCGCCGCTTACCTCAACCTGTCCGTCATCGCGGTCGCTCTGATCGGTGTGTGCCTGGCTGTCGTCTTCATGGGCTTCAAGTTCAACGGTTCCCATGCAGCCGCCGGTGTCGATTCCGACTACGATCCGCTCGAAGACGACGAAGACTAAGGAGGAACACACTATGGCAACCGCAACCAAGGACGTGTCCCTGAACAAGAAGGTCAGCCAGTTCTTCTGGCGCTCCTGGGCCATCCAGGCCTCTTGGAACTACGAGCGTCAGATGAACATGGGCTTCCTCTACGGCATGGTTCCCACGCTCGATCGCCTCTATCCGGACGAGTCCGACCCCAAGCAGCTCGCTGCTAAGAAAGAGGCTTACCACCGTCACATGGCGTTCTACAACTGCACCCCGCAGACGAGCGCTTTCATCCTGGGCCTCTCCGCCTCCATGGAGGAGGAGTACGCCAAGGATCCCGAGAACTTCGATCCCGATTCGATCAACGCGGTCAAGACCTCCCTCATGGGCCCGCTTTCCGGCATTGGTGACTCCTTCTTCCAGGGCACCATCCGCGTTATCGCCTTTGGTCTGGGCGTTCAGCTGGCCCAGCAGGGCTCCATCATGGGCCCGATCCTGGCCATGCTCATCTCCATTGTCCCCTCTGTGCTGATCACTTGGTTCGCAGCCAAGATGGGCTATCAGGGCGGCCACGAGTACCTGAGCAAGCTTCAGGGCGGCGACCTCATGGAGAAGCTCATGTATGTCTGCGGCATCGTGGGTCTTATGTCCGTGGGCGGCATGATCGCTACGCTGATCGGCGCTACCACCCCGCTGCAGTTCGCTGAGGGCACCGTCGTTATCCAGGACATCCTGGACGGCATGATGCCCCAGATGATCTCCCTTGGCCTCACCGGCCTTATGTACTGGCTCATCAAGAAGAACGTCAACACCGGTTGGCTTCTCGTGATCGCCATCGTGGGCGGCATCGCCCTCTCCGCGGCCGGCATCCTGGCCTAGTCGCGACTAAGCGCCTAACCGCTTTCCCCCGGGGGCCTGCCTGGCATCCCATACCCCAGGCAGGCTTCCATCCCCAAAATGCGACAATGGGACAGTCCCCTTGTCGCATCCTCAACGGGCCGGCGACTCGGTCCAAACCACGGTAACCCTGCGAGCGCCCGGCAATGTGGCGCCGCAAAAATCGAAAGGAATGTGTCAGATGTACGAGATCGACCTTAACCTCCCTAAGCAGATCGTCGCTGACGTCCTGTCCAACCACGAGATCCACAGCGTCGCCTTCGTCGGCTGCGGTGCTTCCATGTCCGACCTTTACCCCGCCAAGTACTTCCTGGCCAACAACACGGACAAGCTGAACGTTCAGATCTTCACCGCTAACGAGTTCAACTACGACACGCCTTCCTGGGTCAACGAGCACACCTTCGTGATCACCTGCTCCCTCGGTGGCTCCACGCCCGAGACCGTCGAGGCCAACAAGACCGCCAAGAAGCACAACTGCCCGGTCGTCTCCCTCACCAACAAGGCTGGCTCCGCTCTGACCGTCGACGCTGACTACGTCATCGTTCACGGCTTCCACGCCAACTTCGCTGCCAAGTGCGAGAAGCCTGGCTATGCCATCGCTCTTGCTGTCGAGATCCTTCAGCAGACCGAGGGTTATGACCACTACGAGGACATGATCACCGGCCTCACCAACGTCTTCGAGCTCTGCGAGAACGCCGCTCAGTCCTGCAAGAAGCTCGCCAAGAAGTTCGCTGAGGACTTCAAGGACGACAAGATGATTTACTTCATGGCCTCTGGTGCCTCCGAGAAGATGGCTTACTCTCACGCCGCCTTCCTGTTCACCGAGATGCAGTGGATCGACGCCGCCGCCTACAACACCGGCGAGTACTTCCACGGCCCGTTCGAGGTTTCCACCGAGGGTAAGCCCTACGTCTTCTTCATGTCCGATGGCGCTACCCGTCCGATGGACGCCCGCGCCCTCACCTTCCTTGAGCGCATGGGCGCCAAGGTCGCTCTGATCGACTCCAAGGACTACGGCCTGGCTGACGCCGTGCCCGCGAGCGTCGTCACCTACTTCAACCCGCTGCTGCACCTCGCCGTTATGCGCGAGTACGGCAACCAGATCGCCGAGGCCCGTCAGCACCCGCTGACCATGCGCCGCTACATGTGGAAGCTTTCCTACTAATCACAAGTAAGTAGACCTTACGGGTTGATTGAGAGGGGATGGGGTTTGTGCCCCGTCCCCTTTTTGCTCTGGGGAGGGCGTGTCTGTCGCGCCGTAAAACCCCAGATAAAACCTACCAAAATAAACCTGACCCCTTTTGGCAGGTGGGAGGAGATGCGTATGATCAAGGCAGTGCTGTTTGATATGGACGGCGTGCTGGTCGATACCGAGTGGTTCTACAACCGTCGTCGCGTGGCGTTTATGGAGGAGAAGGGCTTCCACTTTGACGAGATCCCCGATCTTTCGGGGTCTAGCGAGCCTGCCATTTG
This sequence comes from Collinsella sp., assembly GCA_014871665.1. Lineage (GTDB taxonomy): Bacteria > Actinomycetota > Coriobacteriia > Coriobacteriales > Coriobacteriaceae > Collinsella. The sequence continues at coordinate 16,059 of WGSL01000012.1, read as the reverse complement.
GGAGGCGCTGGTGCCCGACGATGTTGAGCTGCGCGAGCGTCTGCGCGTGGAGTACAAGCAGGTCTATAGCCCGGACCATCCCGTTCCGTATGCCGAGCTGCTCAACGAGCAGACGGAGCCGGTGATGCGCGCACTGCACGAGCGCGGCGTGAAGTGTGCCATCGCGAGCTCGTCCTATCGCGAGTTGATCGACGAGCTGGTGGAGATTGCCGGTATCCCCGACGTGCTGGACTACACCATCAGCGGTCACGAGTGCAGTGCGTTTAAGCCCGACCCCGAGATCTACCTGCGTGCCATGGAGGCGCTGGGGGTGGAGCCTGCCGAGTGCCTGGTTATCGAGGATTCGCCTTTGGGGATCGAGGCTGGCAAACGTTCCGGCGCCCGCGTCCTGGCACTGCGTCCGCACGAGGGCGTCAACCTCGATCAATCGCGAGCCGATGCCGTTATTGATAATCTGACCGACATTTTGGCCGCTTTGTAGTGTCAATCCGCCGCGAGAAGCACGGGTTCAAACGTTTTTTGCGGTGGACTGGCTCAATTTGGTTTCGATTTTGATCCGTTTGGCTTCGATTCGGACTAAGTGAGTAGACTTTTTGGCGCAGGCCGAGCGCAATGCATATCTTCCTTTGTAAAACCGCAGGTCACAGGGGTGGCGGTTTTGGGTGTGCTCTGCAGGTCGCGTAAAGTCTACTCACTTGTAATTTGGGCCTTTGGTCGTGGGGTTGCTGGTCCCGCTTTGGTTGTCGGGAGAGGGTGAATTGAAGCGCCCCCGCACGCTCCATGCTACAATCGCGGACATATCCCACAACTACATCTGCCTTCGAAAGGAGCCTGCGTGGCGAACGCCATCGATCAGCTCACGGACCGAGTGCTCGTGCTCGGCCGCCTCACCATCGTCCGCCGCGCCATTACTGCTGTGGCGGTCACCATTTCCGCCGTTCTCCAGACATTTCTGATCCAGGCGTTCATTCAGCCCGCCGACCTGCTTCCGAGCGGTCTCACCGGCGTCGCGGTCCTGCTCGATCGCGTTACCTCGCTGGGCGGCGTTCACATCGACATCTCGCTCGGCATGCTTGCGCTCAACATTCCCGTGGCGCTCCTATGCTGGAGCGGCATTAGCAAGCGCTTCGTCATCTTCTCGATGATGCAGGTCGTGCTCTCGTCGCTGTTCCTCAACGTCTTTCACTTCGCGCCGTTTTTGGGCGACAAGATCATGCTCATCATTTTTGGCGGCGTGGTCTCGGGTCTGGGCGCTGCCATCGCGCTTAAATCCGGCGCATCCACCGGCGGCACCGACTTTATCGCGCTGTGGGTTTCCAACCACACGGGCAAGACCATCTGGGGCGTCATCTTTGGTTTCAACTGCTTTATCCTGGCGATCTTTGGCTTTATGTTTGGCTGGGACAAGGCGGCGTATTCCATCGTGTTCCAGTTTATTTCGACCAAGACCATCGACAGTTTCTATCGTCGCTACGATCGCGTGACGCTGCAGATCACGACGCGTAAGGCAGACGAGGTCATGACTGCCTACGTAAACCATTTTCAGCACGGCATTAGCTGCGCCGAGGTCGTCGGCGGATACAGCCGCGAAAAGATGTACCTGCTGAACACCGTTGTCTCGACCTACGAGAGCCAGGACATTATCAAGTTGGTGTGCGACGTTGATCCCGGCGCCGTGATCAACGTGTTCCACACGCTTAACTTTGTGGGCGGCTGGTGGGGCGGTCATGTCGACGAGCCCATGCCCACGGCCGTTCCCGATCCCGACAAGCCCGCACGCATGGCCAGCAGGCAGGCGCGCCTCGGCGAACAGGACAGCCTGCAGCAGGACGACGGCAAGTAGGGTATTGGCATTTTGCCGGTCCTGCGCAACCCATCCGAACGAGCCCCCCGAAAGCCCCGTTGCTTTCGAGGGCTCTCGTTTGCCCAGATAAAACCTACCAAAATGAAGCTGTCGCTTTTTGGTAGGGAGGGTGTATCGTTTTATCAATATGAGGTAACATGAAACTAGACGTTATATACGTATGAGAAATTTAGCTATTTTGATAAGAGTGATCAGATATGCCTGCGCCCAAAAATGCACCGCTTTACCAGCAGATTTATGACGAAATCAAGGATGCGATCGAGAAAGGTGTTTATGCACCCAAGGAGCGTATTCCGTCCGAGCTTGAACTAGCCGAGCAGTACGAGGTGAGCCGTATTACGGTGCGCCGCGCTGTCGAGGAGCTGTGCTCCGATGGTTACCTGGTTAAGCAGCAGGGCCGCGGCACCTTTGTCTCCACGCCGCACATCAACCGCCAGTTTCACGCCTCGACGCTGCAGGCGTTTACCGCGCTGTGTGCCGGCAACGGCATGAAGGCCGGTGCGCACGTGATCGATCGCCAGATCGTTCCGGCGCGTCAAAACGAGATGGAGTTCTTTGGCCTGCAGAAGGATGCGCTGTTGCTGCATATCAAGCGCGTGCGCACGGCCGACGGCGAGCCCATCTTTGAGGAGAACATCTTTGTGCCGTTTGACGCCTACCATGAGCTGTTGACGGCCGATCTTGAGGACAAGTCGATTTTTGCCGAGGTCGAGCGTGTTGGCGGAACGCCGATTGTCTCGGTTGGCTACCGTACGGTCGAGGCCGTTCGAGCTAACGCCGAGCAGGCGGCCGAGCTGGGCATTGCTCCGCACGATCCGCTGCTCAACCTGCGTGCCGGCTTTACCGGTCCCGATGACGAGCCGGTTTTGATGGGTAAGCAGTACTACGTGGGATCGCGCTACGTTATGGTCATGTAAGTTACGCGGTTTTACCAAACCGCGTAACGGCTCGACGCTGCAAACGCCCCTAAGCGGCAATCTGACGTTCAATCGTCGGTCGCGTACCCAAAGTACGCTTCCCTCCTCTTTCACGTCACCTTGCTCGCTTAGGGGCGTTTTCGCTGACTTATGCTCAACCAGCGACGTTTGCGCGCTTGTCAAGAGATTAGCCGTTGGGAAAGTGTCCAAAAATCCCACGCTCGTTCCTTTTGGATTGCGTTGCCCGTGGCCGACGGCCGTGCGGCACCGGTCCGCGTGGCGGCGTATAATCGGCGGCAGATGACTTGGACGTTAGGAAACCATGACCGATAGCATGCAGCAGATGGCGCTCGACACGCTCGGCGCCTATTTTGGCTACACCTCGTTTCGCCCGGGACAGGACCGCATGGTCGATGCGATCCTTGCCGGTCGCGATGCGCTGGGTGTTATGCCCACGGGCGCCGGCAAGTCCATTTGCTACCAGGTGCCCGCGCTCATGCTGCCCGGCATCACCTTTGTGGTGAGTCCGCTGCTGTCGCTTATGGAGGACCAGACCCGTGCGTTGCTCGCGGCGGGTGCGCGACCCAGCTATCTCAACTCCAGCCTTACTCCGGCCCAGCAAAACACCGTGCTCAAGCGGGCGCGCGAGGGCCGCTATCAGCTTATGTACGTGGCGCCCGAGCGCCTGCTCGAGCCGCGTTTTATAGCCTTTGCGCAGGAGGCCGCGGCGGACGGCGGCATCGGCGTGCCGCTCGTGGCCATTGACGAGGCCCACTGCGTGAGCCAATGGGGCCAGGATTTCCGCCCCGCCTATCTGCAGATTCGCGAGTTCATCGATTCCCTGCCGCAGCGCCCTATCGTGGCGGCCTTTACCGCTACGGCGACCGAGCGCGTGCGTGCGGACATTCAGCAGATGCTCGGCCTGCAAAACCCCGCGACCGTGGTGACGGGTTTTGATCGCAAGAACCTCTACTTTGGTTGCGAGGAGATGGGAGACAAGGCCAAGACCGCGTGGGTGCGCGACTATGTGATCGCGCATTCGAGCGAGAGCGGCATCGTGTATTGCTCGACCCGCAAGACGGTCGATGCGCTGGCCGCGGAGCTTGCCGAGGCACTGGGCCCCAGCGGCATTCGTGTGGGGCGCTACCATGCCGGCATGGGCAACGACGCCCGCCGCCAGAGCCAGCGTGCCTTTATCGACGACGACATCCAGGTGATGGTTGCCACCAACGCCTTTGGCATGGGCATCGACAAGCCCAACGTGCGTTACGTGATTCACAACAACGTGCCCGAGAGCATCGAGGCCTACTACCAAGAGGCGGGTCGCGCCGGCCGAGATGGCGACCCGGCCAGCTGCCATCTGCTGTGGAACGGTAACGATTTCCGCATGCGGCGCTTTTTGATCGACCGCGGCGATGCGGCCGACGAGGCGCTTGACGACGAGCAGCGCGCGTGGGCGCTCCAGAACCGTTATCGCCTGCTCAGCCAGATGGAGGGCTACTGCAATACCACCGGCTGCCTGCGCGAATACATGCTGCGCTACTTTGGCGACGAAGCCGCGGCCGAGCATGCGGTTGCGGCTGCTGCGGGCGGCACCACAGACGACGCCGAGGGCTGCGGCAACTGTAGCAACTGCCTCACGAAGTTCGAGGTCGAGGACGTCACCGATATGGCCCGCGCCGCCGTGCGCTATGTGGCCACGCGCCCCATGCGCTTTGGCAAATCGCTGGTCGCCGACGTGCTCCATGGCGGCAACACCGAGCGCATTCGCCAGATGCATCTGGACGAGGACCGCGGCTACGGTGAGCTGTCGAGCGAATCGGTCGGGCGCATCAAGGACATCATCGGCCAGCTGTGCGGCCGCGGTTATCTGGCCACCTCGCAGGGGCAGTACCCGGTCGTGGGACTGGGTCCGCGTGCCGGCGAGGTCGAGGACGAGGCGTTCGCCTTTACCGTTAAGCGTCGCGCGTCCAAGCGCAAGGCCTCGGCCCGCGCCCGCCGCGCCGTCGATCTGCTGCGCGAGGAGGACGAGCTGGATCAGCGCCCGCGCGTTGGCGACGATGCCGAGCTGTTCGAGCGCCTGCGTGCCCTCCGCAAGGAGATCTCGACCGAGCTGGAGATGGCGCCGTATATGGTCTTTTCCGACAAGGCCCTGCGCGGCCTGTGCCGCCTGCGTCCGCAGACGCGCGAGGAGCTGATCCAGGTCAACGGCATTGGCGAGAAAAAAGCCGACGCCTTTGGCGAGCAGTTTATGGCGGCGATTGAAGAATTTGAGTCCGAGCATGCGCGGGATGGAGTGTAACGATGGCATTCGACGATAAAACCGACCGCACTGACGTGCCCGCCGTGCCGCTGTACCAGCAGGTCATGGACGACCTAAAGGGCGAGATCGCGCGCGGCGTGTACCCCGCCGGCTCGCGCATCCCTGCCGAGATGGAGCTCGCGAAGTCCTACGGCGTGGGGCGCATCACCGTGCGCCGTGCCATCGAGGAGCTGTCGCGCGCGGGGTATCTCAACCGCCAGCAGGGGAGGGGCACGTTTGTGTGCGCCCCCAAGCTCAAGCGCAAGATTCGCCAGAAGGGTGACGTCCAGAGCTTTACTGAGGGTTGTGCTGCCAACGACATGGTGCCGGGTGCGCGTCTGGTGTCGCGCACGGTGGTCGCGGCGACGCACGAGGATGCGGCGTTCTTTGGCGTGGAGCCCGGCTGCGAGCTTATCGTGGTCGAGCGCGTGCGCACGGCCGACGGCATCCCCGTCATGCTCGAGAACAACGCCTTTGTGCTCGCCGACCATCCCTACCTGCAGACGCTGGCCGACGAGGACCTCACCGATAACTCAATCTTTGCGCTCGTTGCCGAGCATTCGGGTCGCGCGCCGCTCAAGTCCGACCCCTGCACCGTGGAGATTGCGCTTGCAGATACTCAGACGGCCCCGCTGCTGGAGGTGCCGGTCGGCGAGTCTCTCTTCTATATGGAGGCCTACTTTACCGACGCCGGCGGGCGCCCTCTACTGCTCGGCCGCCAAAAGATCGTGGGCTCGCGCTACGTCTTCGACATCTAACGTCCACAGATAGGACAACATAGAACAAATTTGCAGAGATGACTTCACGGGCGTTGTTACACGTGCTATAAATAGGACAACATAGAACGACAGCAGGTACGAGCTGTCGTCGTTCAAAGCCGCCCCACAAGGAGGAGCATCAGCATGAACGCACATGATCTGGTTCAGGAAATCATCGAGCGCAAGGGCAAGATCGAGAATGTCTTTTGGATCGCTTGTGGCGGTTCGATGATCGACCTGATGCCGGCCAACGAACTGCTCAAGCGTGAGGCCACCACGTTTACCTCGACGGTCTACACGGCGCGCGAGTTTTGCCTGATGGCTCCCAAGAGTCTTGGCGAGAAGTCGCTCGTCATCGCCTGCAGCCACAGCGGCAACACGCAAGAGGTCGTTGACGGCTGCGAGATGGCGCTGGCCGCCGGTGCCGAAGTCGTTGCCCTCACCGACTGCGAGGGCTCAAAGATCGACAACGGCAAGTGGACTACCTGGGTCTATCCGTGGGGTGAGGGTGTGTCGCAGGCTGAGGTGCCGCAGGGCATCGGCGCTCTGATCGCCGCCGAGTTGCTCGACCAGCAGGAGGGCTACGAGGCACTCGCCGACATGTATGAGGGCCTCAAGCAGATGGATGCGCTGCTGCCCGCCGCCCGTGAGAAGGTCAACGCCGAGCTGGGCGCCCGCTTTGCCGAGCTCTGCCAGCAGCACAAGTTCTTCTATATCCTGGGCTCCGGCCCCAACTTTAGCCAGACCTACGCTATGGCCATCTGCTCGCTCATGGAGATGCAGTGGCAGCACTGCTGCTACATCCACTCCGGCGAGTACTTCCATGGCCCGTTCGAAGCCACCGAGCCCGGCGTATTCTACTTTGTGCAGCTCGGATCGGGCGAGTGCCGCCCCATGGAGGAGCGCGCGCTGGCGTTCCTCAACACGCACACCGATACAGTCATGGTGCTCGATGCGCTCGAGTACGGCGTGGGTGAAGTGCCTGCCAGCGTGCGTTCGTTCCTGGAGCCGATCTTCTTCTACAACATGAGCTGCGAGCTGCGCGCCGCCCGCGGCAAGGTGTTCGACCACAGCCCCGAGATTCGTCGCTACATGGGCATCGAGCAGTACTAGGTACCGGGAATAACCTCTCACGACGGGGCTTCCGCCAAGTGCGGGCCCCGTTTTGCTTTGCCAAGAAAGAAATGGGGATTGAACATGCGCGTTCTTGATTTGACTCACACTATTAGGGAAGACATGCCGGTATTTCCCGGAGCCGATACACCCAAGCTGCAGCCGGCGAGCACCTACGAGCACGACGGATTTAAAGAGACGCTCATGCAGATGTACACCCATACGGGGACGCATATGGATCCACCGGCGCATCTGTTTGCCGACCGCACGACGCTCGATGCGTTTCCGGCAAGCCAGTTTATAGGCAGGGCATTGGTTGTCGATTGCCGCATGCTCGCCGAGGGTGAGGCCATTACTGTGGAGCAGCTCCGTCCCTATGGCGACAAGGTGACCCAAGCCGAGTTTTTGCTGTTTAACTTGGGTTGGGATAAGCGCTGGGGAACCGAGGCGTACTTTGGCGACTATCCTTGCGTGGACGATGAGGTGTTGGAACTGATCATCGACGGCGGCTACAAGGGCATCGGCTTTGATGTAATTGGACTCGACCCCATCGCGGACGAAAACCTGACGCGCCACAAGAAGTTGTTCCGCGCATGCGATATCGTCAACATCGAGAATCTTAAGGACTTGGACTGTTGCGGCGACGATCTGTTCTGGTTTAGCTGCGCACCGCTCAAAATTGAGGATTGCGACGGCTCGCCCATTCGCGCAATCGCGTGGTTTGAGGATTAAAGCGCCCTGTTCCATCTGCCGAAGAACATTCACCTTCGATTCGCAAGCGTGCCGTGTGAGTCAAAATGCGGGGCTCGCCGGGGATTTCCGGCGCGGCCCGCTTAGTATCGCGCATAGATTCGCAAGGTTGCGGTAGCCAGCGGCCTACTTTGCGTCGTAGGCCTCGGCGTCCCACCAGTCGAGCTGGGCGATGTTGTCGCGGATGTGCTGGCAGCTCTTGTGGAAGCCCTCGAGCTCGTGCTCGGACAGGTCCAGCGTGTAGACCTCCTCGACGCCCTCGGCACCGATCACGCACGGCAGGGAGGTGAAGATGCCCTCCTCGCCATACTGGCCGGTCATGAGCGTGGAGGCGGAAAGCACGGCGTGCTCGTTATGCAGCACGGCGGCGCAAACGCGCGCGGCGGAGTTGGCGACGGCGTACTCGGTGCACTGTTTGCCCTGGTAGGTTACGTAGCCGCCCTTGCGCGCGAGCTCCTCGACCTCCATGTGGTCAAAGGCGTACTTGTCGGGGTTCTCGGCCTGAAGCTCGTTAAGGCTCTTGCCGGCGATGGTTGCGGCCTTAAAGGCGGCCAACTGGCTAAAGCCGTGCTCGCCGATCATGTAGGCGTCGATGGACTTGGGGCTCACGCCGACCTTCTTGGAGATCTCGGTGCGCAGGCGGGCGGAGTCCAGGCCGCAGCCCGAGCCGATGATCTTCTTGGGATCGTAGCCGGTCAGGTGCCACAGCTCGGTGCACACGACGTCGCAGGGGTTGGAGATGCTCACGAAGATGCCGTCGAAGCCGGCGTTGACGATGCGCTTGGCAAAGGTGCGGGCGGCGTCGGTGGTAAAGAACAGCTCGCCGTCGCGGTTGCCGGCGGCCAGCGCGACCTTGCCGGCGGCGTTGACGATGACGTCGCAGCAGGCAAGCTCCTCGTAGTGGTCGTAGCAGTTGACGATCTTGGTGTTGTACGGGACAAACGAAAGGGAGTCGCGCAGGTCCTGGACCTCGGACGTCACCTTGGCCTCGTTGATATCGCACAGGTACAGCTCATCGGCAATGCCCTGCATGAGCAGACTGTTGGCAACATGTGCTCCTACGTGGCCCTGGCCGACCACACCGATCTTACGCGTTTGGTACATATATGTATCCTTTCGGCCGAGTTTTTCGCGTCGAACCATTGTAGCGTCCTGCTGCCACTTTGCTAGGCTAAAGCGCCATAGATTTTTGGGCATGCCTTAATCTCTACTTTTGGAGTGATTTGGGCCGCTGACGGCATCGCCGGGCGATGTACTCGCGCGGATGGGGCCGGTCGTTGTACCATAACTGCAACTGACTCGTAAGGAGCATTCATGCCCATTCGCATCCCCGACGCCCTCCCTGCCGCCGCGCAGCTCGAGAGCGAGAACATCTTTGTCATGACCGAGTACCGCGCGCTGCACCAGGACATCCGTCCGCTGCGCGTGCTCATCCTCAACCTCATGCCCACCAAAATCGCTACCGAGACGCAGATCATGCGCAAGCTCTCCAACACGCCGCTGCAGGTGGAGGTGGACCTGCTGCGCACGAAAACGCACGAGGCCACGCACGTGAGCGCCGGCCACCTGGAGACGTTCTACCGCACGTTCGACGACATCCGCGACATCCACTACGACGGCCTGATCATCACGGGCGCGCCGGTGGAGCAGATGCCGTTCGAGGAGGTCGACTACTGGCCCGAGCTCTGCCAGATCATGGATTGGTCCACCACGCACGTGCACTCTACGCTGCACATTTGTTGGGGCGCGCAGGCCGGCCTGTACCATCATTACGGCATCCAGAAGTACGACCTGCCGGCAAAGGCGAGCGGCGTGTTCGAGCATTATCTGGTGAAGCCGCAAAGCCCGCTGGTCCGCGGCTTTGACGACCGCTTCTATGCCGTACATTCGCGCAACACCGACGTGCGCCGCGAGGACGTGGAGGCCGAGCCGCAGCTTGAGGTCGTGGCCGTGTCCGACGAGGTGGGCCTGTACATCGTCAAGTCGACCGACAGCCGTCGCTTCTTTGTCTTTGGTCACCCCGAGTACGATACCGACACGCTGCGCCTGGAGTACGAGCGCGACGTGAAGCGCGGCCTCAACCCTCAGGTGCCGGCGCATTACTTCCCGGGCGACGACCCCTCCGCCGATCCGCGCAACGTCTGGCGCAGCCAAGCTCAGCTGTTCTACACCAACTGGCTCAACTACTACGTCTACCAGACCACGCCCTACGACCTGGCCCGCGCCGGCGAGGAGCACTAGGCTGCGATGGTACTGCTGTAGCCGTGGCTGATATGGCGGCGATTAGGCGCTGATGATGTGGGGTAGCGGCAGGTCGTGAGCGTCGGTGGGAACGCGGTCGACGTGCTGCTCGTCAAAGGCGATGCCGATGATTTGGCATGCGGGCGAGAGCATAGGCAGGTAGCGGTCGTAACAACCGCCGCCGTAGCCCAGGCGCGCGCCGGTTTGGTCGAAGGCCACGAGCGGCACGACGATCATGTCGAGAGCTTCGGCAGGCATGATGGGGAAGCGGTCGCTGTCGATGTCCGTGGCCGCGAAGGCCCGCGTGGGGTGGGCGATAAACGGAGCCGCGGACGCATCGTCGGCGGCAACTGCCCGCATGCACATGCGCTGGCCACAAGCTGCGGCATCAATTGCCGAGAGCATGCACGGATAGGCTACGCGCCAGCCGCGCACGGCGGCCGCAACGGCAAGCGCGGCAGGGTCTGCCTCGGAACCCATCGCGGCATAGACGGCAACGGTGCGCGGCGCCGCGGCATCCAAGCGGCCCAGCAGCTCAACCAGCCGCGCACAGATATCAGCAGACTTCGCCGCCCGCACATCCAAATCGAGAGCATCGCGCCGAGCAATCACCGCCCGCCGCAACTCAGCCTTGTCCATCCCGGCCCTCTCTCCCAAACCTACCAAAAAGGGACAGGTTTATTTTGGCAGGTTTTATCTGGGCAAACGTCGAAGCCGCCACAAAGGCGCCCTTTGTGGCGGGTTCGACTCGACGTTGGCTTCACAGCGCCGCAGCGATCGCTTCAGTCACAAACTTATTGAGTGACTCACCCTTCTTTGCCGCTGCCAGCGCTGCTTGCTTGTGGAGCTCAGAGCCCGTTCTTACGTTGAACGAGCCCTTAAAAGCCCGCTCGGGTTCCTTGCCCTTCTCGGCGCAAAACTCAAGGTAATCGTCGACGGCGTCGTGGAAGCATTGCTCCACTTCTTCAGCCGTGGAGCCTTCAAATACGATTGCGTCCCTAATGCCGGCGACCATACCTGTTAGCACATGCTGTTCGGCATCGAACTCGACCGGGGCGAAATAACCCTTGTATGCCAAAACGTTACTCATGACTACCTCCGACATCTTGCAGAAAGCGAACGATGTTTCGAATGGTCCCCGCTGTCAATTCGTCAGATGGATGAGGCGCGTGCATTACGAACATCCTGCCATCTGATGGCCTGTAGAAGCGAACGCGCGATCCGGATGTCTTGCCTTTGCGGTCCATTTCAAAGCCATATGAAGCCATAACTTTAAGAAAGTCAGCGAATCTATACGTTGAAGGACAGCTAAGCAGCTGGGCGATGAGTTTATCGGATCGAGTCATCCCGCCTCACATTCTGCAACTATATTCTAGTTGCAATTTCAGTTTGATGCAAGCACCTCTACTATAGAACATGTGTGCGTATAGAACAAGTGTTCGAATCACAACTGAGGAAGGAGACAGGCACCTTTGTGGTGGTCTGTGCTGTGGAGTGGGCGTCTGCGGCGGTTTGTCTCAATCTGTAACAGTAACTCGGCAAAATTGGACCTAGATGTTGCAGATTGAGACAAACCGCCGCGGTGGGCTGCGCCACCCCGCTCAAACCGCAGAAAAAAGGTAGATTTTCAGACATGTCCCAAAAATCTACCTTTGCCGTGCGTTAGCCCATCAGGTCGACGACGTTAAAGTCGGCGTTGCTCTTGGCGATGACTTCGCGGCCGCCAAAGACGCAGGTGGGCGACTCGGCTGCGATGCGCGTCACGTCGGCGCCGAGCGAGCGGAGCTCACCGGGCGTGGCGGCGAGCATCTGGGCGCGGCGCTCCTCGCGTGCGTGCGGATCGAGCCCGGCCAGGTAGGTCGTGTTGCGGCGCTTGGTGAGCGCGTACGGCTTCACCGGTGCGTCCATGCCGCTCACGCAGCTCACGATAAAGCCCTCAAAGGCGGCCTCGTCGGGCCCAAAGCTGCCAAGCCATGCACCCGCGCGCTCCACGCGCTCAATCGAAGGATCGATCGCCGGGTCGCGGTAGGTGTAGAACGCCGTCTGACGCTCGCCGGCTGCGCGGAATCCGCAGCCGTACGCACCGCCCTTCACGCGAATCTCGTTCCACAGGTAGTCGTAGGAGAGCGCGTTGGCGGCAACCGCCCAGGCGCCCGTCACGTCAATGCCCAGACGGCGCGGATCGCACGCGCGCGCCGCAAAGCAGATGTCGCTGGGGATGACGAAAGCCTCGTGACGGTCGCGCGGCTCCGGCACCACGAGCGCGTTGCGGCCGGCATCGGCGCCGTCGCCCGCGCCAAGCCCCAGGTCGCCCGCGGCATCCCAGTACGAATTGAAGTCCTCGTCGCTGCCGGTAAAGCTCGCCAGGCAGCCATCGGCCACAAAGATGCGGTCTGCCAGCTCGGCAAGCTTGGCACGCAGACCGTCCAGGCGCTCGTCAAAGTGCTCGAGCAGATCGCGCAGGAACAGGTAGAAGTCCACGCCCGAAAGCTGCTCGCGCACCACGGCCGAAGGCGAGCTGTAGCTCATCGCGCGACCGAGCGCCGCCGAGTGGCCGTTGTTGATAAAGCCCTGCTCAAGCCCAATGCGAATCTGCGTGAGCACGTCGCGCACGCGGTCGGCGTCAGCATCGAGCAACAGCGTGCTCGACCACACCTCGCGCGGCAGGCTCGCCAGCGCGTCGATCTTTTCGGACAGGGCACCGGCGCTCACCAGCAGGTAGGGGCGCACGCCGTCCACGTCGGGCTGCGTCATGACCTCGGTCGTAAAGCTCAAAAAGCCCAGTTTGCCGGCAAGTAAATTGTCGAGCTCCTCGGCCGAATGCTCGCGTGTGGGCAGCTGCTTGAGCAGGCGGCAGAGCAGCGTCACATAGGGCAGATCCTCAAACGCGACGCAGCTCAGGTCGAAATACTGCATGGCGTAGGCCAGACGATTGGTGGGGATGCCGTGGCGCAGGCAGGGGATGGGCGCGGTCGTGTCCACGACTAGCGGCGGCTCGGGGCGCGCCTCGCCAATGTCGGACACGCGCAGACGCGGCAGTGTGGCCTTGGCCTCGGGTGTGTCTTCCGCCTCCTGTGCGGCACGCAGTGCTGCCGTGCGCTCGACCACGTCGGCCAGCTCGGCATCGGTCATGGCGTCCCGCTTGGCTGCCAGCTCGGCGGCCTCGGCACCCTCCGAACCCTCGGTGGCGTCCACCGGCACCAGCTCGACCAGTGCCATGTGATCGTTCTGCAGCACCAGTTCGCGCAGCAGGTCCTCAAAATAGCTGCCGTCCAGCTCGCCACGCAGCTCCTCGTACACCGGGCCGTACTTGAGCGCCAGCGTCGCGGCGTCGTCATCGTAGAGCCAGGTGCTCAGCGCGTCGCACGCAATGGCCACGCCGTCGGCGATACCGTAGTCGCGCTGGCGCAGGTCGTATTCGTTGCTGCTGATGATGGCTTCCAGGCGCTCGCGCGGAACGCCATGCTCGCATAGGTCGCGGCAGGCGTCCTGGAACACGCGGCGCAGCTCGCGCGCCACGCCGGGCTGCGCGTTTTGCAGCATGATGAGCTCGTAGGGCTGCAGGCTCTCGGCCGCGGTGTAGCTCGCCACGTTGCCGCCCAGGCCGGCGGACAGAATGGCCTTCTTAACCGGCGCTTCGTTGGAGCCCAGCAGCGCCTCGAACAGGATATCCGCTGCGATCGTGCGCTTGCGGTCGAGCGCGCTGCTCAGCACAAGGCCCAGGCCCACCAGGGCGTTCTCGGGCGTGGTAGCCATCTCGATGCGCTTGTACTCGCAGGTCACGGGCGCCTGCACGCCCAGCGGATTGGGCGCCAGCGTGGACGGATTCTCGCCGGCGGCAACGGCTGCGTCCATGCGGCGGCTCGCGGCACTCGGCTGCGACAGATAGCGCTCGTCCAAAAAGGCCAGGGCGCGGTCCACGTCCAGGTCGCCGTAAAGCGTGATGTAGGAGTTGGAAGGATTGTAGTGGCGCGCGTGCGTGTCCAGGAACTGCTCGTAGGTGAGCGCGGGAATCGCGCGCGGGTCGCCACCGCTTTCGTGCGCATAGGCGGTGTCGGGATAGAGCGCGGCGTTGACGGCGTCGTCCAACACGCTCATGGGATCGGACAGCGCACCCTTCATCTCGTTGAACACCACGCCGTTATAGCGCAGCGTGCCCTCGCGCAGTCTGGCGGCGCTGCCGTCGCCCTCGCCTTCGGCGCCCTGCGGCAGGTCCAGCTCGTAGTGCCAGCCCTCCTGCTCAAAAATGGTCGGCTTGGTATAGATGGCCGGGTTGAACACCGCGTCCAGGTACACGTCCATCAGGTTGTACAGATCCTGCTCGTTGGTGGTGGCAACGGGGTAGATGGTCTTGTCGGGGTAGGTCATGGCGTTGAGGAACGTCTGCATGGAGCTCTTAATCAGGTCGACAAACGGCTCCTTGACGGGAAACTTGGCCGACCCGCACAGCACTGAGTGCTCAAGAATATGGAACACGCCGGTGGAATCGGCCGGCGGCGTCTTAAAGCCAATGGCAAAGGCCTTGTTTTCGTCGTCGCACGCCAGGTACAGCAGGTGAGCGCCCGAGGCAGTGTGGCGCAGCACGTAGGCGTCTGAATCGAGCTCGGGCACGGTCTCGCAGCGCTCGACGGCAAAACCGTGGCAGATGGTACCGGGTACCAGCAGCGCGGCAGCAGCGGCGCGCGGGTCGGTTGAGGTGGTGGGCATATGCAGTCTCCTTTGACGCCCCAGCGGGGGCGAATCGAGTCGAATCCTCGAGAGTATACCCATATGGGGCCGCGGCTCTGCGGCGAACTGAAGACGATGCAGCCGGATTGGGCATAGGTCCCGCGTGCCCGCCGCACGAGCGTGGATAATTGGACACTCGCCAAACGAGAGTGGATATTCGGACGGACGAGCGAGGATTTCCGGATACCTATCGAACGAGAGTGGATATTTGGACGGAATTTGCCGCAAAAGCCCCAAAAACCGTCCAAATATCCACTCTCGATATCCGACCGTCCGAAAATCCTCGCTCGTCCATCACTCGCGTATCTCTCATCTCTCACTCATCTCTAATACGAGAGATAACAGAAAGACGAGAGATAAATATGAGAGATAACTGAGCAGCAAAGAGACAAGCAATCATGGTATTATCTCAATACCGATTGTTCTACCAGCAAAAATATGTATAAATGAAGCAAATGGTAGACATTCCATCTCTATCTATCTCTTATCTCTAAGCTGAGAGATAGAGAGATAGATGAGAGATAATTACGAGAGATAACTAAGAGACGAGGGAAATCCATTCGCGGCATTCTTCGCAGAACCAAGCGAAAGGACGTGCAGATGAACGAAAACGAACTGACCGGTCTGCTCGAGTCTTTAAGGCGCATGGGCTCGGACGATCTTAACGTCGAGGTCAAGGAGAGCGCCACGACGCTTTCCCGCGACGTGTGGGAAACGGTGAGCGCATTCGCGAACACTGCCGGCGGAATCATCGTGCTCGGAGTGAGTGAGCGCGCAGGTTTTGTCCCGGTTGAGAACTTCGAGACCGAGAAAGTGCTCAACCAGTTTGTGTCAGGCATGGGTGATGCGGGCGGTCGAGGAAAGCTGGCCAATCCGCCCAAATACACGATCGAGCGAGTGGAGCTTCAGGGCGTCATCGTTCTCGTCATTACGATTGAGGAGCTCGATCCGTCGAGCAAGCCCTGCTATGTCATAGAGCGGGGCGCCCAGGGCGGCAGCTACAAGCGCATCGATGACAAAGATGTGCCGCTTTCATCGACCGAGGTGCTCGCATTGGCGTCATGCGGTCGAGCGACTCCGAGCGATCGCGACGCGGTGGCGGGTGCGGGCGCGGACGATCTCGACGAGACGCTGGTCGACCGTACGATAGATCGGGCTTTCTCGTTGACGCCCCGGGCAATGCGCGGCGCGCCGGACAAACAAACGAAGCTGGAGCGCCTAAATATCCTTGATTCCCAGGGCAATGTCACCAAGGCTGGACTCCTAGTTGTGGGCACCTACCCTCAGCAGTTCTATCCCAAGCTCTTCATTGACGTGGCTGTCCATGCGGGAACTCAGAAGGGCATGGCGGGGTCGCTGAGATTCATGGACCGCACAATCTGTGAG
>WGSL01000119.1 GCA_014871665.1 Collinsella sp. | reverse complement strand
TGGCCCGTTCGTCTAGCGGTTTAGGACGCCGCCCTCTCAAGGCGGAGATCACCAGTTCGAATCTGGTACGGGCTACCAAAATTGAATGCCCGGGCCTCGTAAGAGACCCGGGTTTTGTGTATTGACCGATGCTTAAGGCGCGCGTTGAGTCTGCCGCCCGGATCGAGGAGTAGCCATGGATCTGCCCATCAGCTTGCAAGACATCACGTATGCCGAGAACTATCTGGCGCAGGGCGACCTGGCTACGGCGACGCCGCTGCTGGAGCGTCTGGTGGAGCTCGCCGAGGAGTATATCGACGCTGAGTGCAAGACGGAGGAGAAGCGTCAATACTTTAGCTTCGATAGCAAGTTTGAGCGCTTGGCCTATCGCCGCGTGGAGAAGGATCCGCGCGAGCTCGTGCAGGTCGAGGTGCCGTTTGACCGCCTGTACTCTGACATGGCGTTTGCCTACATTCGCCAGCAGGATTATGTGAGTGCTCGCAACGCCTTGATGCAGGCCGTGCGCTGGGACCCCATGAACTGCAACTACCGCCTGGATCTGGCCGAGCTGTTCCGCGCTCTCGAGGACAAGCAGGAATGGGCATCGCTCTCGTTCTCGGTGCTGGAGCGTGCAAGCGATGGCAAGTGCGCCGCCCGCGCTTACGCCAATCTAGGTCAGTACTTCTTGGAGCCCGAGACCGAGAACGTTTCGGCTGCCGTGGGCTGCGCGCGTCTGGCGCTGCGCCTGGCGCCCAACGATGCGCATACGACGCGCCTGCTCAACAAGATCCATACCACCTATCCGGATGCCGCCGATGAGAGCGACGACCACGTGATGGGTGAGCTCGCCCTGCAGGGCGTGCCGACCTCACCTTCGGCCGAGATCGCCATCTGCCTGATCATGTGTGCGACCGATGCTGCAAGCGACGGCGACAAGCAGGAGGCGACGCGCCTGACGGTGCGTGCTCGCGACTTGGTGGGAGAGGAGGCCTGCGCGGCGATTATCAAACTGGTGCGCGAGAGCGATGCCGAGCTCAATGCCGAGCGCAAGGCAAAGCGCGCAGGTGCCGACAAGGGAACCGATGGCGCCAAGGAGGCCGGCGATGCCCAGTAAGCGCGAGCGCAAACTCATTTCCAAGAATCGCTCGGCACATCACGAGTACTTTATCGATGAGACGTTTGAGTGCGGTATTGAGCTGAGCGGCACCGAGGTCAAGTCGATTCGCGAGCGCGCCTGTCAGATCACTGACACTTTTGCGCTGATTCGTGGCGGCGAGTGCTGGCTCGTCGGCCTGCATATCCACCCTTATAGCCATGGTGGCGTGTGGAATCGCGATCCCGACCGTCGGCGTCGTCTGCTGCTGCACCGCAAGGAGATCGACTTTCTTGACGGCAAACTTCGCAACCGTGGTTATGCGCTGGTTCCGTTGGAGCTCTACTTTAATACCGACGGCCGCGTAAAGCTGCTGCTGGGTCTGGGTCGCGGCAAGAAGCTCTACGACAAGCGCGAGGATATGGCCAAGCGTGATGTCCAACGCGAGATCGACCGCGCCCTTAAGGAACGCAACCGCTAGGCACTCTGTAAGTTGCGGTGGAATACGGACTGTTTTGCCTGTTTGAGGGGCTATTCAGTCCCTATTTCACCGCAACTGCGGGCGTCTCATGTTCCTCACGGTTCTGACACATATGTCTCAAAGGCGGTGTCCGTTATGGGCATCGCCTTTTTTGTGGGTACATACATCCATGAGGTTCCAACCCGGGTTAGGGGAGTGATCGTTATGGACAAAACTGCGTTCTTTACCATGCCGAGCGGTCTGTACGTGGTGAGCGCCGCGGCAGATGGGCTGCGCGCCGGTTGTGTCATCAACACCGCGGTGCAGGTGACGTCCGCGCCGTCGCGTATCTCGGTTGCCGTGAACAAGGACAACGTCACCTCGGGCGTCATTGCATCGGCCAAAGCGTTCGCGCTGACCGTGATCGATCAGACCGCCGACATGCTCTACATCGGTAACTTTGGGTTCCGCACCAGCAGCGATTATGACAAGTTTGCCAAGTACGAGACCCGCGAGACCGCTCTGGGCATGCCTTATGTGCCTGAGCATGCAGCGGCGCTGTTTAGCTGCCGCTTGATCGATACTGTGGATGTGGGCACGCATCTACTGTTTATCGGCGAGGTCGAGGATGCCGAGCGCCTGAGCGACGAGACGCCGCTGACGTACGACTACTATCACAAGGTTCTGAAGGGCAAGACGCCTCCGAAGGCCTCGTCCTATCAAGGCTAGAATTGTTGTAAAAACACTTGCATTATATTATCGAGAATATATACTAATAAGCGAAGTACATCAGCAGTCACGTTCGAGAGGAGAACATCATGGCTGAGGAAAAGAAGACGTATAAGTTTGTGTGCACCGTTTGCGGTTACGAGGTCGAGGTCGACACGCCCGAGCTGCCCGAGGACTACGTGTGCCCGGTGTGCGGCGTCGGTCCCGATCAGTTTGAGCTCGTCGAGGAGTAACTCGCAGGCACACGGCGAAAGCCGAACATAGCTCTGTCCAAGGGTCCCGGTCGAATTCTCGGCCGGGACCCTTTTGATTACGGGCTTTAGCCTGTGCGGGGGGCTTATAGGACAAAATGTGTGTCCACGTTGGGGGCATCGGCGCAGGTCGATG
>WGSL01000118.1 GCA_014871665.1 Collinsella sp. | reverse complement strand
CCGGAAGCCCTCCCGGATGGCCCCAAAAAATTTTTCAAAAAAGTTGTTGCGCGCCGGACAGACTTCTGTGTATACTAATCCCCGCAGCGCACGCGAGCGGAAACAAACGCGAACGTCTGCCTGGGGAGTTAGCTCAGTTTGGTTAGAGCGCCGGCCTGTCACGTCGGAGGTCGCGGGTTCGAGCCCCGTACTTCCCGCCAACGCAATTAAAGCCACGTCTTCGGACGTGGCTTTTTGCGTTTGATGCACTTTGTTTCGATAGAACGATCGCCCTGGTGCATCTTCGCCCAGAATCCCCGCGCCTTCGGGAACGCAAGTAAAATCTAATAAGTATATTTGTCTGAACAACAGCTTTGTTGCGCAACACCTGTTCTACGAGGCAGGGGGTTAGGTTATACTAAATTGCACTGTGCGCCGCATCTGATGCATTTCGCTCCAAGCGCGGCACTCAGTGGATATCCGATTTACCATTTGGATGTCCTAGCGGTCATTTAGCGTCTCGACACAAGCTCGGCCCCGGAGCTCGTTCGAGCTGTTCGTATTCCTTGAAAGGGGAAAAATGGACATATCGAGGAAGACTGATTACGCCCTTCGTATGCTGGCGATGCTTGCCGAGGATCCGGAGCGTTTGCTTTCTGTTCGCACCGCTGCCGAAGAGGTCAATGTCCCGTATTCGTTTGCCCGCTCGATTCAGCACGGTTTGGTCCAGGCCGGTATTGTGGAGAGCCTGCGCGGCGTCCACGGTGGCATGCGTCTCAAGGTCAGTCCGGACGATGTCACTATCCGCCAGGTCGTCGAGGCCGTTCAGGGTCCTATGGTTATGAACGATTGCACCGCGCCCGATGGTGACTGTGCGCGCATGGGCACGTGCTGCTATCATCCCCTGTGGGCCGGAGCCCAGGCGTTGATGCGCGACTACCTCGATTCCGTTTCGCTCGGCGACATCGTCGCTCACCGCCAGTTCCCGGCCGTCGATCCCAAGTTCGCCGACCGCGAAGCGTTTCCCGAGTACGCCACCTGCGCGTGCGCTTACCGGGAGGAATAGCGCCGCATAAGGAGCATAGCCATGATTCAGGACCCCTTTCGTTCGATGATTCGTTCGGAAGGGGTCCTGCGTTATCGCGACCTTCCGTGGCGCCGCACACGCGATCCGTACATCATTTGGCTTTCTGAGGTCATGCTGCAGCAAACGCAGGTGCCGCGTGTGGAGGCGCGCATGCCGGTGTGGCTCGATCGTTTTCCGACTGCGCAGGTGCTTGCCCAGGCCGCGCCTTCCGATGTTTTGGACGCTTGGCAGGGCATGGGCTACAACCGACGCGCTCTGGCGCTTCATGGGGCCGCTCAGCGCGTTGTAGAGGACTGGGACGGGGAGTTTCCGCGTGAGACGCGTGACTTGGTCGCTCTGCCCGGCATTGGCCCGGCAACGGCGCAGGGCATCCGTTCGTTTGCGTTTGATCTTCCAGGCGTGTATCTAGAGACCAATGTGCGCACGGTCTTTTTGCATCATTTCTTTCCCGATGTGCCGGCCGTTCCCGATCGCGAGCTGGTGCCGCTGATTCAAGCCGCCTGTCCGGCGGCCCCCGGTGCGGCGGCGGATGAGATTGCGCCCTTTGCCGTGCCTCAAGACGATGCCGACACGCCGCGCGCATGGTATTACGCGTTGCTGGATTACGGCGCGTATCTTAAAAAGACGCTGCCCAATCCGTCCAGGCGGTCGGCGGGCTATAGTCGTCAGTCCAAGTTTGAGGGCTCGCGTCGCCAAAAGCGCGCGCATATCGTGCGTATGTTGTTGGCAGCGCGCGATGGCCAGCCGGCGGGGATTACGCTTGCTGATGCCGTGGTGGGCGTTAACGAGATGGAAGCGGCAGCCGGTCGCGGGCCGGTCGAGTGCGACTTGATTGCGGGCATTCTAGCTGACCTGGAGCGCGAGGGCTTTTGCCGAGCCGAGGACGATCGCTGGTTGAGTGTGTAGCCCGCTCAAATCTGAAGAACGGGATTGTAAGGTTTAAATTCGCGGCTTGAGGGCATCCTAAAGACAAGGTCGCTCAAAGCCTATGGGCGGCACGTGTTGAAGGGAAGTACACCTATGGATTTTGAGAACTCTCAGACCAAGAAGAACCTCGAGACTGCTTTTGCCGGTGAGTCCCAGGCACACACCAAGTATCGCTACTATGCATCCAAGGCCAAAAAGGATGGCTACGTTCAGATCTCGAATATCTTTGCCGAGACCGCAGGCAACGAGTCCGAGCACGCCAAACTGTGGTTTAAGTATCTGCACGACGGCGCCGTTCCGGGCACTCTGGACAACCTGCGCGACGCCGCCGCGGGCGAGAACTACGAGTGGACCACGATGTACGACGAGTTCGCCAAGACCGCCGAGGAGGAGGGCTTTGCCGAGATCGCCGAGAAGTTCCGCGGTGTCGCCGCCGTCGAGAAGGCCCACGAGGAGCGCTACAACAAACTCGTCGAGCACATCGAGTCGGGCGAGGTGTTTGAGCGTGAGGGCGTGAAGGTATGGAAGTGCCTGAACTGCGGGCACCTGCACGTTGGTGCCGAGGCGCCTGAGGTGTGCCCGGTGTGTAACCACCCGAAGGCGTACTTTGAGGAGCAGGTGGTGAACTACTAGCGCGTGGCGCTGGCATGAGCTGGGCCGGGGGGGGGGGGGGGGGG
>WGSL01000117.1 GCA_014871665.1 Collinsella sp. | reverse complement strand
CTACGAGGTGCGTTATCTGTTGAGGGCCTAGGCCATGGCAGCGTCTGACGAGGGCTATCAACATATTGAGCATGGGTTTGAGCCCGTGTTCGACCAGCACTCGCGCGTTTTGGTGCTCGGATCGTTTCCCTCGGTGCTTTCGCGCGCCAATGCCTTTTATTACGGTAACCCTCAGAATCGCTTTTGGCGGGTGATGGCCGCGTGCCTCGGTGTGCCTGTGCCGCCCAACGAGGGCGACCTTTTGGCGGGCAGCGAGCCTGCGACGCTCGACGCCTCGATTGCTGTCAAGCGATCCATGCTACTGAACGGCGGCGTGGCCCTGTGGGATGTGATCGAGAGCTGCGACATTAAGGGCTCGAGCGACGCGAGCATTCGCAACGTTGTGCCGGCACATATCGAGCGCATTACCGGCACAGCTCCCATTGGGCGGGTGATATGCAACGGTGGTACAGCTGGCCGGCTCTACAAGCGCTATCTACAAGAACGCACCGGGCTGTCCGCCATCGTCCTGCCCTCGACAAGTCCCGCCAATGCAGCGTGGCGTCTGGAACGTCTTGTTGAGCGTTGGCATGCAGCCGTTGACTGGGCCGCTCTCTAATTTAGATATTGGATTGAGCATGGGTGCTGAGACGTTTGATGATGGTGCGCCAGATCGGCGCGGGCAGCGCGGGCTCGACACGCACCATGCCGTCGGCGTCGACACTATCGGCATTGCTACCTCCAAGCAGCTGCGCATGTTCAATGGAGCAGCCCATGCGCACGGCGCCCACAAGCTTATCCATCGCTTCCGAAAATGGCCGACGCAAGAGACCCATGCGCGGGGAGTGGCGAAGCGCTGCGATGCCGGTGCCGGTGCAGACGACAACGCCGTCGCACCATGGCAGGTCACGTAGAAGACATGCCCGATACAGGCGGTCGAGGACTTCGTCCGTCTGCTTGGCGTTGTTGGACAGGGCCTGGACGACGACATAGACGCGTGTTTCTGTATTCCCAAGGCGATCGAGTATCTGCTCGACAGCGATCATAGCCTCATCGTCAAATGCATCATCAACAGCGAGCACTATGCCATCGACTGCACCGGCATCATCCGCCTTCAAGTCAACCGGGTGGGGGAGTACGGTGTCGGAAAGCCGGGCATAGGCGGCGATGGCATCCTGCAGGTCCCAAAGCAAAAACTCAAGATCGGCGCTTTCGGGAATACTGACAAACGCGATGTTATGCAGTGTTTTTGGTACATCGCCGCGCGCGGTCGTCTCCATGCCGCCTCCTTTCCGGTTGGTTTCCGTTTAGGTTACACCGTCTGGTGGCGCTCCGCCGCGCTATCCTAGTGCAACCCTTACGAAAGGAACGCCATGCGTCTGCCCATGAATACCTCGCTTGCCACGCTCAAGCCCTCCGGCATCCGCCGGATCAATGCGCTCGCCGCCCAGCATCCGGGATGCATTGCGCTCGCGCTCGGCGAGCCCGATTTTCCTACGCCCGATGTGATTAGCGCTGAGGTGACTGCTTCGTTGGACCGCGGCGACACGCACTATCCGCCCAACAACGGTCGCCCCGCCCTGCGCGAGGCGCTGTCTGCCTACATGGGGGATGCGGGCCTTACGTATTCTGCCGATGAGGTCATCCTGACCGACGGCGCGACCGAGGCCCTGTCGGCAACGTTTATGGCCATGCTCAACCCCGGCGACGAGGTCATTATCCCCACGCCGGCCTTTGGCCTGTACGAGAGCATCGTCGTTGCCAACCACGCCAAAGCGGTCTTTTTGGATACGGAGCCTGCGCAATTCCAGATTGACGAGGACGCACTTCGTGCTTGCGTGACACCGGCGACCAAGGCCATCGTCATCTGCTCGCCCAACAATCCTACGGGCTGCATCCTCGACGCGGCATCGCTCGACGCCGTGGCGCGCGTAGCGGAGCAGGCGGGCATCTACGTAGTCTGCGACGACGTATACAACCGTCTGGTCTATGTGGATGGCTACGAGCGCTTCGCCCAGCGACACCCGGAGCTGCGCGAGCAGACAGTGATCATCGAGAGTTTCTCCAAGCCCTGGGCCATGACCGGCTGGCGCTTGGGTTGGCTCGCAGCGGCAGCCCCCGTCATCGCCGAGATCGCAAAAGCACACCAATACCTAGTATCGAGTGCCGTTTCATTTGAGATGGACGCAGCAGCGCGAGCCCTGACCGTCGACCCAACCCCCATGCTCAAAGTCTACCGAGCCCGCCGCAAACGCGTGCTCGCAGCCTTAAACGCTATGGGCCTCGACGCAGTAGAGCCCGCAGGAGCCTTCTACACTTTCCCGAGCATCAAAAAGTTCGACCTAACCAGCGAAGCCTTCTGCATCAAAGCCATCAAAGAAGCAAACGTAGCCCTAGTCCCGGGCGACTGCTTCGGCACCGAAGGCCACATCCGCCTCAGCTACTGCGTCTCCGACCAAGATCTGGACGAAGGCCTAAATCGCCTGTCCACCTTCATTTCAACCCTGTAGCCATCAGGGACGCAACACATCAGCCCACCGACCCAAGCATTATGAGTGGGGCGCGCCGGCCAACGGAAAACCGGGCTGCCCCATAGTTGACGCAGGCCGCGCCGCCGAAGGCCAGGCGCACCCTTACGAAAGGAACGCCATGCGTCTGCCCATGAATACCTCGCTTGCCCCGCTCAAGCCCTCCGGCAT
>WGSL01000116.1 GCA_014871665.1 Collinsella sp. | reverse complement strand
CGGCCTCCCTGTTGCGGACGGGGGCGCTGGCCAGCACCTCCCCGTCGCGGTCGATCAGGCCGGCCCAGTGCGACGACTTGCCGACGTCCAGGCCGAGCACGGCCGCGGGTCTGGTGGATGGCGCTTTCACGGTGGTATCCTTCCGGTAGTCGTTCGACCGGATGGCCTCCCCCTCGGCACTCACATTACCAGCCGCGGCACCTGCCCGGCACTTTCCTATCAGCCGTCGGGGGCGGCGCGCCCCGCGCCGGCAGCACCCAACGGGCCCTCTCGGGGCAGGGACGTTCGGCCGTGCGCGGGCGCCCGGTCGGCGGCCCGTTCTGGGCGCGCCTCAATCGTAGCCCGAGACGGTCCCGGGCTGACAATTTCGACTGTAATGGACGTTCCTTTTGTGCCGGCACTTTGGGACACTCCTTGTCAGGAGAGTGATGCAAGGTGCTCGTCCTTTGCTTTACCGAGATAAAGTGAACGTGTAGATTCGCAACCCACTCGCAACCGTTCTATGGCACGATATTGAACGAATGTATGCTATGCGCCCAAATCTCTTGGGCAGAGTGGGAGACAGTATGGTCAAGCTGTACGAGGACGGCATCTACCTGCGCGGCGGCAGCGAGGTTGTGCCTGCGGCCGAGGCCGCTGAGCGCGGCATTACGCAGACGCCCGAGGATGCCAAGCGCGGCACCATCGCGTATTCGATCCTTCAGGCACACAACACGTCCGGCGACCCCGAGGCGCTCAAGATTCGCTTTGATGCCATGGCGAGCCACGACATCACCTTTGTCGGCATCATCCAGACAGCGCGTGCCTCGGGCATGGAGCAGTTCCCGTTGCCTTACGTGCTTACCAACTGCCATAACTCGCTGTGTGCCGTGGGCGGCACCATCAACGAGGATGACCACGTCTTTGGCCTCTCGGCTGCCAAGAAGTACGGCGGCATCTTCGTCCCGCCGCACATCGCCGTCATCCACTCCTTTATGCGTGAGAACTTTGCCGGTTGCGGCAAGATGATTCTGGGCTCCGACTCGCACACCCGCTACGGCGCCCTGGGTACCATGGCCGTGGGCGAGGGCGGCGGCGAGCTGGCCAAGCAGCTGTTGCGCGACACCTACGACGTTGCCTATCCCGGCGTCGTCGCCATCTACCTCACGGGCGCCCCGCGCCCCGGCGTCGGCCCGCACGATGTGGCGCTCGCCATCATCCGCGCCGTCTTTGCCAAGGGCTACGTCAAGAACAAGGTAATGGAGTTCGTGGGCCCCGGCATCGCGAGCATGACGACCGACTACCGCAACGGCGTCGACGTCATGACCACCGAGACCACCTGCCTGTCGAGCATCTGGGCCACCGATGAGGACACGCGCGCGTTTTTGGCCATGCACGGCCGCGGCGACGACTACTGCGAGCTCAAGCCCGCCGATGTTGCCTACTATGACGGCTGCGTCGAGGTCGACCTGTCGAGCATCAAGCCCATGATCGCGCTGCCGTTCCATCCTTCTAACGGCTTTGAGATTGACGAGCTCAACGAGAACCTCGAGGACATCCTGCATGAGGTCGAGCTCGAGGCCGCCAAGATCGGCGAGGGTAAGACGCACTTTAGCCTGCTCGACAAGATCGTCGACGGCAAGCTGCACGTGCAGCAGGGCGTCATCGCCGGCTGCTCGGGCGGCAACTACGACTCCGTGGTCCAGGCTGCCCGCGTGCTTAAGGGCGCCAACACCGGCTGCGGCGAGTTTTCGCTGTCGGTCTATCCCACGAGCCAGCCCGTGGCGCTCGAGCTTACACGCCGCGGCTACATCTACGACCTTATGGAGGCCGGCGCGATCGTGCGCACGGCATTCTGCGGCCCGTGCTTTGGTGCCGGCGACACGCCTGCCAACAACGGCCTTTCGATCCGCCACACCACGCGCAACTTCCCCAATCGCGAGGGTTCCAAGCCGGGCAACGGTCAGCTGAGCGCCGTGGCCCTGATGGACGCCCGCTCCATTGCGGCGACGGCTGCCAACGGCGGCGTCCTGACGCCGGCGACCGACCTGCCCGAGGAGACTTGGGACGAGGCCTGCGAGTACACCTTTGACGACGCGCCGTACAAAAAGCGTGTGTACTGGGGCTTTGGCAAGGCTGAGCCGGCCGACGAGCTGGTCGAGGGCCCCAACATCAAGCCGTGGCCCGCGATGGAGCCTCTCGGTGACGACATCCTGCTCAAGGTGTGCTCCAAGATTATGGATCCGGTCACTACGACCGACGAGCTCATTCCCTCGGGCGAGACGAGCTCCTTCCGCTCCAACCCGCTGGGTCTGGCCGAGTTTACGCTCAGCCGCCGCGACCCTGCCTACGTGGGTCGCTCCAAGGAGGTCGACGCCGTGGAGAAGCGCCGCGTGGCCGGCGAGGCCGCAGGCGACCTGGCGGTACTCGATGCCGAGCTTGCCGGCGTGTTTGAGGCACTGGCCGGCGCCGGTGTCGCGGCCGATGCCAAGGCGACCGAGTATGGCTCCATGCTCTATGCCAAGAAGCCCGGCGACGGTTCCGCCCGCGAGCAGGCCGCGAGCTGCCAGCGCGTGATCGGCGGCCTGGCCAACATCGTCCACGAGTACGCCACCAAGCGCTATCGCTCCAACGTGATGAACTGGGGCATGGTGCCCTTCCAGATGGAGGCCGAGCCCAACTTTGAGGTGGGCGACTACGTCTTTGTGCCGGGTATCCGCGCCGCGCTCGACGGCGATCTGAGGGGCATCGCCGCCTACGTTGTGCGCGCCGACGGCACGGTTGAGCAGATTGAGCTCTATATTGCCGATATGACGGCAGAGGCCGCAGGCGACCTGGCGGTACTCGATGCCGAGCTTGCCGGCGTGTTTGAGG
>WGSL01000115.1 GCA_014871665.1 Collinsella sp. | reverse complement strand
TCTATAAACCGCAGCTCCTGCGCTTGTCGAGCATTTGGGCTAATCCTCGCAAGCGTCGTCGCTTTGACATGATTATTGTTGCCGTTATGGCGCTGATCGTGGTCATCACCGGCGTGTGCGCCGCATTTATGGCAGGTCCCGGTATTCCCCTCATGAGCTTTATGTACGGTCTCAGCTTTGAGCGCTACCGTACGCTGGCGCTGCTGATGGTCGTCGCCGGCGGCGTCACCGCGGCCATCGATTTTATCTACGCCATCATCACGGTATTGCGCCACGCTGGCGACGTCACCAAGATCTACCTGATCTGCTTCGCCGTAAGCGTGGTGCTGCCGGTGATCCTGATTAAGCTGCTGGGTCTGATGGGCGCTGTGGTGAGCTACCTAGCCATCATGGCCCTACTCCTGGTGCTGCTGATTATCGAGTACCGCCGCATCCGCCAACGCATAGAGAGGGACCGGAATCCGTACGGCGCCTAATTAGCTGCCCCGGTCACCGGAATTTGCGATGGAATCGCCCCGGCTGGGGTCTCGTTGAAGACAATATGCATCACGTAAAACTAAGTGAGTAGATTTTTACCGAATCCCCGACCACACCGACAGAGCACTAGTCTGTGACCTGCGGTTTTATTGAGGCAAATATGTTGGGTGCTCGGCATTTCCAAAAAAGTCTACTCACTTAGCCAGCGGGTAGCCAAATGATTATTTAATCCCCGTCCGAGAGAAGTCAATTAGCGGGCAGAAGGGCAAAAGTAGTCAAAAAAGTCCCGTCCCAAATTAGCTACCACTTGCACCGATTATTCGCCCGGGTTGATGTTCGCGTAGAACTCCGCCCCGTCGTCCAGGCGCAGGATGCCCACGCGGCCGAACTCGGAGCCGGTGGCGGCGGCGCAGTCGATGTCGATGCGATCGGGCACACCGGCGGCATCCTCGCCGCCCAGGCGCACGATCTGCCCGCGGCCCGACTCCTCATCGAGCCCCGCAAGACCACCGACCTCGCAATAACGCCCGAGCGACACCGTTGGCGTGTGGCCACTCACCACGACCGAACCCTTGCCCTCGGCAGAAAGCAGCCCCGTCGGGGCATCCCAATAGCCATGGCGAATCCAGAGCAAGTCATCGGACGACTGTACGGCGAGCATTTGCTGCAGCAGCTCGCGATCGGCATCGACCGCTCCCCTGCCGTCGCCGCAATCGACACCATGCTCAAGCAAAAACGCACGCGCCGCCTCGGTCTGAATGCCGGCGTGCACCAGCAGGTACGGCCGCTCGGCAGTCTCGACCACCGCGTAGAGCGGCAGCGCGGCCATCCATCGCACGAGCTCCTCGTATGCCTCAAATTCCATGTCGTTGAGCTGCTCGCGCGTCGTCCAGCCACCGTTGATATCCCAGGTCTCGGCATCGAGCGGATCCTGGCCAATGATGGCATCGAGCATGATCTGCTCGTGATTGCCCTTGAGCACGCGGGCGTTGGGCAGCGAGCGCACGAGCTTAATAACACCGACCGGATCGGGCCCGCGATCGATCATGTCGCCCAGCACGTACAGTGTGTCGTCGGACGTCAACGAGATCTTAGACAGGGCCTCGTCAAGCGCACGCACGTGCCCGTGAGCGTCAGATGTCACATAGATCGCCATGGTACGCCTCTCCTTGCATTGCGGCCGAAGCCCGGTGCCGCAACTAAAACTTCAAGTTGAACTTAAACGTTACCCATTGTACTCCGTTGCAATATAGCTGGAAAGGGTTTCCGAGCAGAGGCAAAGACGGCAGCCGTCTATGACGATATCGCGCACGCCCGCAATCCAACCCCATAAACCCACCATCTTTGGGTACAAATAACCGCAGGCAACTGACCGTGCCACGCCAACCACCCAGGAGCGGACACCATCTATGAACCAGATCCTTCTCTTTATCGGCCTCGTCATCATTTTGTGCCTGACCATCAAACCCGTCGGCAAAAAACTCCCCTTCCCCACCCTGCTCATCTTTATCGCGCTCGGCATGCTGTTGGGCGTCAACGGCCCGGCGCATATCGACTTTAGCGACTACGCGCTCACCGAAACCGTCTGCAGCACGGCGCTGCTGTTCATCATGTTCTACGGCGGCTTTAACACCAACATCGACCGCGCCAAGCCCGTCGCCGTGCCCGCGGTGCTGCTGAGCACGCTCGGCGTCGTCATCACCGCAGGCATCACCGGCGTGTTCGCCCACTTCGTGCTGGGCTTCGACTGGATCGGCGGCCTGCTGCTGGGATCAGTCGTGGCATCCACCGACGCGGCCAGCGTCTTTAGCGTTCTGCGCGAGCACAGCCTGTCGCTGAAGGGCGGCACCGACTCGCTGCTCGAGGTCGAATCGGGCTCCAACGACCCCGTCGCCTACATGCTCACCGCCGTGCTCGCCACACTCGCGGCCGGCGGCGACATCAACATTCCCGCACTGCTGGCCAAGCAGATTATCCTGGGCGCGGGCCTGGGCCTTGCCATCGGCTGGGCGGCGGGCCGTCTGATTGAACGCGCACACGCAACGGCCGAGGGCGCGCAGACCATCTTCTTGTTCGCCGTGGCGATCGTCGCCTACGCGCTACCAAGCTATCTGGGCGGCAACGGCTTTTTGGCCGTATACCTGGCCGGCATTGTGCTGGGTGCGAGCGACATCACCGGCAAGGTCGAGATGGCGCACTTCTTTGACACCCTCACCGAGATGGCCGAGATGACGATCTTCTTCTTGCTCGGCCTGCTCGTCACGCCCGCACGCCTGCCGCAGATGCTGCTGCCGGGCCTGGCGCTCATGGCGTTTATGCTCTACGTGAGCCGTCCCATCGCCGTCGGCGTGCTCCTGGCGCCCTTTAAGACGAACCCCCGCCAGGTCGCGCTCGTAAGCTGGGCGGGCCTGCGCGGAGCAGCTTCGGTCGTGTTTAGCCTCTTTGCCGTGGTGGCCGGCGTTCCCGGCGGACACGACCTATTTGACCTGGTGTTTGTGATTGCCGTGTCGAGCATTGTGGTGCAGGGCTCGCTGCTGCCAGCGGTGACGAAGAAGCTCGATATGATCGATGCGACCGGCGACGTGCGCCGCACCTTTAACGACTATCGCGACGAAGACGGCATGTCATTTGTAAAGCTCAAGGTGGGTGCTGGCCATCCGTTTGCCGAGCGCTCGCTCGCCGATATTGGCAGCGCGACGGACATGCTCGTGGTCCTGGTGCTGCGCGACGGGGCGCACCCGGTGCTGCCCAACGGCGATACCGTGATCCAGGAAGGCGATCTGCTGGTGATGGCCGCCCCAACGTTCGAAGAGCGTGCCGAGGTTACGCTGCGCGAGGTCACCGTAACCCCCCACGGTCGCCTGGCCGGCCAGCGTCTTCGCGATGTGCCGCAGGGCAAGCACCCCTTTATCGTGGTGATGCTCAAGCGCGACGGCCAAACGATCATCCCCGACGGCAACACCCTAATATACGCCGGCGACGAAGCCGTCATCGCCACGCTAGCGTCGTAGCCATCCCCACCCATAAGTTGCGGGGTGAAATGGAA
>WGSL01000114.1 GCA_014871665.1 Collinsella sp. | reverse complement strand
GCTGGACGTGCCGCGTGCTGATGCGCCCACGCGTCTGCAGTGGAAGGTGAATAATGTGAGTGTACCCGGGGAAGCGCTGCCGCAGGCGGGTGAGACTCTGCGCATGCATTTTGATGCAAGCAGGATTCATCTCGTTTGCCGATAATGCGGGTGCGATGCGGTCGAGGAGGTATTCCTCGACCGCTTTGTTTTCACTTCGCCGTTCGCCGATTTCTACATGACTAAACCTTATCAGTCTGATAATTAATTATCAGACAGCGAGATGCTCACATCCCAACGTTGTCGTACGCGTGTCGACGGTGTTCGTCTTGACGACAACCGTTGATATAGTTACCTTCGACGAGAAAAGGAGGGCGCGCCGATGCTGCAGAAGACATATTCGCGTCGCGTTGCCGCGCGCGCCCTGTATATGGCTCGGAGCCGCATATGAGCAGGTATGTTCACGGCTCCGGGAGAGACGACGCACAACTAAATAATCGACCGCAAAGCGGGTTCCCCAAAATTCCGGGTTTGAGCACGGCTGGGTTTTCGCCACCCACCGTGCAGAAATACCGTAGCTATTCATTTTTGGTTCGAGAGGGGAACCGTCATGGCTGAAGAATTTGATTTCCATCCGATGTGGGAGAGCCTCGGCATGAATCTTGCCGACCACGACATGCTGCTGGGCGCTGTGGGCCAGATGTACGGCGATATGTTCCTGACGCAGAACAATCGCCCCAAGTCCACGTCCTACCTGGATTTTGTCGCCACCAACATCCACAGCGGCCGTATTAAGGAGATGCTCGACAAGAAGGAGGCCGGCGAGGCCACCAAGATCGTCGGTTCGTTCTGTGTGTACGTGCCCGAGGAGATCGTACTTGCCTGTGACGGCATTCCCGTTGGTCTGTGCTCGGGTGCCGACTGGGCGACCGACAAGGTCGAGGAGCATCTGCCGCGCAACACCTGCCCGCTCATCAAGAGCTTTGCCGGCTTTAAGCTGGGCGAGGTCTGCCCCTACATTGAGTCGAGTGACTTGGTGGTAGGCGAGAACACCTGCGATGGCAAGAAGAAGGCCTACGAGTTCTTTGCCACGCAAAAGAACATGTACGTCATGGATATTCCCAACGTGCACGACGAGTCGACGCTCGTGACCTGGAAGGCCGAGGTTAAAAAGCTTGCCGCCAAGATCGAGGAAGAGTGCGGCGTCACGATTACGCCTGAGCGCCTGAAGGCTGCCATCCACGCCGTCAACGAGAAGCGTCGCGCCCTGCAGCGTCTGGCTGCGACCCGCGCTGCCGATCCGGCGCCCATCAGCGGTCTCGACAGCCTGCTGACCGTTCAGGCCGCCTTTATGGATGACACGCCGCGTCTGACCGGCGCCATCAACGAAATGGCGGCTGAGTGCGAGCAGCGCGTTGAGGCCGGCGAGGGTGTGGCGCCCAAGGGCACCAAGCGCATCCTGTACACCGGTACGCCCATGGCCGTGCCCAACTGGAAGCTGTTCAACCTCATCGAGAAGGCCGGCGGCGTCGTGGTGGGCGAGGAGTCCTGCACGGGCTCGCGCTACTACAAGGACCTGGTCGACGAGTCCGGTGAGACGGTTGACGAGATGCTCGACGCCATCGCCGAGCGCTACTTTAAGATCAACTGCGCCGTCTTTACGCCCAACGACCAGCGTATGAAGGACATTGTCCAGATGGCCAAGGACCTGCATGCCGACGGCATCGTCGACGTGGCCTTGCAGTTCTGCACGCTCTACGAGATGGAGTCGTTTGCCGTGGAGAAGGCCGCCGAAGAGGCCGGCATCCCGTTTATGCACATCACGACCGACTACGCCGGCGAGGATGCAGGCCAACTGCAAACCAGGATTGAGGCTTTCTTGGAAACCATTTAGGGCTATCCGGTCCAGCGGCTTCCCCAAGCACCCGATCTTGCCGTTCAAACCATCGCTTGCATACCAAAGTACGCGGCGCTCCTCTTTCACGGCAACCTCGGGCACCTGGGAAAGCCGTTTCCTTGGTTGGTTAAAAGGTTTGTTAAGGAGTTATATGTCGGAAAATATTGAGCAGCCGTTGCCGTCCACGTTTGAGGAGTTCAACGAGCAACGCAAGGCGGCGTTTATTCGCGTCAAGGATTATAAGCAGGCGGGTAATCGCCTGGTCGGTTTTCTGTGCAGCTACACGCCGCTCGAGATTATCGATGCCGCGGGGGCTGCGAGCGTGGCGCTGTGCGGCACGTCCGACGAGGTGATTCCCGAGGCCGAGAAGGTGCTGCCGGCAAACCTGTGCCCGCTCATCAAGTCTACGTATGGTTTTGCCTATTCGCAAAAGTGCCCGTTTACGTACTTTAGCGACATGATCATCGGTGAGACCACCTGCGACGGCAAGAAGAAGATGTACGAGCTGCTCAACGAGCTCAAGCGCACGCACATTCTGCATCTTCCGCAGGGCCGCGATCGAGCCTACGAGCGCGAGGGCTGGTACGAGGAGTGCCGTCTGCTCAAGGAGGAGCTCGAGAACTTCTACGGCATCACGATTACCGACGATGATCTGCGCGCTGCCGTCCGTCGTCGCAACCGCTTGCGTGCGGCCCAGCTCGAGATGTTTGCGCTGCAGGCCAACCAGCCGGCGGCCATGAGCGGCGTCGACCTGATGAGCACCATGTTTGCCGGTACGTTTAGCTTTGATATCGAGGCCTATACGCAGCAGCTGGAGCAAAAGGTTGTCAAGCTGCGCGAGGCCTACGACGCGAGCGAGCGCCCGGTTGCGGCGGATGCCAAGCGCATTCTGATCACCGGCTGCCCGGTGGGCGGCGTGATCAACAAGATCGGTCGCACCATCGAGTCCAACGGTGGTGTGGTCGTGTGCATGGACGACTGCTCGGGCGAGCGCACGGCGGCCATGATGATCGACCCGGAGGCTCCCGACATCTTGCGCGCCATCGCCGACCGCTACCTGGACATTAACTGCTCGGTCATGACGCCCAACGACGGTCGTATGGAAAACACGCTGGCCATGTGCGAGAAGTATCACGTCGATGGCGTAGTGGAGAGCGTGCTCCAGGCGTGCCACACCTTTAACGTGGAGAGTGCGCGCATGCAGGAGACTGTCGAGGGTGCGGGCATTCCGTACATGAAGATCGAGACCGACTACAGCAACGGCGACATGGGACAGATCGAGACCCGCATCGCCGCCTTCATCGAAACCCTCTAGCTTCCTCAGGCACCGGATCTTGCTCCTCAAACCGTCGCTTGCGTACCCAATGTACGCTGCGCTCCTCTTTCGGGTCAATCTCCGGCACCTGAGAAACCTAGAGCTAAGGCGCCTGAACGCGCCGCTACCTTTGATGTTTAGATTGGGAGAGAGCCATGATAGGGATCGGGATCGATATCGGGTCTACGGCGGCTAAGGCTGCTGTGGTCGATGGAGGGGGTTCGGTGGCGTGGACGTGCGTGCAGCCAACCGGGTTCTCCTCGGTCGATGCGGCGGAGCGTCTGCGCGGCGAGCTTGCCGCGGCCGGCTATGACGTGGCTGCCGACGACGTGCGCGTGATCGCGACCGGCTACGGTCGTGTCGCCGTGCCCTATGC
>WGSL01000113.1 GCA_014871665.1 Collinsella sp. | reverse complement strand
ACGGCCGTACGGGCAAACCCCTCAAAACACTCCGCAGACCAGACGCGCCCCCGTTCGTAGCTCCGAAGGAGCAGAACGGGGGCGCTTCATTGGTAGAGGACGTTTTCAGGGGTTAGCCCGTACGGCCTTCGGGCGAGTGCGTACGCTACTCAGCCATCTGAGCCTGGACGGCGGTGATGGCCACGACACCCACGATGTCGTCGGCAGAGCAGCCGCGCGACAGGTCGTTAACCGGCTTGGCGATGCCCTGCAGGATGGGGCCGTAGGCGTCAGCGCCAGCGAAGCGCTGGACCAGCTTGTAGCCGATGTTGCCAGCCTCGAGGTCGGGGAACACGAGCACGTTGGCCTTACCGGCGACGGAGGAGCCGGGAGCCTTGAGCTGGGCGACGGTGGGGACGATGGCGGCGTCGAGCTGCAGGTCGCCATCGATGGCGAGCTCGGGAGCCTTCTCCTTGCAGAACTTCACGGCCTCCTGGACCTTCTTGGCGACCTCGCCACCGGCGGAGCCCATGGTGGAGTAGGAGAGCATGGCCACGTGCGGCTCCACATTGCCCATGAAGGTGGACCAAGAGTGAGCGGAGGCGATGGCGATCTCGGAGAGCTCATCGGAGGACGGGTTGATGTTGAGGCCACAGTCGGCAAAAATCAGCGTGCCGTCAGTACCGAACTGCGGAGTGTCGGTGCACATCACGAAGAAGGCCGAGACCAGCTTGGTGCCCGGGGCGGTCTTGAGGATCTGCAACGCGGGGCGCAGGGTGTCGGCGGTGGAGTGGCAGGCGCCGGAGACCAGGCCGTCGGCATCGCCCATCTTGACCATCATGGTGCCAAAGTAGGTGGCGTCCATCACCTGGGCGCGAGCCTGCTCGATGGTAACGCCCTTCTTGGCGCGGAGCTCGGCAAACTTCTGCGCGTACTCCTCGTGCTTCTCGGCGTTGCGCGGGTCGATGACGGTGGCGCCGGGAACGTCGATCTCGTCAGGGTTGCCCAGGATGACGAGCTTTGCCAGGCCCTCCTCGATGATTTTGTTTGCCGCGACGATGGTGCGCGGGTCCTCGCCCTCGGGCAGGACGATGGTCTTAAGGTCGGCCTTGGCGGCAGACTTCATACGGTTTAGGAAATCGCTCATGTTTCTCCTTACAAGCGTTTCGCTAAGCTCCAGGCCCTCGGCTGTACACGAATAAACCCGCTGCTAGCGGGTTTACCTTTCAATAATGTACGCCGCGGTGCTTGAGCTTTCCTTGTGTGGCAAGCTCATTATAGGACGCATTAGCGCTATAATCGCTCTGATAAATATGTCTCGAAGAATGTTCGAGAAAAGCCCAGCTAACGAGCCCGTGGCTTTTGACAAGGAGTATCGATGCAGATTACCTCAGGCCTGCCTGAAGGCTTTAATGCCGGTGCGTACGACATGATCGTTGTCGGCGCCGGTTATGCCGGTGCCGTTTGCGCCCGCCGTCTCGCCGAGACCATCGGCTATCGCGTTGCCGTTTTGGAGCGCCGTAGCCACATTGCGGGTAACGCCTACGACTGCACTGACGAGGCGGGAATCCTGGTCCACGAGTATGGTCCGCACATCTACCATACCTTTAACGAGCGCGTGCATAACTTCCTGTCGCGCTTTACCAAGTGGACGGACTACCAGCACAAGGTGCTCGCCAACATCAACGGTACCCTTATGCCCGTGCCCTTTAACCATGCGAGCCTTAAGCTTGCCTTTGGCGATGAGCGCGGCGAGGAACTGTATCAGAAGCTCGTGGAGACCTTTGGCAAGGACGTCAAGGTGCCCATCATGGAGCTGCGCAAGAAGAACGACCCGGATCTTGCCGAGGTCGCCGATTACGTCTACGAGAACGTTTTTTTGCATTACACCATGAAGCAGTGGGGCCAGACGCCCGATCAGATCGACCCCTCGATCACCGGCCGCGTCCCCGTCTTTGTGGGCGATGACGATCGCTACTTCCCGCAGGCTCCTTTCCAGGGCATGCCGCAGGACGGCTATACCGCGCTGTTCGAGCATATGCTCGATCACGATCTGATTGATGTGTTCTGCGACGTGGACGCCCGTGACCTCTTTGAAATCGACGAGACCACCGTCAAGATTGACGGCAAGGTCTATGGTGGCGAGATCGTCTACACCGGTCCACTCGACGAGCTGTTCAACCTCGACCTGGGCGCGCTGCCGTACCGCACGCTCGATATGAAGTTCGAGACGCTCGATATGGACCAGTTCCAGCCCGTGGGCACCGTCAACTACACCACGAGCGAGGACTACACGCGTATCACCGAGTTCAAGAACATGACCGGTCAGGTCCTGCCCGGCAAGACCACCATCATGAAGGAGTACTCCAAGGCCTATACGCCCGGCTCGGGCGAGACGCCGTACTACGCTATCCTGGAGCCCAAGAACCGTGAGCTCTACGAGCGCTATCTCGAGCGCGTCCAGAACCTGACGAACTTCCACCCGGTGGGTCGTCTTGCCGAGTATCGTTACTACGATATGGACGCCGTGACCAATTCCGCCCTCGATCTTTCGGATGAGATTATCGCCTGCCATGCATAAAGTCATAACATTCGGTATTCCCTCGTATAACGCCGCCAAGGACATGGACCATTGCATCACCTCCATCTTGGAGGGGAGCAATTACGCCACTGATATCGAGATTATCGTGGTGGACGACGGCTCCAAGGACGAGACGGCCGCCAAGGCCGACGAGTGGGAGGCACGTTATCCTGGAATCATCCGCGCGGTGCACCAGGAGAACGGCGGCCACGGTATTGCCGTCCTTTCGGGTCTGCGCGAGGCGCAGGGCACCTACTACAAGGTTGTCGACTCGGACGACTGGCTCGACGGTGCAGCGCTTTCGACCATGCTGTCGATTCTGCGTGGCTTTGAGGAGCGCGACCAGCGCGTCGACCTGTTTATCTCGAACTACGTGTACGAGAAGGTTTACGAGGGCACGCACACCGCGATTGGCTACAAGTTTGCACTGCCGCGCAAAAAGATTTTCTCTTGGGACCAGATCGGACACTTCCGTCCCGATCAGAACCTGCTCATGCACAGCCTGTGCTATCGCACCGATGTGCTGCGTGAGTCCAATCTGCCTATGCCGGCACACACGTTCTACGTGGATAATATCTACGCATACGTGCCGCTGCCGCGCTGCAAGACCATGTATTACGCCGACATCGACCTCTATCGCTACTTTATCGGTCGCGAGGGCCAGAGCGTCAATGAGGCCACGATGGTCAAGCGCCTGGGTCAGCAGTTCCGCGTAACGCGCATCATGATGGAATCGTTCCACCTGTACCAGGACGTTGAGTCCTCGCGTCTGCGTTCGTACATGATGGGCTACTTCACCATGATGATGGCGATTTGCTCAGTGCTCACCAAGCTTTCCGAGGAAGATTGTGCCGATGAGCGCCTGAAGACGCTGTGGAAGGACCTGAAGGAGTACGACGAGCGCATGTATCGTCGCGCTCGCTACGGCGTGGTCGGATTCTTTACCAACCTGCGTGGACGGGCCGGAGACAAAACCACACTCGGCCTATACCATCTTGCCTCAAAGATCTTCAAATTTAACTAGTGCAGAAACGCTCGGGTAACGGGGACCCCTGGTCCTTAACTTGCTACTTCGAACAGTCCTGCGCAAGACGGAGGCGCCACTGGCGCCTCCTTTGCGTGCGGAACTCGTATCAAGTTAAGGACCAGGGGTCCTCTGCTATGTCTCGCTTTGTGTCAGCAAGCTGAATTTGAAGATCTTAGACGCGCGGTACACAGGGGCCTGGGCTGAAAGAATTAGGTTGGTAGTCGGTCGGAGGCGGGCGGGCGTTACGTTTGTCGCGAGTTCCGCATGCAAAGAAGGCCACTTAATGTGGCCTTCGTCTTGCATAGGATTGTAG
>WGSL01000112.1 GCA_014871665.1 Collinsella sp. | reverse complement strand
AACGATATGGCACCGTGGGGACACATGTATGTCAATCCTGGTCTAACAGAGCCTTATCTAATCCCCATTTCTCATAAAATCATGCGGTTAGTTGCGCTTGAGGTGGACGACGGTTTCGCAGTGGAAGGTTTGCGGGAATAGGTCGACCGGCGTGATCTTGACGGGGGAGAAGGTGCCTTCTTCGACAAAGCGTTTGAGATCGCGCGCCAGGGTGGCCGGATCGCAGCTCACATAGGCGACATCGCGTGCGCTTGTGCTGGCGATGAGGTCGATAGCCTCGGGCGCCAGACCTGCACGCGGCGGGTCGACTACCAGGACATCGGCATCCTGGTCGGGGAACTCGCGCACGGCATCGCCGCCGATGACGTCGACGTTATCGAGCTTGTTGATCTCCAGGTTGCGACGCAGGTCGCGCACGGCCGGGCCGTAGGCCTCGACGGCGGCGACGTAATCGCAGCGGCGGGCGAGCGGCAGGGTAAAGGTGCCGGCACCGCAGTACAGGTCCACGGCCAGCTCGTCTTCCTGCGGGTCGAGGGCGTCCATAACGAGCTCGATCAAAATCTCGGCACCCTTGGTGTTGACTTGGAAGAACGACGGAGCGGACAGGCGCATCTGGCCTTCGGCGATGTTCTCGGTCCACGAGCCCTCGCCGGCGAGCATCTCTACCTTAGAGACGCGGCGGGCCTTCTTCTCGCCCTTGCTCATCACGCGCACCACGCTTGTGGGGTGCGCGGCGTCTGCCAGCACGCGCGAGACTTGCGAGCGCGGGAAGGAACCCGTGGGCGTCCAGAGTGCGACTTCGAGCGCCTTAGTGCGGCGCGAGGCGCGAATGCCCACGCGCTCGAGGCCCAAATCATGGCTGCCGCTTAGATAGTTGAGTGCGCCGACGACCGATTTGAGCGCCTTGGGAAAACGCTTATCGAACAGCGGGCACGCATCGACGGTCACGATCTTGCTGGGGTCGACACCGTGCATGCCAAGGCGCACGCGACCGTTGACGACGGTCGGTTCGAGCTCGATTTTATTGCGGTAGCCCCAGTCGTCCTTGGTGTGGCGGATGGGCTGCACCAGCTCATCGACCTGCTCAGGAGCGAACTTGCCAATGCGTTCGAGCGTGGAGCGCAGGTTTTGCTCCTTGGCGGCGAGCTGTGCCGTGCGTGAGAGATTGCCCCACGAGCAGCCGCCGCAGATGCCCACGAAGGGGCAGGGAGGCTGAATGCGATCGGGGCTTGGCTCCAGAATCTCGGTGGTGCGGGCACGCATGAATGACTTGCCGTCCTGCACGACCTCGGCCTCGACGGTGTCGCCTGCCACGGCGCCCTGCACAAAGACGGCCTTGCCGTTGTCGGCGTGCGCCAGCCCATCGGCGCCGTAGGTCATCGATTCTATAGTGAGCTTCATATCCCTGCCTGTCATTCGCGTTGTTGTCCGCACCATGGTAGCAGGGAAAAGCGCCCCGCATCCGAGGCTTTCCTCAAATGCGGGGCGCTTCTACAAACGTCTATTTCGTCTTGCCGGTAATGAGCGTCTTAAGACCCAGGCCGATCAGACCCAGTCCCATGCGCACGCGACCGGGGCGATGGCGCTCGATGGCCTTGGTCTTGCCAGCGGGCTTCTCGCGGCGGGCACTCGTCTCGGGTGCGGGTTTGGTGACCTGCGGCTCGGGCTGAGGTGCAGGTGCAGGCTCGGGCTCAATGACGGTCGCCTGGACCTTCTGAACCTCGGGCGCTTTCTCCACGGCGGGCTCTGCGGCAGCCACGGGTTCATTCACCGGGGGAGCGGCAACCGTTTCCGGTTTGGCAACTGCCCCATGTTCAACCTCGGCCTGAATAGCTTCTTCGGCCACGCGTTCCTTCTCCTGTGCGCGCTGCTGCCCGGCGGACTCGGCGTTGCGATAGGCACGCTCCAGCAGAGCTTCCTGCGAGTTGAAGGGCTTCTCGTCCTCTTTGCGCTCCACGGGGACCCAGGTGCCGTCGCTCGTGAGGCTGCGTGCCTTTACGTTGTCGCGCAGCTGCATGCCCATGTATTCGTGCACCAGGGCGCGGCAGGTGGGGTCGAGCACGGGGAAGGCGATCTCCACGCGGTGCTCGGTGTTGCGCGTCATCATGTCGGCCGAGCTCAGATAGATCATGTCCGAGTCCACGCCAAAGGCGTAAACGCGCGCATGCTCCAAAAAGCGTCCGACGATAGAACGGACATGCACGTTCTCGGTCTTGCCCGGAACGCCCGGCTTGAGGCACGAGATGCCGCGGATGATCATGTCTACGCGGACTCCTGCGCACGATGCCTCAGCGATCTTGTCGATGACCTCGCGGTCGGTGAGCGAGTTGAGCTTAAAGAACACACGGGCGGGCTCGCCAGCGAGGGCACGCTGGATCTCGCGATCCAGGCCGCGCATAATGAGTGGCTTCAGGCCGACCGGCGCCACGCCCAGGAAGCGGTAATCGCCGCGCAGGTTGCCCAGCGACAGGTTGCGGAAGAACAAGTTGGCGTCCTCGCCGATGCCGGGATGGGCGGTCATGAGCATAAAGTCGCTGTAGAGCTTGGCCGTCTTCTCGTTAAAGTTGCCGGTGCCCAACAGCGTCAGGCGTGTAAGCGCCATGCCCTCGCGATAGGTGAGCTGGCAGATCTTGGAGTGGCACTTAAAGCCTTCGGAGCCGTAGATGACGGTGCAGCCTGCCTCTTCCAGACGCTCGGCCCACTCGATGTTGTTCTGCTCGTCGAAGCGGGCGCGGAGCTCCATGAGCACCGTGACCTCTTTGCCGTTCTCGGCGGCATCGATCAGCGACTCGCACAGGCGGCTCTGCTTGGCCACGCGGTAGAGCGTGATGCGCAGCGAGATGCACTCGGGGTCGTAGGCGGCCTCGTGTACCAGATCCAGGAAGGGGTTCATGGCCTCATAGGGATAAAAGAGCAGTTTGTCGTGCTGAAGCACCTGCTCGCGGATGGAGCGGGACATATCGATGGTGGGGTTGGGCTGCGGCTTAAATGGCGTAAAGAGCAGCTCGTTGCGCAGGTGCTCGGGAATCTTGCCCTCAATGCCAAAGACATAGCCCAGGTTGAGCGGGATATCGCAGGTAAAGACCGAGCGACGCGAGAGCTCGAGCGCCTTGCGGATAGTCTTGAGCGTTGGCTTTTCGAGCGAGCCCGATACGGCGAGCACCACCGGCTGCAGGCGCAGGCGCTTCTTGAGGATGCGCTTCATGTGCTGGCGGTAATCCTCTTCCTCCTCGACGCCCTCGCCGTCCGGGTCGATGTCGGCGTTGCGGGTGACGCGGATGAGCGCGCGGTCGAGCGGCTTATAGGAGCCAAAGCAGCTGTCCAGGCAGGCGAGGATGACGTCCTCGAGCAAGATGTAGGAGTAGGTGCCGGTGGGCGAGGGGATCTCGACCACGCGGTTCATCGAGGCGGGAATCTCGATCAGGCCCAGCAGACTTTCCTCGTCGGTGACGCCGTCCAGGCCGCACGCCAGGTAGAGCGCGCCGTTGCGCAGGTTGGGGAAGGGGTGGCGCGGGTCGATCACCAGCGGTGAGATGACCGGCGACACGTAGGCCTGGAAGTAGCGGGTTACAAAGGTGCGCTCCTCGGGCGTAAGCGAATCGACACGCGCGCGGTGAACGCCCAGGGTGTCGAGCTTGCCCTCGATGTTCTTAAAGATGGACTCCCAACGGGTAAGGAGCCCGGGCATTTCGGCCATGACAGCATCGACCTGTTCGGAGGCGGTCATATTGCTCTTGTTGTCGACAGGCTGTTTTTTGAGCTCTGCCAGATCGGACAGGCCGCCCACACGCACCATGAGAAACTCGTCGAGGTTTGACTCGAAGATCGAGACGAACTTAAGGCGCTCGAACAGCGGCACGGACTCATCAAAAGCCTCGTCGAGCACACGGTTGTCAAAGCGCAGCCAGCTGAGCTCTCGGTTCTGCGTGTACGAGAAGTCGCGCGGCGGTTTGCGCAGCTTTGCGGCGGCTTGCTTTTTTTCGATTTTGCTCGGCATATGCATCTGTCCGTTCAGTCCCCGCAGGGGACGGT
>WGSL01000111.1 GCA_014871665.1 Collinsella sp. | reverse complement strand
CATCATGAGCGCGGTGGGCAGTCCGATATAACCGAGACCGATAACGTTAACCATTCTTTATTCGCCTTTCCCTGAGAACTTATATCGGTATGTAAGGGCAACAAACTTTGCGTTACCCACGATGTAGCGCTTCCAAAGCCTGCCAGGCTCCTGTATAAACCGGTAGAACCATTCCAAGCCGTGATCCTGCATCCACTTTGGCGCGCGATCGGTCACCCCAGCCACCACGTCGAAACTGCCGCCAACGCCCATCACGAAAGGAATTCCTATTTGATTAAGGTATTTGTGCACCCAATACTCTTTCTTAGGAGAGCTGAACGCGACAAACATCATGTCCGCCCCAGATGCAGCCATGTCCGCCACAATCTGCGGCTCGTCGGCCTCAGTGAAGTAGCCATTGCGATAACCGACTATCTGAATGCCGGGATAACGCTCCTCGAAAATCGCCCTGACCCTCGAGACAACTTCCTCCTTCGCGCCGAAGAGGTAAACCTTGTAGCCCTTCTCAGCGGACAGCTCCACCAGGCGCTGGAACAGGTCAATGCCCGTCACACGCTCGCTCAGGGGCACGCCCAGCTTCTTGGCAGCCCACACGATGGAGGCGCCGTCGGCGTTGATGAGCGGGCAGGCGTTAACAATCTCGGCCAGCTTCGGGTCGGCCTCCATCAGGTTCACCTTCGAGGCGTTCACCACCACATGTTGGGTGGGCGCGCCGGCAGCAATAATCTTCTCAACCTCGGCAACCGTCTCGTCGAGCGAGAGAGCATTAACGTATGTGTTGAGAATGGGATAGCGCCTGGATGCTTTTATAGTTTTTTGAGAATTCAACAATTGCCTAACTTCCCTGTGCCGTAAGCACGACGCCCACGGTTTGAATAATCAGCTTCAAATCGCTCCATGCGGAGCACTTCTTGATGTAAAGCAGGTCAAGGTCGACCCACTCGTCGAATGTGATGGAGTCACGGTTGCGACGCGTCTGCCAATAGCAGGTGAGGCCGGGCTTGACCAGCAACCTTTGGCGCTGGTAGTCGTCGTAGGTCGCAACCTCGGCCGGCAATGCGGGACGCGGGCCCACGATGCTCATATCCGAGCGCAGTACATTGATGAACTGGGGCAACTCGTCGAGCGACAGCTTGCGCAGCCACTTGCCCACGCGGGTGATACGCGGGTCCTCGGCGATCTTGAACACCGGGCCAGTCTTCTCGTTGAGCTCCCTGAGCTCGGCGAGCCTGTCCTCGGCGTCCACGCACATGCTGCGGAACTTCAGCATCCGGAAGGTTCTGCCGTCCTTGCCCACTCGCTCCTGGCTGAAGAACACGGGGCCTTTCGGATCGTCGACCTTGATGAGGATCGCGATGATAGCGTACAGCCAGCAAAACACAACGAGCACCGCCGCACTGAAAACGATGTCGAACGCACGTTTAAGAAAGCGGTACGCCACCCTGTCCTCGATGCCGGTAACCGGCACACTCCCAAGCTCCTCCTTGAGGCGCCTGGCGCGCTCGGAGCTTTCGGCTGAGCCCCTGCCGCCATTGATGTCATACGCGAAACCACTACGAACAGTTTTGCGCTCCAAGGCACCGCTGCTCGCCGTCACTCGGCTGGCTTCAGTTGACGGCGAATCCCAAACGTCGGACCTCGCCTTCGCGGGCTCGCAAACGGCCGTGAAATCACTGGCCACTATGCGCACACCACCCTGAAAGTAGGCTTTGCGAGATGCATTTCCGGGATGCGCGAGAGGATATGGGACCTCACCATACCCACGACAGACGCCGCGATGTCGGAGGACCTCTTGGCAGCGCGGAACGCTATGCCGATAGCGCTCTGCGATACCAAAT
The DNA here is from genome assembly GCA_014871665.1 of Collinsella sp. Lineage (GTDB taxonomy): Bacteria > Actinomycetota > Coriobacteriia > Coriobacteriales > Coriobacteriaceae > Collinsella. Next base: position 2,257 of record WGSL01000111.1, on the reverse strand, counting down.
GTCCCTCTCCCTCCGTGCCAGCTCGCGTGCCTCCAAGCCTGTCTACCTCTTGAAAAATCTTCGCCATCTCCATCAGCATGTGCTCGACATGTAGGGTCCCGCTCGTCATATTCCCGTTTCGTCCGCGCACAAAAACCTCGACCTGAATCGGGTCGCTTTCGCCCTACCTCTTAATACGGTATGCTTATCATATCCAAAAAAAAAGGACCTATTTCGCATAAATGTCGGAGTTCGGTAGAAAATAATAGTAAGTCCTCAAACAAAACATCCCATTGCGAAATTTTGTTAAGAATAGGCAATCTCCATTGAAGCCATTATACAGGGAAGATATTATCGTGATGAGGATAAGGTAAGTTGCCGTTGGTTCGCCGCAAAATGGGGCTCCCGCCCACTGCTTGCCCGACGGAGGCGCATGTCCCCGTCCCCATGTGCTATGATGCAACACATCATCAGCATTGACGCATTCGCTCAAGTGAAAGAGGAAACGATGAAAAAGAAGCTTACTGCCATGATTTGTGCGCTCGCCCTCGCCATGGCGATGCCGACTCTGGCATGGGCATCGAACAGCCCGCAGAAGGTAACGTCCAACACCTGCACCGCATCCCAGGGCGCATCCCTTACGGTCACCGGCAAGACCGACGACTCCACGAGCAAGATCGTCGTCGAGGCAACCTCCGACCAGGCTTCCAACGTGTCGCTCAGCGCCACCCAGAAGATCGTAGGCACCTTCAAGGTTTACGACGTGCCCGAGGGCAGCACCTACGGCCCCTACACCCTCACCTTCAACGTGGGAACTGAGTACAACGGCGCCACCGCCACCGTGTTCATCGAGCACCAAGGCCGCGACGCGAACCTCGGCACCGAAACGAAGACGGCGACCGTCTCCAACGGCAATGTGACCATCTCAACCGATGGCCTCTCGCTCGTGACCATCGCGGTTGATTCCTCCACCGTCACCGGCGCCACCACCGACGCAAGCGCCACCTCCCCGCAGACCGGCGTTGATATGACCGGCATCGCCGTCGCCACCACCGCGTGCGCCATCGCCGCCGTTGGCGTGGGCGTGATCCTTCGCAAGAAGCTCGCTGAATAGCACTGACAGCACACGCGGTCCCGACCTGGGAAACCGTACTGCGCGCATGACATTGCAAAGAAGAGGGCGCAGCTGCCCTCTTCTTTATTGTAAGAATAGAGGAGAACCGCTTCAATGACCCTGCTTGAGCTGCTCGAGCTCCTTCGAAAGAAATGGTACCTGGTGCTCGTGTTCCCCCTGGTGTTCGCGGGCGCGACCGCGGCATACTGCTGGGGATTCATGACCAACAACTACACCGCCAACGTGTCGCTCTACGTGCTGACGCAAACGACAAACGCGACCGATGGTACCGGCCGCGTGACCAGCTCCGACACCTCGGCTTCCCAGCAGCTCGCGAACGACCTGGCGAAGATCGCGAAGACGTCGACCGTGATGAGCTCCACCGCGAGCGCCCTCGGCATGAGCGACCTCAAGGGCTTCGATGTGGGAGTAACCTCCGACACCACGAGCCGCGTCATCACGCTCACCGTCACGGGCAAAAGCCCCGAAGGCGCCGCGAGCGTGGCCAACGAGCTCGCCGACCGCACCTCGAAGGCCGCCGTCGATGCGATGAAGCTCGACGCCGTGAACATCATCGACCGGGCAAGCGTGCCAGACAAGCCCTCCGGCCCCAACCGCGTCATGTACACCGCGGTTGCCCTGCTCGCAGGGCTGTTCGTCGCCATCGCGATCATCGTCTTGCAGGACATGCTAGACACCACCGTGAAGTCGGGCGACGACGCCGAGGAGCTGCTCGGGATTCCCGTGCTCGGCCGCATGCCCAAGCCGAAGAAGACGAGGTAACATGGCCAAGAAAAACCGCAAGCGCCCCAGCCAGTTCCAAAATCCGCTTCTGAGCAACGCCTCGAAAACGCTGTTCGCCAACATCCGCTTCGTCTCTATCGACGAGAAGGTGAAGACGATCGTAGTCACCTCGACGGGCATGGACGAGGGCAAGACTCAGGTCAGCACCAACCTTGCCTGCGCCATCGCCAGCTCGGGCAAGAAGGTGCTCATTGTCGACACCGACATGCGCCGCCGCTGCATCGCAGGGCTTCTGGGCATCCACACGGAGTGCGGCCTGTATTCCGTGCTCGTCGGGCAGGCGCCGCTCAAGAGCGCCATCTACCCGACCGACCGCCCCAACCTGTACTTCATGGACTCCGAGCCGAACATCCCCTCCCC
>WGSL01000110.1 GCA_014871665.1 Collinsella sp. | reverse complement strand
AGGGCCAAGAGGTCATGATCAAACAGATCGAGACCCCCGACGAGGACCCGGCAGACGCTGCCCCCGACGGCCCTTCCGACGTCCTCGACGCCGTCGATGCCGCCCACCCCCTCCACATCGTCTAGGATTCCCTATAAGTTGCGGTGAAATAGTTCCTAAATCCAGCCTTCTGGCTCTTAAACAAGAACTATTCCACCGCAACTTTCTTGAGTGGTTTCGTAGATCATAAGTCGCGCAAATAGTCAAGTCATACCTGTTTGAACACAGTAGCGGCAGTACAAGCGCATTCGCGCTTGCCTAAAATCGATATTAATGAACAGTCTGCTTGTATCTGTAAAATACGTGGCTTGATGAGCGACGCCTTGGCGGGTAATGAGTCAAAAAGCAGTAACGTAATCAACTTGTAACAAACTTAGACGTTCAAACAAATAATGCAACCTTTTGCGGATTTAGCTATAATTCCACAAACCAAACAGGTATACTCCTTTCATGTCGTGTAGGAATTACGTAGACAAAAAGGAGGTTATGTGATGGTAAGTATTGTTCTTGCTAGCCACGGGGACTTGGCAGCTGGAATCAAGCAGACGGGCTCGATGGTCTTTGGCGATCAGCCGTCTGTGGCCGTGGTCTCGCTCGAGCCGAGCATGGGCCCCGACGACTTCCGTGCTAAGGTCGAGGAAGCAATCGCTTCCTTCGAGGACCAGGAGCAGGTGCTCTTCCTCGTTGATCTGTGGGGCGGCACGCCGTTCAACCAGATTAGCGGGCTCATCGAGGGCCATGATTCCTGGGCTATCGTCACCGGTGTCAACCTGCCTATGCTCATCGAGGCATATTCGCAGCGCTTTGATGCAAAGAACACTGCACATGCGATCGCAAAACATCTCGTGACTGAGGCTAAGGCTGGCGTGCGCGTCAAGCCCGAGTCTCTGGAGCCCGAGGAGAAGAAGCCGGCTGCGGCCGCCGCTGCTCCTGCAGGCGCCATCCCTCCGGGAACGGTCATCGGCGACGGGCACATCAAGATTGCCCACGTCCGTATCGACACCCGTCTGCTGCATGGTCAGGTGGCCACCACGTGGACCAAGCAGATCAACCCCAACCGCATCATCGTGGTTTCCGACGGCGTTGCTCACGACGAGCTCCGCAAGACCATGATCGAGCAGGCTGCCCCTCCGGGAGTCCATGCCAACGTCGTGCCTATCAAGAAGATGGCCGAGGTCGTCAAGGACACGCGTTTTGGTGACACCAAGGCCATGCTGCTCTTCGAGAACCCGCAGGATCTGCTCAAGGCCATCGAGGCCGGCGTCGACATCAAGGAAGTCAACATCGGTTCCATGGCTCACTCCAAGGGCAAGGTCGTCGTCACCAACGCCGTCGCTATGGGCGATGACGACGTTAAGACCCTCGAGGCCCTCAAGGCCAAGGGCGTCAAGTTCGAGGTCCGCAAGGTTCCTTCGGATGCCTCCGAGGATCTCGACGCCATGTTGAAGAAAGCTAAGGCCGAACTGGCCGCTCAAGCATAGTAAAGGAGGGTCCGATACATGTCTGCAATCACTATTCTGCTTGTTGCGATTGTCGCGTTGCTTGCCGGTATGGAAGGCATTCTGGATGAGTTCCAGTTCCATCAGCCGCTCGTGGCATGCACGCTTATCGGTCTCGTAACCGGTCACCTTCAGGAGGGCATCCTCCTGGGCGGCTCGCTCCAGATGATGGCCCTTGGCTGGGCTAACGTCGGCGCCGCCGTCGCGCCTGACGCCGCTCTGGCTTCGGTCGCTTCTTCGATCATCATGGTGCTCGCCCTCAACGGTGGCGCCACCGATCCCTCGAAGGCCGTTACCGCCGCCATCGCCGTCGCCGTCCCGCTGTCGGTCGCTGGTCTGTTCCTGACCATGATCTGCCGTACCCTGGCTACCGCTATCGCTCACGCCATGGACGGTTGCGCCGAGAAGGGCGACTTCTCCGGCATCGAGCGCTGGCAGTACGCTGCCATCCTCATGCAGGGCCTTCGTATCGCCATCCCGGCAGTACTTCTGTGCGTTATCCCGGCCGAGGCTGTTACCAACGCGCTTAACGCTATGCCCGACTGGCTGTCCGGCGGCATGGCCGTCGGCGGCGGCATGGTCGCTTCCGTCGGTTACGCCATGGTCATCAACATGATGGCCACCAAGGAGACCTGGCCGTTCTTCATCCTCGGCTTTGTCCTTGCTGCCATCCCTCAGCTCACGCTGATCGCCCTTGGCCTCATCGGCATCTCCCTTGCCCTCATCTACCTTGGCCTTAAGGATCTGGCCAAGCAGGGTGGCGGCACGGGCGGTGGCTCCGGCGACCCGCTCGGCGACATTCTGAACGATTACGAGTAGGAGGGGAGTGATACATATGGCAGAGAACAAGATTCAGCTCACCAAGGCTGACCGCAAGAAGGTTTGCTTCCGTCATCAGTTCCTTCAGGGCTCGTGGAACTACGAGCGTATGCAGAACGGCGGCTGGTGCTTCGCAATGATCCCTGCGATCAAGAAGCTCTACACCAGCAAGGATGACCAGATTGCCGCTCTTAAGCGCCACCTGGAGTTCTATAACACCCACCCCTATGTTTCCGCCCCCGTCATTGGCGTTACCCTCGCTCTCGAGGAGGAGCGCGCCAACGGTGCCCCGATTGACGACGTCGCCATTCAGGGCGTCAAGGTCGGTATGATGGGCCCGCTCGCCGGCGTCGGCGACCCCGTCTTCTGGTTCACCCTTCGCCCGATTCTGGGCGCTCTGGGCGCTTCCCTGGCCATGTCCGGCAGCATCGTCGGTCCGCTGCTGTTCTTCTTCGCGTGGAACATCATCCGTTACGCTTTCCTGTGGTACACGCAGGAGTTTGGCTACAAGGTCGGCTCCTCCATCGCCAAGGACCTCTCCGGTGGTCTGATGGGCAAGGTCACCGAGGGCGCTTCCATCCTGGGTATGTTCATCATCGGCGCCCTGGTCGAGCGCTGGGTGTCCATTTCCTTCACCCCGATCGTCTCCACGGTCAAGCAGTCTGCTGGCGCCTTTATCGACTGGGCTAGCCTGCCCTCCGGTTCCGAGGGTATCAAGGAAGCGCTGACGATGTACAACTCCGTCGGTGCTACCGCCCTTGATCAGATGAAGGTCACCACGCTTCAGGCCAACCTCGATCAGCTCATCCCCGGCCTTGCCGCCGTGTGCCTGACCCTGCTGGTCTGCAAGCTCCTCAAGAAGAAGGTCAGCCCGATCGTCATCATCCTGGCTCTCTTCGCCGTCGGCATCATCGGTCGCTTCTGCGGCTTCATGTAAGCACGCTTCGGCTTAAGACCGAGAGTAGCTAGACAAGGGCTTTTGAGCCATTGAAACGGACCGCACCCGGTGGGTACACTGGATGCGGTCCGATTGTTTTATTTGGAGGGCGAGGCGCGCATGGCGCAATCTCAGAACAGCACGGTCGATTTGGCAACGCCGGCAACCTGCCTGATGGGGCTTACCAGCCACGGTAACGTGATGGTGGGCAATAAGGCGTTTGAGTACTATAACGAGCGCAATCCCGAGGATTATATTCAAATCCCGTGGGATGAGGTCGACTATATTGCCGCCGAGGTTTTGCGCGGCACCAAGAAGATCACGCGTTTTGCCATCTTCACCAAGGACAACGGTCACTTTACGTTTTCGACGCGCGACGACAAAGAGACGCTTCGTGCTGTCCGCAAGTACGTCGACGAGGATAAGCTTGTGCGTTCGCCCGACTTTATCGATGTGACGGCCAAGGGCGCCAAGAGTATCCCCGCTGCCATCAAGAGCCTTTTCCACAGAGACAGCTAATCGTTGGCGATAGATGGCGGAAAATGCATCCCGGAATTCGTTCTCATTCCGGGATGCATTTTCCTTTTGAGGGCCAGTTGGGAAAGCTTGTCCCATTTTTTAGCCGAATACCGGGATGGAATTTCCCTTACATGTGGTTAGAGGAAGCCCCATCCCATTATTTTGCGTTATTCTGGGTTATAATTTTCCGTTATTGAGAAGGCTCTACGGCGATAATTCGCTGCAGAGCCTTCTTGATGAGTGGCCATGCGCTACATGGCCAAGGGGCAAATCTGCTACACTAGTACAACATGCCTCCGTAGCTCAGGGGATAGAGCACCGCTCTCCTAAAGCGGGTGTCGTGCGTTCGAATCGCACCGGGGGCACCAGAAGAAATTG
>WGSL01000011.1 GCA_014871665.1 Collinsella sp. | reverse complement strand
GCCTCGCGGCCTCCCCCTTTTTTGCGTTGTATATACGTTGTGCTTTGGGACCTAGCTCCCCCGTATGTGCTCTTACTGTTTGGCTGTATTTTGAGTCCATCTAGTGTATTTGAGCGATAATTACTCGCATTGGCGTTAGGGAGGGCTTGATGTTTACCGTATTTGTCTTGGGCAATATTGCTTCGGGTAAGTCAACTGCCTGCCGCTATTTCGAATCTCGTGGCGCTATGCTTATCGATCTGGATGAGCTTGCAAAATCGCTGTATGTGCCGGGCTCTGATATCGTCAATACACTCGCGGATGAATTCGGTTGGGACATTTTGGATGAGGAAGGCGGCATCCGCCGCGGCATCCTCGCTTCTCGAGCTTTCGCTTCTCCTGATTCGGTCGCACGGCTCAATGACATCGTGCATCCCATTCTGATTGAACAGCTTTCGCTTAGGATTCTCGATCCGGTTTGTTGTACGGTTTCATCTCCCCGTTATCCTTTTGCGGTGGTCGAGGTTTCTGCTCCGACTGGTTTTGAGGATGCATTTGGCTTGGCTGATGAAATTTTGGTCATCAGCGCCCCTTTGTCAGTTCGTCGCGAGCGCGCTATTCAACGTGGCATGGAGCCATCTGATTTTGATGCCCGTTCTGCTTGCCAGCCCGAAGAGTCTGCGCTGTGCAATCTCGCTACAACTGTGATTGACAATGCGGCAGACGATAACTCGCTCTTTGAACAACTGGACGCATGGCTTTCGCGCCATGGGTTCGGGGATGTAGCGGATAAGGAGGAGGCCGATGCCTAAGACACGTTTCCTTACGTGGTATCGCCTTATACCGCTGGCTGCCGTTTTTGCCTTCGGCCTTATCTCATTCGTTTACTCATATGCTCCTGCCGCTTTCTTTAAGCCGCTGTATCCGATTGACTACGAGGCGTATGTAAAGCAATCCAGTATTTCGCATAATCTGGATCCGTATCTGGTGTGCGCTGTCATTAAGTCTGAATCGAATTGGGATCCCGAGGCCGAGTCGAATCAGGGTGCTCAGGGATTGATGCAGCTGATGCCCGAGACTGCCCAGGATATGATCGCCAAGGGCCTTGTCGACGGTGGCGAGTATTCGGCCGACAACCTTAACGATCCGGCTACGAATATCGAGTTTGGCTGTGCGTATCTTTCGTATCTTCTAGCGTATTTTAACGGGTCGACTGACATTGCCCATGCCGCCTATAACGCCGGCATGGGCAATGTCGACGGATGGGCGCAGCAGAGTACGTCGCTTCATAATGCAATCACCTTTCCCGAGACGCAGGCGTATCTGATTCGTGTCAATAATGCCTGGGTTCGCTACAAAACCCTCTATCCCGATCGGTTCGTATAGGACTATGCCTGCCGCCTGCGTATACTGCAGATATATGAGTTAGGAGTATCCATGGCGGAATTTGAAGTAGAACGCGTTGGTGGTGAACTTAAGCGCTTTGGCGTTGAAGGCTCTGACGTGCCGTTTAAGGTCGTGTCTCCCTATGACCCTGCAGGCTCTCAGCCTAAAGCCATTGAGTCGCTTGTGCAGGGTGTGAGGGACGGAGACCGCTATCAGGTTTTGCTGGGCGTGACTGGTTCGGGCAAGACCTTCACGATGGCAAAGACTATTGAGGCCCTGGGAAAGCCGACGCTGGTCATGGCTCCGAATAAAACGCTCGCCGCTCAGCTTGCGAGCGAGCTCAAAGAGTTCTTTCCCAACAACGCTGTGGTCTACTTCGTCTCGTACTACGACTACTATCAGCCCGAGGCGTATGTGCCGCAAAGCGATACATATATCGAGAAAGACTCCTCGATTAACGAAGAGGTTGAGATGCTGCGACATCAGGCGACCGCATCGCTGCTCTCTCGACGCGATGTGATCGTTGTCGCATCGGTCTCGTGTATCTATGGCATTGGCTCTCCTGAGGACTATGCAGGTCTGGCTCCAAACGTCGACAAGAAGGTGCCGCTCGAGCGCGATGACTTTATCCATGCGCTTATCGACATTCAATATGATCGCAATGACTATGACCTGGCGCGTGGCACGTTCCGCGTGCGCGGCGATGTTGTCGACGTGTATCCGCCTTATGCTGAGCATCCGTTGCGGTTTGAGTTCTTTGGCGACGAGGTCGAGCTGATTGCCGAGATCGATGAGGTCACCGGTGAGATGCTTCGTGAGTACGAGGCCATCCCCGTATGGCCGGCATCACACTATGTGACCGAGAAGCCGAAGGTCAAGGCGGCTCTGAAATCGATCAGCGAAGAGTGCGAGAAGCGCGTGGCGGAGCTCAAGGCGACCGACAAGTTGCTCGAGGCGCAGCGTCTGCAGCAGCGCACCGATTATGATCTTGAGATGCTCGAGACGATGGGCTTTTGCAACGGCATCGAGAACTACTCGCGTCATCTGGACGGTCGCAAGCCGGGTGAGCCGCCGTTTACCCTAATCGATTACTTTCCCAAGGATATGCTCTGCATCATCGATGAGAGCCATGTGACGGTGCCGCAGATTCGCGGCATGCACGAAGGTGACCGCTCGCGTAAGGTGACGCTGGTGGAACACGGTTTTCGCCTGCCCTCGGCGCTCGATAACCGCCCGCTTCGTTTCGATGAGTTTGAGGCAAGGATACCCCAGTTCATCTACGTTTCGGCAACACCGGGCGACTATGAGCTGCGGGTTAGCCAGAACGACGTTGAGCAGATTATTCGTCCGACCGGTCTGCTCGATCCCAAGATCGATGTGCGTCCGGTTCGCGGTCAGATTGACGATCTTGAGGACGAGATTCGCGAGCGCGTTGCCCGCAAGGAGCGCGTGCTGGTGACCACGTTGACCAAGCGCATGGCCGAGGACCTGACCGACCATCTGCTTGATGCGGGCATTAAGGTCAATTACATGCATTCTGATACGGCGACAATGGACCGTGTCGAGATCCTGCGAACGCTGCGCGAGGGCAAGATCGATGTTCTCGTTGGCATCAACCTGCTTCGCGAGGGCTTGGATCTTCCCGAGGTCTCACTGGTGGCAATTCTCGATGCCGATAAGGAAGGATTCTTGCGCAACCGCCGTTCGCTGATTCAGACGATTGGCCGCGCGGCCCGTAACGCCGATGGCGAAGTCATCATGTATGCGGACGTTGTGACCGATTCGATGAAAGAGGCCATCGAGGAGACGCAGCGCCGTCGCGAGATTCAGATGGCATATAACGAAGAGCATGGCATTGTGCCCAAGACAGTGCGCAAGGCCATCAACGACATCTCAAGTTTTATTGCCGAGGCCGAAAAAACTGTGGGTTCCAAGGGGCGCTCGAAGGGCGACTCTCTTGGTCATGGCGCATTCTATACGCCCGATGAGTCGGGCGAGGGCGGCGTGCCGGAAACGGTGGCGCCAGAGCAGACACTTGCGGAGCAGTTGGAAGAACTGCCGCATGACGAGCTTGTGCGGATCGTCGAAACCATGGAAGAGGATATGCGCAACGCTTCTGCCGCCATGGACTTTGAGGAGGCGGCGCGCCTGCGCGATGCCGTCGTTCAGATTCGGGCGATGCTCGAGGGCGCGTCTGAGGACGAGACGATCGAGCGCTTACGTTCGCAGGCCCGCAAGGGTTCCACGTTCGCATCGGGCAGAAAACGCCGGGGTACACGGTTTAAGAAATAGCGAACAGGCCCCGAGTTCCCTGTGGAGCTCGGGGCCTGTGTCTTTTGCGCGCAGAAATTCGTGCGTTAGAGGTCCGCGATCAGGGCTTCGGCACAACGGATGCCGTCGGTGGCCGCGCTCATGATGCCGCCGGCATATCCAGCTCCCTCGCCACAAGGGTAGAGGCCCGGGGTCGACACGGCATGGCACGTTCGGTCTCGGGTGACAGTGACAGGTGAGCTCGAACGAGTCTCCACGCCGGTAAGAACGGCATCGGGACGGTCGTAGCCTCGTAGCTTTTTTCCGAGTAGGGGAAGTCCCAGGCGGAGCGACTCGACGATATGCTGCGGTAGGGCTTCGTCAATTGCCGTCCAGGTCACACCGAGCGGATAGGTGGGCTTTACCTTTCCGGGCGCCTTGCTGGCGCGTCCTGCGAGGAAATCTCCGACGAGTTGTGCCGGTGCGTTCCAGTTGGAACCGCCCAGGCGATAGGCGGCCGCCTCGCAGGCACGCTGGAGCTCGATGCCGGCGAGCGGGTCATCGTTGGGAAGGTCCTCAGGCGTGACGTTAACGAGCAGGGCGGCATTTGCGTTGCGTCCGTCGCGGGCATTGAGACTAGCCCCGTTGACGCACAGATGGCACGGTTCTGAAGAGGCGGCAACAACCTGTCCGCCGGGGCACATGCAAAACGAGAACACGCTGCGACCGTTGGGAAGATGGGCAACAAGTTTGTAGGGGGCCGCCCCGAGCGCTGGATGTCCCGCCGAGGCTCCATATTGGGCTCTGTCGATGTCGCGTTGCGGATGCTCGATGCGAACGCCCATGGCAAAGGTCTTTTGTGTGAGGGCCACGTTGTGGTCCTTAAGGAGCTCAAAAATATCGCGAGCAGAATGCCCGCAGGCGAGGATGAGGTGCTTTGTCTCGATTGGCTCGTAAGCGGCGTCTTGGGACGATTGGACATCAATACCGGTGATGGCGCCAGACGCGTCGATGCGAATGTCGACGAGCTTCGTTCGATAACGGACGACACCTCCGAGCTGCTCGATGCGCTGGGATATAGCGGTGACAACCTTGGGAAGGATGTCGGAGCCAATGTGCGGCTTGGCATCCCACAGAATATCGCGGGGCGCACCCGCCTCGACGAAGGTTTCGAGGATAAGGCGATGGGCGGGATTTTTTGTTCCCGTATTGAGCTTGCCGTCCGAGAAGGTCCCCGCGCCGCCCAGACCAAACTGAATATTGCTCTCGGTGTCGAGGATGCGCTCCTTTAGAAAGAGGTCGATCGTCTGCGAGCGGCGAAATGCCGGGTCGCCGCGCTCGATAAGCAAGGGCTTAAGACCTGCTTTGGCGAGCGTGAGCGCAGCGAAAAGGCCGGCGCATCCGGCGCCGACAACGACAGGGCGTTCTTGAGGTGCGTCGGAGACGGGGGAGGGGAATGAAGGCTCATCGTCTTCTATCGCGCGTACGCGCGAGCGGTCACGCTCGGCAACGCTGTCGACCGCTTCTCGCTCGAGGTGGGGACTAGTCAGCTCAACACGAAAGCTCAGGATAAAATGGACGTCTCGTTTTTTGCGAGCGTCGATTGACTTGCGGTGGAGTTCGATGGACTTGATCTCGGAGTCCTTGCAACGTAGGATGCGCTTGGCGACTCGCTTGCCAACAATGAGGCAGGTATTTTCATCGCCGGCTTCATCGAGCGACGCGTTGACTTGGGTGATTTCGATCATCGAGGTCTCCTTAGAGGCAAGAAAGAGGCCGTCCGGTATCCCAGACGGCCCGAATGCGTTTTTGATTATAGACTGCGCGGCTACAGGCTGCTTGCAGCGCGAATGCCCGAGAGCCAGGCCCACGCAAGGTTAAAGCCTCCGCAATCGGCGTCGATGTCGAGCGCTTCGCCGCAGACGTAAAGCGGGGCGTCGACAACGCTGCGCGCGCGTAGACTGGGTGTTGAGATGCTCTCGACAGATACGCCACCACGCGTGACCTGCGCCGAGCGCTCCTCGGCTGTTCCCTCGACGAGCAACTTAAAGTGCTTGAGGATCGAGACCAGGTGGATGACATCGTTGGAGCCTGGATGGCACTGCTCGAACGCTGTACAGACGACGCGGGAGAGTTGCGGGGCGAGCGTGCCGTCGAGCCAACGGGGATCGCGGGGCGAAAAGCCGCCGAGCAGCTCAACGCGCCGGTTGAGCATATCGAGCAGCTCGTCTTTGGAGAGGTCGGGGAAAACGTCGAGCAGGATCGTATCGCCGCGCTGGATACGACGGGAGAGGTTGAAGACAGCGACGCCCGAGATGCCGAAGGCTCGAAACAGTACTTCACCGTCTTCGTGCCAGAGCTCACTATGGTTACGGGTGAGCGTCAAGCGGGCGCGGACGCGCAGACCATCCAACGTCTTGAGTGCCGCCCGATCGCCAACGACCGTTGCCGATACGGGGCAGAGGATGGGGCGCAGCGAAGTGAGGGGGAGGCTAAACGTATCGGCGATACCGGTGGGGTTGCCGCCCGTGGCGATAATTACGGCATGTGCCTGCAGGGCCTCGTTCTTGCGAGGGACATCGGCGAGCGTTTTCCGAAGCGAGCGGAGCTCCGATTTTCGGTCGTCGTGCTTTTTTGCCTTGAGCGCCCGCGCTGGACGGTCTATTTGGAGTGCCCAGCCTTCGGAAACTTTGTGCGCCGAGGCAACGTTGGCTCCGCAGATTAAGGTGATACCTAGGCGGTTGCAAACGTTGAGAAGCGCGTCGCGCACCGATTCGGCGCGAAGGGAGCGCGGGTACAGCCGGCCTTCCTCGGAGGTTGTCATGATGCCCAGCGAGGAGAAGAAACCCATAAGCTCTTGTTCGGGCTGGGGGCCCATGACGGATTCGACGAATGCGGGGTGGTTATACCGCTGAGGATCAATCGATTCGTTGGAGAGGTTGCAGCGGCCGTTACCGGTCGCAAGGAGCTTAAGGCCGCAGGCGACATCGCGCTCAACGATGCAGACGCTTTTGCCAGCACGTGCGGCCGTAATGGCGGCGGCGAGGCCTGAAGCCCCGCCGCCGATTACCAGGACGTCATAGAAGGCGCTCGTGTTCACTTAGGCCTCGTCGGTCTCGTGCGGGGTAATGGCCTCGACGGCAGAGACTGCCTTGGGCAACATGCCATCGGGCAGCGCGGTCTCGACCTCGCCCTTATCGCAGGCCTCGGCGAGTGACGGATTGATGGGAAGCGTGCCCAAGATGTCGAGGTTATAGCGCTCTGCGACCTCGGGGAGCTTGCTCTTGCCAAAGACCTCGATCTTCTTGCCGCAGTCGGGGCACTCAATATAGCTCATGTTTTCGACGATGCCCAGAATGGGGACGTTCATCTTCTCGGCCATGTTGACCGCCTTGGCGACGATCATCGAGACCAGATCCTGCGGGCTCGTGACGATGACGATGCCGTCGACGGGCAGTGACTGGAAGACGGTGAGAGCGACGTCGCCTGTTCCCGGAGGCATGTCGACCAGCAGGTAGTCGATGGGGCCCCACGAGGTCTCGCTCCAGAACTGCCTAATGGCGCCTGCGATGACCGGACCGCGCCAAAGGACGGGGTCGGTCTCGTTTTGGAGCAGAAGGTTGGAGCTCATGACCTTGACGCCGTGCTCGGAGATTTCGGGCAGCATGAGGTTGCCAAGGGCATGGACGTGGCGTCCGCTCATGCCGAACATCTTGGGGATAGAGGGACCGGTGATGTCGGCATCGAGGACGCCGACCTTGTGGCCGTGACGGGCAAGCTCGGTGGCGATGGCACCGGTGACAAACGACTTGCCGACACCGCCCTTGCCGGAAAGCACGGCGATGACGCGTTTGACCTCGGACAGCGTGTTCTCCTCAAATTGCGACGGCGACGTTTGTCCGCCGGCGGCCTGTGCGTGCTCGCAACCCATGTATGACTCCTTTGTATATGTTGGGGCCGGGGCCCCGTGATGTGACACGAGCGTCATTGTACCCTCGTTTGCGAGCGGGAGTCATTTGCGATGCATTTGGGCCGAGCGTGCTTGCAATACGATGGGTCCAAGCGAATGGGCGGGCTTACTGAACTTTGCTGGCAAACTCGAGGTATTGCATGCGCTGCAGCTTGTCGATCGTCGAGGCGTATGGGCTGTCTTCAGATTCCAAGTCGTAGCGCAGCCCGTCGGCACCAAGGTAGCCGGCGACATTGATGGTGGGCACATCTGACCTTGTTGCAAGCAGGGCCTTTTGATAGTCGGTGAGCGGGGCGCCGATCTTATTAAGGGTAATGGCTGCAATCTCGTTTGCCCCGACGGTGTCGTAGACGTTGAGCTCGGTATTGCCGGCGATTTCATAGTTAGCCCAGACGAAATAGGTCGACTGATAGACACGGAAAGCGTGGCTTGCCGTATCTTCCTGAGGGTACAGCTCGTCGTTGAGAGTCGTTGCGGCGCTCGGCTGATGGTCGCCAAAAAAGACAAGGACAACCGGTCTGCCGATATTGCGGAGCTCGTTGATAAAGTACTCGAGGTCCCGGTCGGATGCGTTGATGCAGGTGAGATAGGTGTTGAGCGCGCTATTGGCGCCCTCGCTGGCTCCCTCGACCCAATAGTTTGTCAGCTCTTCGGCGGGAACGGTGCCATAGTCGTAGCCGCCGTGATTTTGCATCGTGACGTCAAAGATGAACTGCGGTGCTTCGTCGGTTCTAAGCAGGTCGAGTATCTTGTCGTAGGTGGCGTAGTCGCATACGCCGGCATGGTAACAGGGCGCACCTTCGAAATCGCCGATTGAAAGAAAGTCTCCAAAGTCCAGCTGCTGATAGATTTTATCTCGATGGTAGTTGACGGGGTTTTGCGGGTGCATAGCGGTAGCGGTATACCCAAGCTCTTTAAGGTCCTTTGCCAGGCTGTTGACGCCATTCATCTGATACAGCTGATAGGGGATCTTGCCTAATCCGACAAAGGCCGTTGTCGCTCCGGTCAAAAATTCGAATTCGGAGTTTGCCGTTCCGCCACCGGTGACCGAAGCGAGCATGGTGCCGCGAACAAGCGTGTCGGGAAGCGAGTTGTAGAATGCGGGGCCGGTGTACCCGGCCGCCTGGAGCTGCTCAAAGCACGAAAGGTCGCTAAAACTCTCGTTCATGACGGCAACAATCGTCGGCTTGATTTCATTGAACTGGGCAACGGCCGCCGCGCGCTGCTCGCTCGAGCCATACGCGCTGTCGTAGGTGGCGGCGAGCTCCTGCTCGATGCTCTGCGCCTCATCGGGCGTATAGTCTTCGGGCTTCTCAATGGGCAACTCGTTGACCATTTCGGTGAACGAAGTGATAAAACCCTGAGACGCATACGTGGTGATGGGCTGCCAACGGTCAAATCCAAAATTCAGCGCCTGCTCCAAGTCGATGCTGGAAAAGCCCGAGAGCCCCACAACGGTCACTAGCAGAAAAGCGCAGAGGTTAGCGGCGATTGCGGGGAAGACATGGGTGGGCGTACGGAGCTTTCTCGGTCGGATAAGCGAAAGAAGCCCCAGGGAAATCTCCAGCAGGGCTAGAGAGGTTACGATTCCGGCGGTAAAGGTAAACTCGTATCCCTCGCTCACTTCCATTGCGGTGCCAAGGGCCAAGATATCGCTTGGCAGGATGGCCTCGCCTTTAAACGTTATGACGAAGTGCTCGGCAATGCCAAGGATGCAACAGGCGACGGGCACGAGGGCCATGACGCCTCCATGACGCTGTCCCAGCAAATAAAGGGAGAGCAGAACCGTCGCGAGCAGCCCGACGGAAAACCCGAATGAGTTGGCGGGAATGCGATAGAACGTTTCGTTACAGGCAATTTCGAGTGAAACGAACGAGAGCGCTGAAACAGCGGCGATGACAAGGATGTCACGGCAAATACAGGCAACCGTTCCCGTCGCAAGATCGGTTTGGTCGATAAGTCCCGAAACCAAGGGCTCGACAAGAAGTATGACGGCGGTAGCACCGAGCGCCGAATAAGAAAGGACCCATAGGGAATTGTCCTCATTTACGAGCAATTGATTCGTAATCCATGCAGCTACCATGCCGAGCGGGATGAGGAGCGTCGCGCACCAAAAGACGCGGGCAATGGGCGGCTTTTCATTGTGTTTGATTGAAAAATATACGCGCACCACGACGATGGCCACGATAAGGACGGCGATGAATATGGGCAGATTGGCCATGTCGCTCGAAGTGATTTCAAGGGGGATATCTTCGGTCATGGACGTTCCTCTGTTACGGCAAATTAAGTTCAGTATTAGATTACTGTAACCTTTCCACGGCATTTCGAGAAACAAAGCGCCCGATACGCAAAGCTAAAGGTCTGCGAATCTTGTATTACGAACATCTGTGCGCGTCGAGTGCGCTAAACTCTTCGACAGTATGATTCGATGCAATAGGAGGCAAGGAGCTTCCATGTCTGATTCTTCTATCGTTATTCGCGGCGCTCGTGAGCACAACCTCCGTGATATCGATGTTTCCATTCCGCGTGACCAACTCGTGGTCATTACCGGTCTTTCTGGCTCGGGCAAGAGTTCGCTGGCATTTGACACTATCTATGCCGAGGGCCAGCGTCGATACGTCGAGAGTCTTTCGAGCTATGCGCGCCAGTTCTTGGGTCAGATGGACAAACCCGACTTGGATTCAATCGACGGCCTTTCGCCGGCGGTGTCGATCGACCAAAAGACGACGTCTAAAAACCCTCGCTCGACGGTTGGCACCGTAACCGAGATTTATGACTATCTGCGCCTGCTGTTCGCCCGTGTGGGCACCCCGCACTGTCCCGAATGCGGCCGCGTCATTGAGCGTCAGACGACCGACCAGGTTGCCGACAAGGTCTTGGCGGCGGGGGAGGGCCGTCGCGCGTTTGTGCTGGCACCGGTGGTGCGCGGGCGAAAAGGCGAGTACACCAAACTGTTTGAGGACCTTCGCGCCGAGGGCTTTAGCCGCGTGCGTGTCGACGGTGAAGTGCGCTCGCTCGACGATCCGATCGATCTGGACAAGAAGTTCAAGCACGATATCGAGGTCGTGGTCGATCGCATCGTGATCCGTGAGAACTCTCTGGGCCGTATCGCCGAGTCTGTTGAGCAGGCGACCGCGCTGGCTCACGGCAATGTAAACGTGTACATGCTGCCCGATCGTGATGCTCCCGAGGGGACCGAGGGCGAGCTGCTGGAGTATTCGTTGGCCTTGGCGTGCCCGGAGCATGGTCACTCCATTGACGATCTTCAGCCGCGTGATTTTTCGTTCAACGCTCCCTATGGCGCATGTCCTGAGTGCGACGGCCTGGGCTTTAAGAAAACCGTTGATGCCGAGGCGCTGATCGAGGACCCCTCGAAGTCCATTGCCGACGGAGTCTTTGGTAGCCTGTTTGGCAATTCGAACTACTATCCGCAGATTTTTGCTGCGGTCTGCAAACACTTTAAGGTGAGCACCGATACGCCGTGGGAGGACTTGCCCCCTCGCGTGCGTCGTGCATTCTTGGATGGCCTGGGCGATACGAAGATCTCGGTCGACTACCAAAAGCTCGACGGACGTCGCAGCCAGTGGGATACCAAGTTTTCGGGCGTTCGCAACATCCTGTACGAACGCTATACCGAGACGACGAACGAGAACACCAAGGCGCGCTTGGAGAAGTACATTCGCGAGGAACCGTGCTCGAGCTGCCACGGCGCTCGTTTGCGCCCTGAGATGCTCGCCGTCACCGTGGGCGGCAAGTCCATTTACGAGGTTTGTTGCCTGTCGTGCCGTGAGTCGCTCGAGTTTTTTGAGGGCCTGGAGCTCACCGAGCGCCAACAGTTTATCGGCGGGCGCATCGTCAAGGAAATCCTGGAGCGCTTGCGTTTTCTGGTCGATGTTGGACTCGACTATCTGACGCTCGATCGTGCCTCGGCGACGCTTTCCGGTGGCGAGGCACAGCGTATTCGACTGGCAACGCAGATCGGCGCGGGTCTCATGGGCGTGCTCTATATTCTGGATGAGCCCTCGATCGGTCTTCATCAGCGTGACAACGAGCGCCTGATCAAGACGCTCGAGCGCCTGCGCGATATCGGCAATACCGTTATCGTCGTCGAACACGACGAGGATACAATCCGTGCCGCCGACTACGTGATCGACATGGGGCCCGGCGCCGGTGTCAACGGCGGGCACGTAGTCGCGGCGGGAACGCCTGCTGATATCATGGCGTGTCCTGAGTCGATGACGGGCACTTACCTGACCGGCAAACGAATGATCCGGGTGCCTGATGAACGGCGCAAGCCCGGTCGCGGCTGCCTTAAAATTACGGGCGCTCGAGCCAACAACCTCAAAAACGTTACCGCCAAGATCGAGTTTGGTACGCTTACGGTTGTTACCGGCGTGTCGGGATCGGGCAAGAGCTCCCTGGTTACCGACACCATTGCGCCTGCCCTTACGAATGCCATTCACCGCTCGACGCGCCCTGTGGGTCCGTATAAGAAAATCGAGGGCATTGAGTGTATCGATAAGGTTATCGATATCGACCAGTCGCCGATTGGCCGTACGCCGCGTTCCAACCCTGCTACCTATATCGGCCTGTGGGATGATCTTCGCGCACTGTTTGCGAGTACGCCGGAGTCGAAGGCGCGCGGCTACTCGCCGGGTCGTTTCTCCTTTAATGTGAGTGGCGGGCGCTGTGAGGCGTGCAAGGGCGACGGGCAGATCAAGATCGAGATGCACTTCCTTCCCGATATCTACGTTCCCTGCGAAGTTTGCGGCGGTAAACGCTACAACCGCGAGACACTCGAGGTCACCTACCGTGGCAAGACCATCTCGGACGTGCTCGACATGAGCGTCACCGAGGCGCTGGCCTTCTTTGGGAATATCCCGCAGATTAAGCGCAAGCTCCAGACGCTGTACGATGTAGGCTTAGGCTACGTGAGCCTGGGCCAGCCCGCCACGACGCTCTCGGGCGGCGAGGCGCAGCGTGTGAAGCTCGCCAAGGAGCTTCATCGACGCCAGACGGGCAAGACGTTCTATATTTTGGACGAGCCGACGACCGGTCTTCATTTTGAGGACGTCCGCCAGCTGCTCGATGTGCTGCAGCGCTTGGTCGATGCGGGCAACACGGTGCTGGTGATTGAGCACAACCTTGATGTCATCAAGGTTGCCGACCGCCTGATCGATATGGGTCCCGAGGGCGGTAACGGTGGCGGAACCGTCGTGGTTTCGGGCACACCGGAGCAGGTTGCGGACTGTCCGCAGAGTTATACGGGCAAGTTTTTGGCGCCGTTGCTCAGGCGTGACCGGGAGCGTCAGGCTCAACTTGATGCTCAATAAATAGGCGATTCAGTTTATGGGCGCCATCGACTCCTTGTGATTCGATGGCGCTTGCTGTGCCGAAGTGACGTATGCAGCCGAATTGGACATATACTTAATCCTTGCGTCCGAATGCGAGGGAAAGGATATGTCATGGCAAAGGCTGTAAAGACGCCAAAAACCAATGCGATGCGCGAGCTGGAAAGCGCCGGCATTTCCTATGTTCTACATACGTACGAAGACGATGGTGATGAGTCGGTGGGCCTGGGTGTCGCGATTTCGGAGCAGCTTGGCGAGGAGCCCGGTCAAGGATTTAAGACTTTGGTCTGCGTGACACCGTCCAACGACTATGTCGTGTGCTGTATCCCTGTTGCCGACGAGCTCGATCTAAAGTCCGCCGCGCGTGCCGCGGGGGAGAAGTCCTTGGCCATGATGCATGTGAAGGATTTGCTTGCGGCGACTGGCTACGTTCGCGGCGGCTGCAGCCCGGTCGGTATGAAAAAACGCTACCGGACGCTCATTGATGAGACATGTGTCCTTTGGGATACCATTTTTATTTCGGGAGGCAAGCGTGGTTATCAGCTCGAGCTTGCACCCGATGATTTAATTGCATTTTGCGGGGCGACGGTTGCCGCGATTACGAGAGAGGACTGAGCGATGCCGCAGGAAGAATTGAAGCGCGGAGCTCATTTTGCAAAAGAATCTGCGCCTCAGACACCCTCATCCGAAGCTTCTTCGTCGCGAGATGACACTGACGACATGGGCTCGTCGGACTACTCCACGGTTGGTCGTTCCGCCGGGCTTATGACCATCCTGACCATTGTGTCTCGCGTCACCGGTTTTATCCGCACGTGGGCAATGGCGGCCGCTATCGGCATGTCGCTACTCTCGTCCTCCTATCAGGTCGCCAACAACCTGCCCAATATGCTCTACGAACTCGTGATGGGCGGCATGCTCGTGACGGCGTTTTTGCCCGTGTACATGGGCGCGAGGCGTGAGCAGGGTCGCGAGGCCTCGAACGAGTACGTGGGCAACCTGCTCGGCATTCTGCTTTTGGTGCTGGGTGGCATTTCGTTGCTGGGGACCGTGTTCGCCCCGGGCTTTATCTGGACGCAATCGTTCCTTTCGGGTGACGGCGGCAGCATGGATACCGCTGCGTTCATGTTCCGTTTCTTTGCCATCCAGATTCTGTTTTATGGTTTGGGCTCGGTGTTCTCGGGCGTTCTCAACGCACACCGCGACTACTTCTGGTCGACGTTTGCCCCGGTCCTCAACAATGTGATCGTCATTGCGAGCTTTATGGGTTTTGCGCCCGTGTCCGCACAGTTTGGCGAACGTGCCGGCATCATCTTGATTGCGGCCGGTACGACCCTCGGTGTCTTTGTTCAGATGGCATGTCAGATTCCCGCGCTTGGCAAGCACGGCGTGCATCCCCATATCCATATCGACTTTAAGGACCCCGCGCTGCGCCAGACGATTGCGCTCGGTATCCCGACGCTGCTCGCCACGGTGTGCATGTTTGTCTCGACTTCTATCACCAACGCTGCCGCGCTGGTGGTCCAGCCCGAGACGGGTCCTTCCGTCATCGCCTATGCGCGCCTGTGGTACACGCTGCCCTACGCGCTGATTGCCGCCTCGCTTTCGACGGCGCTCTATACCGAGCTCTCTCATGACGCACAGGAGAAGGATTACGACAGCGTTCGCACGGGCATTTCGCGTGGCGTCGCCCAGATGCTGTTCTTCCTGATTCCGTTCGCACTGTACCTGATTGTCTTCGCACGTCCGCTCAATATGATCTACTGTGCTGGCAAGTTCGATGAATCCGGCGTGGCGCTGGTGTCCGAGTACCTTGTCTACCTGGCGCTCTCGCTGCCGCTCTACGGCGTGGTCGTGTTGATGCAGAAGAGCTTCTCTGCCTTGCTCGACATGAAGCCCTATAGCCGCTATTGCCTGTATTCCGCCATCGGCCAGGCCGGCTCGGTTCTGCTGTTTGGCGTTGTGCTGGGCTTCGGCATGCCGGCAATCGCGCTTTCGTATGTCGTCGACTACGTGATCTTGGTCGGTTGTTCGCTGTGGTGGCTGCGTCGTCGTCTGCGTGGCCTTCAGGTCAAATCTATCTTGCATGGCGGTTTCTTTGGCCTTTTGCTCGGTGGCCTGGGTGCTGCCGCAGGCGCCGGCGTCATGTGGGCGCTTGAGCACTTTGTCGGGGCACTTGGCGGCTCGATTCTGATTACTCTTGGCTATGTTTGCGTTGCGGGTGTCGTCTCGCTTGCTGTTACCTTTGGCCTTGCCGTCGTCCTTAAGATGCCCGAGGTCTCGGCGCTGCTTCGTCGCAAGTAGGTGCGCGTGGCCGGTCACGACAACATTCCAACGCTTGCCGAGCAGGTTTCGCGCGTTCCCACACAGCCCGGATGCTACCTTTGGAAGGATGCCAAGGGCGATGTCATCTACGTGGGCAAGGCGAAAAACCTACGCGCCCGCATGCGTCAATACGTGACACTGCAGGATGAGCGTCAAAAGATTCCGCTGATGATGCAGCTGGTGGCGAGCTTTGACTATATCGTGGTGGAGACCGAGCATGAGGCGTTGGTGCTCGAGCGCAATTTGATTGGTCAGTACCATCCGTACTTTAACGTCGACCTCAAGGATGACAAGAGCTACCCCTTTATCGCCATTACAAAGGGCGACCTGTATCCCGCTATCAAATATACGCGTGAGCGTCATAAGCCGGGAACGCGCTATTTTGGACCCTATACCGATAGCCGTGCGGCACGTGAGACGATAGATACGCTGCGCAAGGTTATCCCCATCTGCTCCGCATCCTGTGCGGAGTGGCGTCGTTGCCACCGTATCGTTGAGTCCCACAAGGGCGAGGAAGACATCGTCAATATGATTTGCGCGCAAAACGGGCGTCCCTGCTTTGACTACCATGTCGGGCGCGGCCCGGGTGCGTGTGTCGGCGCGATTTCCCCGGCAGACTATGCCAAGAACGTCAAGCGTGTCGAGCGCTTTTTGTCGGGCCATCGCAAGGATGTCGTCGATGAGCTGACCTCCGAGATGACGGATGCCGCCGAGGCGCTCGACTTTGAGCGCGCGGCACGCGTCAAACGTCGTTTGGAGGTCATCAGGGGTCTGGACGATCGTCAGCAAGTCGTTTTTCCCTCCAGTGTCGATATCGATGTCATCGGGTTCTATCGCGAGGAGACCATCTCCGCCGCTTGCGTCTTCGTCGTCCGCGAGGGCCGAACAGTTCGCACCTGCGAGTTCATTCTCGACAAGGGTTTTGATGTTGACGAGGAAGAACTCCAGTCGGGCTTTCTTAAGCGCTATTACGACGAGACGGCTGATATTCCAGCTGAGGTCAACCTTTCCGTCGAGCTTGAGGATGCGGAGGCGCTGGGGGAATGGCTTGCGGGCAAGCGCGAGCGTTCCTGCCATCTCCATAGGCCGCAGCGTGGCGAAAAGCACCGTTTGCTCGATATGGCATCCAAAAATGCGCGCCATGCCCTCATGCGCTACATGATGCGAACGGGGTACGCTGACGACCGCACCAATCAGGCGCTCCTGGAGCTCGAAAGCGCGCTGGCGCTGCCAGCGCCGCCGATGCGTATCGAGTGCTTCGATATCTCGACGCTGCACGGAACCTTTACCGTCGCCTCGATGGTGGTGTTTACCAACGGACGCGCCGACAAGAGCCAGTACCGTCGTTTTAAAATTCAGGCCGAATTGGACGAGGCAAACGACTTCGTGTCGATGTCCGAGGTTTTGGGACGACGCTATGCTCCCGAGCGCATGGCCGACGAGCGCTTTGGATCGCGCCCCGATTTGCTCGTTGTCGATGGCGGTAAGCCGCAATTGACCGCTGCGATCAAGCAACTTGAGGCTCTTGGGCTCGATATACCAGTTTGTGGCTTGGCAAAGGCCGATGAGGAGGTTTTCGTGCCTTGGGACGAGACTCCCGTCGTGCTGCCGACCGGGTCTGCTTCGCTCTATCTAATTAAACAGGTGCGCGATGAATCGCACCGTTTTGCAATCACATTCCATCGTGAGTTGCGCGATAAAGCCATGACAGTTTCGGTACTCGATGACGTTCCAGGCGTGGGACCCACCAGAAAACGTGCCCTTATGCGCCATTTTGGTTCGATGAAGCGTTTGCGCGCGGCGAGCGAGCAAGAGATCGCGGAAGTTCGCGGCATACCTGCCGATGTTGCCAAGGCGGTCCACGAGGCGCTCGTTGCGTGGAATGCCGAGCGCGCCGAGGCGGCGGCTGGCCATTCCGATAGCTAAACACGAGCCTAAACTACTGATATACATGATTGCGTGATTTTCAACCATTTATTTCGCCATGATTGCATGCTGGTTTCGGGTTTTATTAACGCTAAAACGTTTGACTAGTCATGGTGAACAACCCTGCTATCCTGCGGGTTGACGAAGACTGATATCTCACCTCGTCGATACATACTGTCTGGCGAATCATTTGTCAATGAATTCGGTGAACGGTAGTAAATACCGTTCAAGCGTATGTATGTATCGGTCGCCGAGCGCGGCACCTCAGTTGGGTTCGTCGGTAGGTAAGGTATATATCGTCCGCAAGTTGCGCGGGGGCAAGTCTAGGTGCTCCCGAGTAAGATTCTCTATTGATAGGAGAAGACATGGCCATCATCAACAAGGGTATGTCCAGGCGTTCGTTCCTCGGCCTCACCGGCAGCGTCGCTGCTGTCGCCGGCCTTGGTCTCACTGGCTGCGGTGGCAGCTCTAGCGACGAGGGTTCCGCTTCCGGCTCCACCGATTCCGCCAACCGTGGCGGCGGCGTGATCACCGCTGGTTCCGCTTACGCTCCGTCCAGCTTCGATCCCGCCAGCACCGGCTCCGCTGTGGGCCTGGGTGCTAACTGGCACGTCGTCGAGGGCCTCTACGGCATCGATTACCACGACTACAGCACCTTCAACGAGCTCGCCACCGACGATCCCAAGTCTGTGGACGACACCACTTTCGAGGTCACCATCCGCAAGGGCGCCAAGTTCTCCGATGGCACCGAGGTCACCGCTGACGATGTCGTTGCCTCCTACACCGCTTGCGCCGCTTCCGCTACCTATGCTCCGTTCTTCCAGCCCTTCGAGTCCATCGAGGCCAAGGACGCCAGCACCGTGACGGTCAAGACCAAGGTCCCCAACTTCTCCCTGCTCAAGGATCGTCTGGCCATCGTCCGCGTTACCCCGGCCACCCAGACCGAGGAGGATCGCGCCAAGCAGCCGATCGGCTCCGGCCCCTGGATGTACGACTCTATCTCCGATACCGAGATCACCCTGGTTCCCAACCCCGAGTACAACGGTGAGTATGCTGCCGAGGATAAGAAGATCCAGTACAGCATCCTGACCGACCCCACCGCTCGCGTTACCGCTCAGCAGGAGGGCTCCACGCT
Source organism: Collinsella sp. (assembly GCA_014871665.1). Classification (GTDB taxonomy): domain Bacteria; phylum Actinomycetota; class Coriobacteriia; order Coriobacteriales; family Coriobacteriaceae; genus Collinsella. The sequence goes on along the minus strand of WGSL01000011.1, from coordinate 23,227 downwards.
CGTTATGGAGCTCGTTACCGCTGACGCCGTCGACCAGCTCGAGAGCGCCGGCTGCAAGATCGATAACGTTCAGGGTTTCGGCACCCGCTTCATCATGTTCAACGTCGCCAAGGAGCCTTGGAACAACGTCAAGGTCCGTCAGGCTGTCATGTATGCGCTCGACACCGAGAAGATGGTCAGCAACACCTTCGCCGGCCTTGCCACCGCTGCCAGCTGCTACCTGCCCAAGAGCTTCACCAACTATCATGAGGCTTCCACGGTGTACAAGACCGACACCAAGAAGGCTAAGAAGCTCATCGAGGAGTCTGGCATCACCCCGGGTGCCATCACCCTGCGCACCACCGACAACGAGCAGATTAAGGGCATGGCCGCCCAGGTCAAGAACGACCTCGACGCTCTCGGCTTCGATGTGACCATCCAGACCGATACCTCGCCGGCCACCTACGCCGCCATCGACGGCGGCGAGGCCTACGATATCCTCCTTGCCCCTGGCGATCCTTCCTGCTTCGGCGCCGACCCCGACCTGCTGCTCAACTGGTGGTACGGCGACAACGTCTGGATGCAGACCCGTTGCCCGTGGAAGGAGTCCGCTGAGTGGCAGAAGCTCCACGGTCTCATGGACGAGGCTCTTGCCGCCGAGGGCGACGAGCAGCAGAAGAAGTGGAACGAGTGTTTCGACATCATTGCCGACAACGCCGTTCTGTACCCCGTTGTCCACGTCAAGACCGTCTCCGCTTCTTGGGACGATCCGTCCACTGCGCCCAATGGCGAGGCCCTCGATGGTTTCAAGGGCATCGGCACGACGAGCATGTCCTTCAGGGGCGTTGCGACCGTCAAGGCGTAAGACTCGCTTGAGTCTATATGCAGGATGTCGGTCGTTGGGACCGTATCCTCATAGTTGAAACAAAGACCCGGGCGGCAACGATGTCGCTCGGGTCTTGTAATGAGTATCCATACTCATATACCAGTTGGTCCTACCGACAAAAGAAAGGGGAGAGAACGTGAACAACTTGCTACGTTTGATTGGAAGGCGTCTTGTGGCGCTGCCGATCATGGCATTGGGCGTCACCGTCCTGGTGTTCTTCCTTATGTCGTTCTCCAAGACCGACCCCGCCTACACGGCGTTGGGTGACGGTGCCTCGCCCGAGGCGGTTGCCGAGTACCATGAGAAGTATGGTCTGGACGACCCCTGGCCCGTGCGCTACGTGCGCTATATGGGCGATCTGATCCATGGCGACATGGGCACCTATGGTGCTGCTCGCAACTCCGTTGCCAAGCGCATCTCCACGGCCCTGCCCGTCACGATGCAGCTGACCTTCATCGGTCTTGCCATCGGTGCGGTCGTTTCGTTTTTGCTCGGCGTCATCGCGGCACTGTATCGCGACAAATGGCCGGACCAAGTGATCCGCGTCTTTTCCATCGCCGGCTTGGCAACCCCGTCGTTCTGGCTTGCCGTTCTGTTGATCCTGCTGTTCTCTTCCTACCTTAAGGTGCTCCCGGCATCGGGTGCTCTGCCTCACTTCACCACGAATCCGGTTGGCTATCTGGGACGTATGATCATGCCCGCTATCGCCTTGGCATTTCCGCTGACGGGCCAGATGACTCGTATCGTGCGTACCGCCATGGTCGAGGAGCTCGACAAGGATTATGTCCGTATGGCTCGCGGCGCCGGCGTTCCCGAGAAGGTCGTCGTCGGCATCAACGTTCTTCGCAATGCGCTGATCACCCCGGTCACCACCCTCGGTCTTAAGATCGGTTACCTCATGGGCGGCGCCGTCGTCATCGAGGTTATCTTCAACCTCCCCGGCATGGGCACCGCGATTCTGCAGGGCGTTCAGGGCAACGAGGCGAACCTGGTTCAGGGCGTCGTTATCGTCGTTGCTCTTGCCTTCATCATCATCAACATCGTGGTTGACATGCTCTACCTGCTCATCAACCCGCGCATCAGGACGGTGTAGATTATGGTAAAGATTCGAGAGAAGCAAACCGAGCAGCTCGAGAAGGCTGCCTCCAGGGGGCTCAAGCTCGGTGGCTGGAAGAAGATGACGCTGTCTTCTAAGATTGCCGCCGTCGTGCTGGTGCTGGTCGCCCTGACTGCGATCCTGGCGCCCCTTCTTGCCCCCTATAGCCCGGTCGAGATCTTTACGGCTCGCCAGGCTCCCGGCAACGGATTTATCTTCGGTACCGACGATAAGGGTCGCGACATTCTGTCGCGTATGCTCTACGGTGGTCGTTACTCGCTGATTATCGGCTTTGGCGCCACTGCCATGGCTCTGGTTTGCGGCTCGGTCGTGGGCGCCCTTGCAGCGGTTTCGCGCAAGGCCGTCTCCGAGACGATCATGCGTATCCTGGACATCATCATGTCCATCCCGGGCATCGCCCTCGCGGCCGTCTTCGTCTCCATCCTGGGCAACTCCGTGCCGTCGATCATCTTCGCCATCGGCTTTATGTACACTCCGCAGATTGCCCGTATCGTGCGCGCCAACATCGTGTCCGAGTACGGCGAGGACTATGTCCGCGCGGTCATCGTTTCCGGCGCCAAGGCTCCGTGGATTTTGATCAAGCATGTTCTGCGTAACTGCATCGCCCCGATCATGGTCTTCACCGTTACCCTGGTCGCCGACGCCATCATCTTCGAGGCCTCGCTGACCTTCATCGGCGCTGGTATCCAGGAGCCCACCGCTACCTGGGGCAACATTCTCGCCGACGCCCGCGGCGGCGTGCTCGCCGGCCGTTGGTGGCAGGCGCTGTTCCCGGGCCTGGCCATCATGATCACCTGCCTGGCGCTCAACATCCTCTCCGAGGGCATTACCGACGCCATGGCCGCTGCTCCCTCCGCTGCCCTGGATCCTACCGATTCCTCCAAGCGTCGCGAGGCCGACCTGCTGGTCTCCGACCCCGTTCGCGCCTACAAGGAGCAGGCCCAGTCCCTCTCCGCTCGCCTTGGCGCCCTGCGCGATGTCGAGCTCAAGCGTGACGATCGCCACGTGCCCGACGAGTCCGTTGAGCCGATTCTCTCGGTCCGTGACTTCTGCATCCAGTTTGAGCATCACGGTGATATCAACGTCGTCGACCATGTCAACTTTGACGTTCGTCCTGGTCAGACCATGGGCCTGGTGGGCGAGTCCGGTTGCGGTAAGTCCATCACCACGCTGGCCATCATGGGCCTGACCGACGATGACGAGCATCTTTCCGGCGAGGTTCTCTGGGAGGGTCGCGACCTGCTCAAGATGAGCAAGAAGGAGTGGTTCGGCCTGCGCGGTACCGATATCGCTATGGTCTATCAGGACGCCCTGTCCTCGCTTAATCCCTCCATGCTCATCTCTGCCCAGATGAAGCAGCTCACCAAGCGCGGCGGAACCCGCAGCGCCGAGGAGCTCCTGGAGCTCGTCGGCCTCGATCCCAAGCGCACGCTCGAGAGCTATCCGCACGAGCTTTCCGGCGGCCAGCGTCAGCGTGTCCTGATCGCTATGGCCCTTACCCGCGACCCCAAGCTGGTCATCTGCGACGAGCCCACGACCGCTCTGGACGTTACCGTCCAGAAGCAGGTCATCAAGCTGCTCAACGATCTTCAGGCCAAGCTCGGCTTTGCCATGATCTTCGTTTCGCATGACCTGGCTCTGGTCGCCGAGGTTGCCCATAACATCACGGTTATGTACGCTGGCCAGGTTATCGAGCAGGCACCCACCAAGGAGCTGCTCACCAACCCGATCCACGAGTACACCCGCGGTCTTCTGGGTTCCGTTCTGTCCATCGAGAGCGGTTCGGGTCGCCTGCACCAGGTGCCCGGCGCCGTTCCGAGCCCGCGCGATTTCCCCAAGGGCGATCGCTTCGCGCCCCGCTCGAGCCATCCGCGTATTGGCCTGGACACCCGTCCGGTCTTCAAGCGCGTGCCCGGCACCGAGCACTTCTATTCCGAGCTCCCCGACGAGGTGCTCAAGGCAAATGGTTTGACCCCTCACGCGGAGGTGATGTAGATGAGCGAGACCGCAGTCAACGGCGTCGAGCCGATCATCTTCCTTGATGACGTCCACGTCACCTTTAGGACCCGTACCGGCTCGATTCTGCACCCCAACCTGGTTCACGCCGTCCAGGGTGTAACGATTAAGCTCATGCCCGGTCAGACGATCGGCATCGTCGGCGAGTCCGGTTGCGGTAAGTCCACCACCGCCAACGTCATGTGCGGCCTGCAGGCCCCCACGAGCGGCAAGGTCTACTTTAAGGGCAAGGACGTTACCAAACGTACCGCCGAGGACCGTCGCCACATGGGTCGCGTCATCTCGGTCGTGTTCCAGAACCCGGCCACGGCGCTCAATCCCCGCATGGTCGTTCGCGAGCAGCTGCTCGACCCCATGCGCGTCCACAACCTGGGTACCGAGGCCGAGCAGGAGAAGCGCGTCAAGGAGCTCTTGGAGCTCACCGGTCTGCCCAGCTCCGCCGCCGAGGTTCTTCCCGGTCAGCTTTCGGGCGGCCAGCGTCAGCGCGTCGCAATTGCCCGTGCCCTGTCGCTGAACCCCGATGCCATCATCGCCGACGAGCCCACCTCGGCTCTGGACGTTTCGGTCCGCGCACAGATTCTGAACCTGTTGACCGACCTTAAGAAGGAGCTCGGCCTGGCCATGGTGTTCATCAGCCATGACATCCAGACGGTCCGCTATATCTCTGACGACATCATCGTTATGAATGGCGGCAGGATCGTCGAGCAGGGCGAGGCCAAGCAGGTCTTCCAGCACCCCCAGGACCCCTACACCAAGATGCTGCTCGGCGCTGCGCCGTCGCTGCTGCATCCCAAACTCGGCGAGTAGCCTCGCTTTCCCTCCCGTGCGCCCGGGTCCCGTGGCGGGCGCACCGACGGTGGGCTTTGGAAAGGTGGGGTTCACGAGCCATGCCAAGTGCTCAGGAGCTACAACATCAATTTGGTGAATACCGAGGCGCCATGCCCCGTCCATCAGATTTCGATCTCTTTTGGAAGGATCGCATGGCCGAGGCCGACGCCGTCGGGCTCGACTATGCGATTGAGGCGGCTTCGGTTGCGGATTCCGCGACCTGTCGGTTTTTCGACCTCTGGTATACCGGCATGTGTGGTGCACGCCTGCATGCCAAGTATCTCAAGCCGGTTTCGGACGAGCCCGTGCCGCTGGTGCTACAGTTCCACGGCTATCCGGGTGCAAGCCGCAGCTGGTTTGAGCAGGCGTCGTTTGCGGGCATGGGCATGGCACTCATCGCCCTCGACTGCCCCGGCCAAGGAGGTCCCTCCGAGGACATTGGTGGATTTGAGGGCACAACGGTTGCCGGTCATATCGTCGCCGGTATCGACGGCGACCCGGCCAACCTCTACTATGTCCGCTTGCACCAAGATATTCGCATCCTGTGCCGCATCGTTCGCGAGCTCGAGGGCATCGATCTTGCGCGTGTGTTTGTGAACGGCGCGTCGCAGGGCGGCGGTTTGGGCATTGCGACCTGTGCGCTTAACAGCGAGCTTATCAATCGTGCCGCCATCCTCTATCCCTTCCTGTCAGATTTCCGCCTGGTCTGGGATTTGGATGCCGACGACATTGCCTACGAGGGCCTGCGCTATTGGTCTCGCTGGTTTGACGAGGACTCGACTCGTATTGACGAAGCCTATGCCAAGCTCGCGTACTTCGATTCCAAGAACTTTGCCCCTATGGTCAAATGCCCCGTGCTGTTTGGCACTGGCACAGCCGATATCGTCTGTCCGCCAGCGACGCAGTTTGCGGTCTATAACAACCTGACCTGCGAAAAGCGTCATGAGTTCTTTGAAGGCTTTGGCCACGAGGAGATTCAGGATTTTGACGATTTGATCATTCCGTTTTTCTGCAAGGGAGGGGAGGCTCATGTCTAAGTGCGAGAGCAATGTTGACGAGCTGATTGTCCCCGGGCTCGTGGGAATTCCTGGAACGGTTTCGTCAAGACTCGCAGAATATCGGGACTGGCGCGGTGATGTCCAAGCAGATGTTTCTGATTTAGAGACATGCGCTTCGAATCTTGAGATTCAAGGCCTGACCATTACGGCGATTGACTTTGTTAACCCCTGCGCCCGTTACTCGGAGGTCTCCTTTGAGCTCGGTGACGATGCGATTCACGCTCGTTTGATCGAGCCTGTCGGTCGTGCCCGAGTATCTGAGCGCGTGCCGTTGTGCCTGATGTTCCACGACATCGATCGGCCTGTGCGCGGCTGGCATCACATGACGAGATTTGCCGCCATGGGGTATGCCGTCCTCGCGCTGGATGACGATGTTGCTGATGCGGACAACCTGCAGCGGGGGATTTCTTCGCCCGCTTTTGTCGAGCGCGTCCGTTGGGGTTGCGCGCTGGCGAAGGTGGCGCGCAATCTTGATGGCATGAACCCCGACCGCATCTTTGCATGGGGCGAGGGTCTTGGCGGCGGAGTCGCGCTGGCGGTTTCTGCTCTGAACGAGCGGGGCCTCGCCTGCACGGCGGTTGCCAATCCGCTTCCTGGCGGCCTCGAGGCGCTGTCGTCTCGGGTGCGCGGATCGGTGCTCATGGGCACATCGCTTATGGATACCGTGAGCGATCCCAAGGATCAGTTTGCCGTATTCAACGGTCTTGAGTGTGACCGGAGGCATATCATCTATGCCAAATACGCTCACGAGCGCATCAATGCGTTCGAAAACGAAGTCGTCGACTTTTTTAACCAAACGTTCTATCCGTGTTCTTTGGCCTAGGCGGCCTGGACACTGCCAACAAGAGTGGGTGGCACAGGGCCGCCCGCCAGACAACTAAGGAGATTCTTGTGGCAACTCAGAAATTCACCGGCGTTATCCCTCCCGTCGTTGTTCCCGATACCGAAGATCACCAGCTCGATGTTGTCTCCTTTGAGCGCAGCATCAACCGCATGATCGACGCCGGCGTCGATGGACTGTTCTTCCTGGGATCCTCGGGCGAGGTCGTCTTCTCCACCGACGAGCGCCGTCGCCAGATTATCGCCGAGGCCGTCCGTATCGTCGACCACCGCGTGCCTGTTCTGGTCGGCATCATCGATACCGAGACCGAGCGCATGATCGAGCACGGCAAGGTCGCTCAGGAGCTGGGCGCCGATGCCCTCGTCGCCACCTGCCCGTTCTATGCCCTGCAGGGCATGACCGAGGTCGAGGAGCATTTCCGCATCCTGCACGAGGAACTCGACCTGCCCATCTTTGCCTATGACATTCCCGTCTGCGTTCACACCAAGCTCCCCTGGAAGCTCCTTGCCAAGCTCGGCGCCGAGGGCGTCCTTGCTGGCGTCAAGGATTCCTCCGGTGATGACATCTCGTTCCGCTACCTCGTTCAGGAGAACGAGAAGAACGGCCATCCGATGAGCATCCTCACCGGTCACGAGGTCGTTGTCGACGGCGCTTACCTCGGTGGCGCCGACGGCTCTGTCCCGGGTCTCGCCAACGTTGAGCCCGAGGGCTACGTGCGTCAGTGGAAGGCCGCTCAGGCTGGTGACTGGGCTACCGTCAAGGCCGAGCAGGATCGCCTTAATGAGATTTCGCACATCTGGGATGTCACCTCGGGCGTCCAGGGCTATGCCGGTGGCGTCGGCGCCTTCAAGACCGCTATGAACCTCATGGGCATCTTCGACAGCCCGACCATGCCGCGCCCGGTGAAGGCCATGACCGGCGAGAACGTCGAGGCGATTAAGAAGGTCCTCCAGGACAACGGTCTCCTGTAAAGCTTCCCCGGGCACCCGATCTTGGGGCTCAAGCGGTCGAGCGTGACCCATTAGGTCAACGCCCGACCGCTTTCACCCCAACCTCGGGCACCCGGGAAACCTTTACCAAGCTGCGGCGATAACGCAGCCTTCATTTCCTGTAGTTGTTTTTTATCTCCTAAGGAGAGCGACATGGAGAACAAGTACGTCTGCTCTGTCGATATCGGCGGAACTAAGATCGCGACTGCCATCATGGAGTATCCGGCTGACGGTAGTGTGCCCCATCCCGTTTTTGAGGCCGAGGTTCCTACCGAGGCCCAGGAGGGCGGCGAGGCCGTCTTCCAGCGTATCGAGGCGTCCATCAAGGCCGCTCTCGAGGCGAATCCCGATGTCGAGGTCCTTGGCGTCGGTATCGGCGCCGCCGGCGTCGTCGATCCCAAGACGGGCGCCATCGCGTATGCCAATGAGATCATGCCCGGCTGGTCCGGCGTTCAGTTGGGGCCGCGTCTGCGCGAGGACCTCGGTCTTCCCGTTGCCGTTGTGGGCGACGTGCAGGCTCATGCTCTGGGCGAGGCCCACTGGGGCGTCGGCAAGGGCAAGTTCTCCGTCTTGTGTCTTGGCATCGGCACGGGCATCGGCGGCGCATATGTCGAGAGCGGCCGCGTGATGCAGGGCTTCCATGGTGCTGCCGGTCATATGGGCCACATTGAGTGTTCGGCTGCCGCCGGCATTCCCTGCGCCTGCGGGCGTTCCGGCCATCTGGAGTCGGTTGCTTCGGGCACTTCCATTGGTCGAATGTACGATGAGCGTTTTGGCCGCGTCGACCCCAGCCGTCCTTCGGTCGGTCGCGATGTGAACGATCTGTGCCGTGCGGGCGACGCAAAGGCGACCGAGGTCATCCATGACGCCGGCTTTGCGCTGGGGGCCAGCTTGGGCTCGCTCGCTAACATCCTGGACCCTGAGGTCATCGTGCTTTCGGGCGGCGTGATTCACCAAGGTCCCGATTGGCGTTCGCAGACGTGGAAGGATTCGGTGCACAAGGGCTATGCCAGCCAGGCGCTCGATCCGCTTCAGGACACGCCGATCCTCATCGGTTCTCTGGAGGGCGATGCTCCGCTCATCGGTGCCGCCGAGCATCTTCTTGCTTCGTTGAAGTAAACATAACTACCAAGTGTGCCTTCTGAGGTGCCGCAGATTGACGTGAAAGAGGAGCGAAGCGTACTTCGGTACGCGAGCGACGGTTTGAACGTCAAGGTGCGGCGTCTCAGAAGGCTGTTTTGAGAAAGGTTGAGTCGAACATGACCGTTGATCCTTTGATCCAGTCCCTGAAGGGCAAGCTCGTCGTGAGCGTTCAGGCGTATATGGGCGAGCCGCTTCGTACGCCCGAGACCATGGCGCAAATGTCTCGCGCTTGCGAGCTCGGCGGCGCCGCCGCCATTCGCTGCCAGGGCCTTGCCGACATTGCCGCCATTAAGGGTCGCTGTGAGGTTCCCGTCATCGGCCTGTGGAAGGATGGGCACGAGGGCGTTTACATCACGCCGACGCTGCGTCACGCTCGCGCCTGCGTTGCTGCCGGTGCCGATATCGTGGCGATCGACGCCACCGATCGTCCGCGCCCCGATGGCAAGACGGTCGAGGATACCTTCCGCCCGCTGCACGAGGAGGGTGTGCTCCTGATGGCGGATTGTGCCACCATCGAGGATATTCGCCGTGCTGTTGATATGGGCTTTGACCTGGTATCCACCACGCTTTCTCACGGCGTCGCCGCCATCGACTGCACCATGGCCGATGGCCCCGACCTGCCGCTCCTGCGTCAGGCGACTGAGGAATTCCCCGGCCTTCCTATCATTTGCGAGGGTCGCGTGCATACGCCCGAGGAGGCTCGCGCCGCGATCGATGCTGGCGCCTGGGCCGTTGTCGTCGGCACCGCCATCACGCACCCCACGAGTATTACGAGTTGGTTCAAGGCTGCACTTGAGGCGTAAGACAGGCCTCGTATCCGCTCGGGGCGGTATACTCAATATAGGCAATTGACCGCGCGGGATCCGGGTTGCTGGGTCCCGCGCTTGTTTTCGGGAGGCAGCACATGCAAAAGGGAGATGCCATGGATGCGGCGGAGCGCTCGGAGCGCATCCCCGATATCGTCATCATCACCGGAATGTCCGGATCGGGCCGCACACAGGCCATGCACGTGTTCGAGGACATGGGCTATTTTTGCATCGATAACCTGCCTCCGCGTCTCATCGCCCAGCTTGCCGAGCTCGTCGGCATCAATACGGGCGTGGGCAGGCATCTCGCCGTCACCTGTGACCTGCGCAGCCAGGGCTTGTTCGATGAGCTGCTCGATGCCGTTGCCGCACTCGAGGAGCGCGAGATGAGCTGTGACATCGTGTTTCTCGAGGCCTCTGACGAGGTGCTGATCCGTCGTTATAGCGAAAACCGCCGCCGCCATCCCATTGCCAAGCCGGGGGAGACTACGGCCGATGCGATTCAGCGCGAGCGCCTGCAGCTGCAGGGTGTGCGCGACCGAGCCGATATGATCATCGACACGAGCCGCCTGCGTACCTCTGCCCTGCGCAACAAATTGCGCATGGCGTTCTCCGAGTTGTCCGACCAGCAGCTCATGGACGTTCACGTGTTCTCGTTTGGCTTTAAGCACGGTATGCCCGTTGAGGCGGACATTATGATCGACGTTCGCTTCCTGCCCAATCCGTTCTACGATCCCGAGATGCGCACCATGACCGGTCTCGATAAGAAGGTCTCCGACTTTGTTCTGGACCATCCCAAGACCCAGGAGTTCTGGAAAGCTTGGACGCAGCTGCTCGATACGGTGATGCCGGGCTATATCGCGGAGGGCAAGCCACAGCTTTCTATTGCCATCGGCTGCACGGGCGGTCAACACCGCAGCGTTGCCATCGCCGAGGCCACGGCACGTTATTTGGAAGGCGCTCAATATCACGTGAGCATTTCCCACCGCGACCTGTCGCGCGCCAACACGAAAGCATAGGCCTGCATGTCGTTTACCGCCGAGGTGCGTGACGAACTCGCGCGCTGCGAACCCGAATGTGAATACTGCGATTTGTCGACGCTTGCCGCCCTGACGCGTGTGAGCGGTACACTTTCGCTGGCCGGCTCCGGGCGGTATCGTTTGACGGTCGCGACCGAGACGGGCGCCGTCGCGCGCACGATGATCACACTGACGCATCGCATCCTTAAGCTCAAAACGGAATTCACCGTTCGTAAATCTGTATTGCATAAGGTTCGAAACTACCTCATCACCTTGCCTGATCAGCCAGACCTGGATAAGGCTCTGGTGCTGCTGGGCATCCTCGACCGCAGGGGAGGACTTGTCGCCGGCGTGCCCCGACATATCGTTGCCCGTCCCTGCTGCAGGCTTGCCTATATCCGCGGCGCGCTCATCGCGGGCGGCTTCGTGGCCGATCCACGCGGCGATTTTCATTTGGAGATCGCGGTGCAGGGCGAGCAATATGCCAAGGGGCTTTGCGATCTGTTGGAGCAGATTGGGGTCCATGCTCGTGTTAATGCGCGGCGGGGGTCATATGCCGTGTACATTAAGAGCGCCGAGGAGATCGAGCAGCTCCTAAAGCTGGTCGGCGCCAAGCGCAGCGTTGCCGAGATCGAGGAAGCGCGCGCGGTCAAATTGGTTAAGAACGACGTAAACCGTCGCGTGAACGCCGAGCTCGCCAACCAGACCAGAAGCGCCGGTGCCGCCCAGCATCAGCTTGCGTTGATCGATGAGCTCGAGCAGCGTGGCCTTCGCGATGCGCTTCCGGATGCCTTGGCGGTCTTTTGCGACCTGCGCGAGCGCTACCCCGATCTGTCACTGCGTGATTTGGGGGAGATGGCTGACCCTCCCTTGTCGAAGTCGGCCCTCTACCATCGTGTTTTACGGCTTGAAAAGCTCATTGAAGCAAACAGGTAGTTTGAAGTATCGACTTATATATGGATTTAACTGCTATTTTAGTCTTTAAAACGTTTTAACGTAAATTTGATTTTCAATTTCGAGCATTCTCGTGAAATTCAAGTCAAAAAAAAGGTATATTAGGCGAGTGGTTAGTTTGTGGGCCTCAACGGCGGGCGCTGTAGCTCGCGGGGGCCTTACGAAAGGAGACACAATGGCAGTAAAGGTTGCTATTAACGGCTTCGGTCGCATCGGTCGTCTGGCTTTCCGTCAGATGTTCGGTCATGAGGGCTCCGAGATCGTCGCTATCAACGACCTCACCTCTCCCGATATGCTCGCTTACCTGCTGAAGTACGACTCCACGCAGGGCAACTACGCTCGCGATCACGAGGTCGTTGCTGGCGAGGATTCCATCACCGTTGACGGCAAGGAGATCAAGATCTACAAGGAGGCCGACGCCAACAACCTGCCTTGGGGCGACCTCGACGTTGACGTCGTTCTCGAGTGCACCGGCTTCTACACCAGCAAGGCTAAGGCTCAGGCCCACATCAACGCTGGCGCCAAGAAGGTCGTCATCTCCGCTCCGGCTGGCAGCGATCTGCCCACCATCGTGTACAACGTCAACCATGAGACGCTGACCGCTGAGGACAACATCATCTCCGCTGCTTCCTGCACCACCAACTGCCTCGCCCCGATGGCCAAGGGTCTGAACGACTTCGCTCCCATCGTGTCCGGCATCATGACCACCATTCACGCCTGGACTGGCGACCAGATGCCGCTCGACGGCCCGCAGCGCAAGGGCAACAAGCGTCGTAGCCGCGCCTGCGCCGTTAACATCGTCCCCAACACCACCGGTGCTGCCAAGGCTATCGGCCTGGTTCTCCCCGAGCTCAACGGTAAGCTCATCGGTGCCGCCCAGCGCGTCCCGACGCCGACCGGCTCCATCACCAACCTCTACGCTGTCGTTGACAAGAAGGTCACCGTCGACGAGGTCAACGCCGCTATGAAGGCCTACGCTGCCACCATCTCCGAGACCTTCGGCTACAACGAGGACGACATCGTCTCCACCGACATCATCGGCGAGACCCACGGCTCCATCTTCGACGCCACTCAGACCATGTGCTCTGACCTCGGCAACGGTCAGACCCTCGTTCAGGTCACCTCTTGGTACGACAACGAGAACTCCTACACCTCTCAGATGGTCCGCACCATCAAGTACTTCGAGAAGTTCGTTGCTTAATTTAGCTTTTAGCGAATAGCTCGTTGAGCGTCTAAAGAAGGGCGCGGCCTTATAGGGCTTACACCCTAGGGTCGCGCCCTTTTTATAAGAAATCGTCTGCCGTAATGGGAGGCAGACACGTACGAAAGGTAGAAGCAAACATGGCCTTTACCAAGAAGACCGTCCGCGACATCGATGTCGACGGAAAGCGCGTTCTCGTCCGCGTTGACTTTAACGTGCCTATCAAGGATGGCGTCGTTGGCGACACCACCCGTATCAAGGCTGCCCTGCCCACCATCAACTACCTCGTTGAGCACAACGCTCGCGTCATCCTCATGAGCCACCTCGGCCGTCCCGAGGGCACCGGCTTCCAGCCCGAGCTGTCCCTCGAGCCCGTCGCCAAGAAGCTCGCTGAGCTCTCTGGTCTCGACGTTGCCTTTGTCGCTGACACCTACGGCGAGAAGGCTGCTGAGGCTGTCGCCGCCGTCGAGCCGGGTAAGGTCCTCGTTCTCGAGAACGTCCGTTTTGACAAGCGTGAGAAGAAGAACGATCCCGAGATCGCCAAGAAGCTCGCTTCCTATGGTGACGTCTTCGTTCTCGATGCCTTCGGCACCGCTCACCGCTCCCAGGGTTCCGTCGTGGGCCCCGCCGCTTACCTGCCTGCCGTCGCCGGCTTCTTGCTCGAGAAGGAGGTCGACACGCTGACCGGCATCTTCGCCGAGCCCGAGCGCCCCTTCGTCGCCATCGTCGGCGGTTCCAAGGTTTCCTCCAAGATCGGCGTTCTCGATCACCTCATCGACTCCGCTGACACCCTGATCATCGGTGGCGGCATGGCCTACACCTTCTTCCTGGCTCAGGGCCTGTCCGTTGGTCAGTCCCTCAAGGAAGAGGACTGGGTCGAGCGCGCCGGCGAGATGCTCAAGAAGGCCGAGGAGAAGGGTGTCAAGATCCTGCTCCCCATCGACAACCGTGTTGCCGATCACTTTGGCGAGGACGCTGTCCCCGAGGTTGTTGCTTCCGACGCTATCCCCGACGATCGTGAGGGTATGGACATCGGTCCCAAGACCGAGGAGCTCTATGCCGAGGCTGTCAAGGGCGCCAAGACCGTGTTCTGGAACGGCCCCATGGGCGTCTTCGAGTTTGACAACTTTGCTCACGGCACCCAGGCTATCGCCGAGGCTCTCGCCGAGGCTGACTGCACCTCGATCATCGGCGGTGGTGACTCTGTCGCAGCTGTCAACAAGTTCAACCTGGCCGACAAGATGAGCTGGATCTCCACCGGTGGTGGCGCTTCCATGGAGCTCGTCGAGGGTAAGGCCCTGCCCGGAGTGGAGGCGCTTCTCGATGCCTAATCGCACCCTTCTTATCGCTGGTAACTGGAAGATGAACAACGACGTCGCCGAGGCCGCCAAGCTCGCCGACGAGCTGGCTCAGGCTCTGCCCGAGGTTCCGGCTGGCGTCGAGGTGCTCGTCTGCCCTCCGACCATCGACATCACCACGGTTCATGACCGCATTCAGGCTGCCCCCATCGCCCTCGGTGCACAGAACGTGTACTGGGAGGCCAAGGGTGCCTTCACCGGTGAGTCTTCTTGCGACATGCTCAAGTCCGCTGGCTGCACCTACTGCATTATCGGTCACTCCGAGCGTCGCGACTACTTCCACGAGACCGACGAGGACCAGAACAAGAAGGCTAAGGCTCTCGTTGCCGCCGGTCTTGTTCCCGTCTTCTGCTGCGGCGAGTCCCTTGAGGTCCGCGAGGCTGGCACCTATGTCGAGCACGTCGTGAACCAGGTCAAGGCTGGCCTTGCTGGCCTTGAGATCACCTGCCCCAAGCAGGTCGTCGTCGCCTACGAGCCCATCTGGGCCATCGGCACCGGCAAGACCGCTACCGCCGAGGACGCTCAGGAGGTCTGCGGCGCTATCCGTGAGACCCTCAAGGAGATGTTCGGCGAGGAGCTCGCCGACGGCATCCGCGTTCTCTACGGCGGTTCCGCCAAGCCCGGCAACATTGCCGAGCTCGTCGCCAAGCCCGACGTTGACGGCGCCCTCGTGGGCGGCGCTTCGCTCAAGGCTGCCGACTTCGCCTCTATGGTCGTCAAGGCAGGCGAGTAGGACATATGGCACAGCGTCATCTTCCTGCACTCCTGATTATCATGGACGGCTGTGGCCTGGCTCCGGCCGATGGCGAGAACGCCGTCGCCGCTGCCAAGACGCCCTTCCTTGATAGCCTGTACGAGAAGTACCCCCACACCACGCTCGGCGCTTCGGGCGAGGACGTGGGTCTTCCCGATGGCCAGATGGGTAACTCCGAGGTGGGTCACCTCAACATCGGTGCCGGACGCATCGTGTTCCAGGAGCTTTCGCGCATCAACAACGCCATCAAGGACGGCTCCATCGCCAAGAACGAGGTTTTTGTCAAGGCTATGGACGACGTCAAGGCTGACGGTAAGACTCTCCACCTCATGGGCCTTATGAGCCCTGGCGGTGTTCATTCTCACATGAACCACGTCGAGGCTCTGGTCAAGATGGCTGCCGAGCACGGTGTCAAGACCGTTCGCGTCCACGCCTTCATGGATGGTCGCGACGTTGACCCGCAGTCCGGTGCCGGTTACATGAGTGAGTTCTGCGCCTTCCTGGCTAAGATCTCCGAGGAGACCGGTTGCGACGCTCGCGTTGCCACCGTCTCGGGCCGTTATTGGGCCATGGACCGCGATAATCGTTGGGAGCGCATCCAGCGCGCCTACGACGTCATGGTCAACGCGTCCGATGCCGATACCGACCCCGTTGCCGGTATCAAGGCCTACTACGAGAAGGATCCGCGCGGCGACGAGTTCGTCGAGCCCTTCGCTGCCCACAACGAGGGTATCCACGAGGGCGACGCGGCCATCTTCTTCAACTTCCGTCCCGACCGCGCTCGTCAGATGACCCGCGTGTTCACGGACAAGGAGTTCGACGGCTTCGAGCGCGAGCAGATCAAGCTCTCGCACTTTGTGACGATGACCGAGTACGATCCGACGTTTGACGTCGAGGTCGCCTTCCCCAAGACGTTCCCCGAGAACGTCCTGGCCGACGTTATCGCCGCCAATGGCCTGAAGCAGCTGCACACCGCCGAGACCGAGAAGTACGCCCACGTGACGTTCTTCCTCAACGGCGGCATCGAGGAGCCCAAGGAGGGCGAGGAGCGCGTGCTCGTCGCTTCCCCCAAGGTCGCTACCTACGATCTGCAGCCCGAGATGAGCGCTCCCGAGGTGACCGAGAAGCTTGTCGCCGCCATCAACGAGGATCGCGCTGATTTCTACATCGTGAACTTCGCGAACTGCGACATGGTTGGTCACACCGGTGTCTTCGACGCCGCCGTTAAGGCCGTCGAGGCTGTTGACGATGCCCTGTCCAAGGTTGTCCCGGCGATTCTCGCCAAGGGCGGCTTTGCGCTGATTACCGCCGACCACGGCAACGCCGATCACATGTTTGACGTTGCTTCCGACGGTTCCAAGCATCCGTTTACGGCTCACACCACCAACCGCGTGCCGTTCATCATCGTTGATGAGAAGGCCAAGCTCACCGGTATCGAGGACGGCCGTCTTTCCGATATCGCTCCGACCATGCTCACCATGGCTGGTATTGAGCCTTCCGCCGAGATGACGGGCCGCGTGCTCGCCACCGAGGCCTAATAGAAAACAAATAGCGTTTTCTAGTAAGGGGGTTGTCCACAACCGGACAACCCCCTTTTTTGGTATTTCTGCCATTTCCACCCCGTCCTTGAGTGGCAGGTAGGGGAGAGCGGGGGATTGTGGTACAGTACTGGAGTTTGAACTGTTCTATTAAGGAGCTTATCTATGGGTCCGTTCCAGATTCTTCTGTTTGTCGTTTGGGCTGTCTCTGCCGTGGCGCTGACGATTCTCGTCCTGATGCATTCCGGTAAGGGCACCGGCGTTTCGGATATGATCGCTAGCTCGCTGTATAACTCCAGCTCTGCCACGGGCGTCATGGAGCAGAACCTCGATCGCCTGACGGTAATTATGGCCGTTGTTTTTGCCGTGTGCGTCGTCCTGTGCATGTTCTTCTTCCCGCAGGGCATCGTCGGCTACTAAGCACGAGCCGCATAAATATTCAAAAAGGGTCCCGTAAGTGCGGGACCCTTTTTGTTTACATATTTGTAACAGAGTCAAAATATCCCCACATACTTCGCCCAACTAAAGAAATTCTCGACCGTTAACCGGAATTAGCCCCAAATCGTGCATAAAATGCGCTACTGTATTGCGAAACGTTGGTCCGTTGCGCATAACCAGCCATAGCAGCGGGCGGCGTTTTGATGGTTCGGATCGGATTGTCTCGACATATGTCCGACTGAACATTTCTTTGTCCTATCTCATAAGGAGGATGGCATGGCTGATTCTATGTTCCACCAGCCCGTTATGGGTCGTCGCGCCTTTGTTGGCGGCACCCTCGCTGCGAGCTCCATGGCTTTTCTTGCCGCATGCGGCAAGAAGGGCGGCGACGCTTCCGGTTCTGAGTCCGGTTCGACGCTGAACTTCTACATCAACAACCCGGTCTGCATCGACCCCTACAATGTCCAGGAGGACCAGGGCACTCAGGTCGAGTACCAGCTCTTTGACGCTCTGACCTCTTATGACGCCGAGAAGGGCGAGATCGTTCCGCTGGCTTGCGAGTCCTTTAAGGCCAACGACGACGCCACCGAGTTTACCTTCAAGATCAAGAAGGCCAAGTTCCACAACGGTGACGACGTTACCTCCAAGTCCTTCAAGCTCGGTTGGGAGCGTCTGGTCAACACCAAGTCGGCCATCGCTACCGAGTACGGCCCTTCCGAGGTCTCCTATCACCTTTCCATGGTCGAGGGCTATGACGACCTGCTTGCCGGTAACGCTACCGAGCTCAGCGGTGTTACTTGCCCCGACGATGAGACCCTCGTCGTCAAGCTGTCTTCCGCTTACGCCGACTTCCCCTTCGTCGCCTCTCACCCGGCTCTGGCCCCGGTTCCCGAGTGCGCCGAGTCCGATGTCAAGAGCTTCTACCTTGCACCGGTCGGTAACGGCCCGTTCATGATGGACGGCAAGTGGGAGGATGGTCAGGAGATCAACCTCAAGAAGTTCGACGATTACTATGGCGACAAGGCCAAGATCGATGGCATCCACTTCCAGGTCATCAAGGACATGGAGACCGCTTACAAGGAGTTCCAGGCCGGTAACCTCGATGTCTGCGACGTTCCCGTTGCTCAGATCGACGCTGCCAAGAAGGATCGCGGCGTGTCCAAGGACGGCTACACCATGGGTGACGGCGAGCGCATGCTGCTCGGCGCCGAGCCTTCCACCTACTACCTGACCTGCAACAACACGGCCGAGCCGTTCAACAACGCCGACCTGCGCAGGGGTATCTCCCTGGCCATCAACCGTGAGGCCATCTGCAAGACCATCTTCAAGGGTACCCGTACTCCTGCCGACGGCATTGTTCCTCCGGGCATCGATGGCTACAAGGAGGGCGCATGGGAGTTCTGCGCCTACGACGTCGACAAGGCTAACGAGTACCTCGACAAGGTTGCTCCCGCTGGTGCTAACGGCGATCGTGGCATTAACGTGACTCTGTCCTACAACCAGGACGGTGGCCACAAGGAGATCATGGAGTCCATCATCGGCGACCTCGCCAAGGTTGGCGTTACCGCTGTCTCCGATACCCCCGAGTGGTCTGCCCTGCTCGAGCAGTATCAGAACTTTAACTATCAGTTCGGTCGTCTGGGTTGGATTGCCGACTACCCGATCATGGACAACTTCCTGTATCCGCTGTTCCACTCCGACTCCCTCGGTGGCGACAACCGCTCTGGTTACAACAACCCCGAGTTCGACGCCAAGGTCGATGAGGCCCGTACCACGGTTGACGACGAAGAGCGCGTCGCTAAGATGCAGGAGGCCGATGCAATGGTCGCTGCCGACTGCCCGGTCATCCCGGTGATGTTCTACACGCACACCATCGCCGGCTCCGATCGCATCAAGCACCTCTATGTCGATCCGCAGAAACACGCCGATCTGGGTACCGCTGAGCTCGCCTAAGAGTTTGCAGCTTCCGTGAGGGTCAAGTATTTACGTAGACCTCATGGGAAACATACAGTTCTCCCTAACCTGGGGTAAACTGGCTGATGGTAATTTTGGGATGCCGGTCTGGCGATCGGCATCCCATTTAGGTTAATCCCTAGATAGGGGAGTGGTATGGGTAAGTACATCGTTAAACGTGTGCTTCAGTTCATCCCGGTGTTTTTGGGCGTTACGCTGATTTTGTTCGCCCTCCAGAATATCGTGCCGGGAGATCCGATCAAGCTGATCGGTGGAGACAAGGCTCTGTCCCCCGAGGTGGAGCTTCAGCTTCGCGTTCGCTATCACCTGGTCCAGTCGGACGAGGACGGCAACGCGATCCTTGACGAGAACGGCGACCCCGTTCAAACGTCGCTCGTGGACCGTTACTTGTATTACATGAACGGCCTGCTTCATGGCGATCTGGGCAATTCGTATCAGCGCAAGCTGCCGGTTACGGAAATCTTTGCCCAGAAGTATCCGTATACGGTCAAACTTGCCGCGTGCGCCATCGTGCTCGAGGCAATCATGGGTATCGGTGCGGGTATCATTTCGGCGGTAAAGCGTTATTCCTTCTGGGATATTTTGGTAACGCTCACCACGTCGATCCTCGTTGCCGTCCCGGCCTTCTGGCTCGGTATGTTGCTGCAACTGTTCTTTGGCGTCATTCTCAAGGACGCCACGGGCGGTGCATTCTCCATGCCGATCTCGGGTGCCGGCGGTGCCAGCTCTCAGTATCAGGATTGGATGCACTATGTGCTTCCGACCATTACGCTGGCTTCGGTTTCGACCGCTTATGCTGCCCGCATAATGCGCTCGCAGCTGCTTGACGTCATGAACCAGGATTACATCCGTACGGCAAAAGCCAAGGGTCTCTCCAATCGCGCGATCATCATCAAGCATGCGCTTAAGAATGCACTCATCCCCGTCGTTACCTATATTGGTGTCGACTTTGGCGGCATGCTTTCGGGCGCCATCCTGACCGAGACGGTCTTTAACTGGCCCGGTATCGGCTATGAGGTCTATCGCGCCATTAGCATGCGTGACTGGCCCATCGTTATGGGCGGCGTTACGCTCATCGTCGTCGTCGTCATGGTGATCAACCTGCTCGTCGACATTAGCTATGCATTCCTCGACCCGCGCATCCGCCTTGGCGGTCCGTCGGATAAGGCCTAAGGGAGGTACGTCTCATGCAGGAAACTGATTCTCAGTCTCAGGAGCAGGCTACCGCCACCAAGGCCGCATCTGCTCCCGCCAAGTCCCGCACGCTGTGGGGCGACGCTTTTAAGCGTCTTCGTAAGAACAAGCTCGCCGTTATCGGTGTCTGCTGGATCATCATCGTCGTTGTGGTCGCCCTGACCGCAGATCTGTGGGCTAAGCCCTGGCTCGGTTCGCCGACGGCTTCCGACTCGACCACCATGGCCCAGACGTCGCTGATGGCTCCGTGTGCAGAGCACCCGTTTGGCACCGACGCCCTTGGTCGTGACATTCTCGTTCGCGTTATCTACGGTGCACGTGTTTCGCTTTCCGTCGGTATTATGGCCACTGCGATCTCCACTGTGATTGGTCTGGTCATGGGTGCTCTGGCCGGTTTCTACGGCGGCATCTGGGATACGATCATCATGCGCTGTGCGGATATTTTCCTAGCGTTCCCGTACGTGCTTTTCGTTGTCGCCATGATCGCCGTTATCGGACGTGGTCTTCAGAACGTCTTTTTTGCCATCGGCATTCTCGGCTGGCCTTCGATTGCGCGCGTCTTCCGCTCTGCAATCTTGACGGTCAAGGAAAACGACTATGTTGACGCTGCGCGCGCGATGGGTGCATCTGATGCTCGTATCGTTGTGCGTCACATCTTCCCGAACTCCGTCGCCTCCATCGTGGTCTACGCGACCATGAACATTGGTGGCGCCATTCTGACCGAGTCCGCTCTGTCCTTCCTCGGCATGGGCGTTATTCCGCCTACGCCTTCGTGGGGCTCCATGATTCAGGACGGTCAGCAGTATCTTCTGACTGCTCCTTGGATGATGATCATGCCCGGTCTGGCAATTCTTTCGACGGTGCTCGCCTTCACCCTGCTGGGTGACGGTCTGCGCGACGCCCTCGACGTCAAGATGAAGGACGCATAAGGATGAAGAAGAACAAGAACTATGTGGACCTGAAGGACCAGCCGGTTCCCGAGGGCCAGCATCTGCTCGAGGTCGATGACCTTAAGATGTATTTCCATACCGAGGACGGCGTCGTTCGCGCTGTCGACGGTGTCTCCTACACGCTCGATCGCGGCGAGACCCTGGGCGTCGTCGGTGAGTCCGGCTCCGGTAAGTCCGTGACCGCCATGACCATCATGGGTCTTATCTCGATGCCTCCGGGAAAGATCGAGGGCGGCGACGTTCGCTATCGCGGTCGTTCTATCCTCGAGATGACCGAGGAAGAGATGCAGCACATTCGCGGTAACGATATCGCGATGATCTTCCAGGATCCTATGACCTCCTTGAACCCGGTCTATAAGATCGGCAAGCAGGTGGGCGAGGGCCTTCGTCTGCACCGCGGCTACTCCAAGCAGGAGGCACTCAAGCGCGCCACCGAGCTTTTGGACCTCGTTGGCATTCCCGAGCCCGAGAAGCGCGTCAATGAGTATCCCCACCAGTTCTCTGGCGGTATGCGTCAGCGCGTCATGATTGCCATGGCTCTTGCCTGCGATCCCGATATTCTGATTGCCGACGAGCCCACGACTGCCTTGGACGTTACCATCCAGGCTCAGATTATTGAGCTTATGCAGGAAATGCAGGAGAAGAACGGCAACGCCATCATCATGATCACCCATGACCTGGGCGTCGTTGCTGATATGGCCGACAAGATCATGGTTATGTACGCCGGCCGTCCCGTCGAGTTCGGTACTGCTGAGGAAATCTTCTACGAGAGCCGCCACCCCTACACCTGGGGCCTTATCCGCTCCATCCCGGAGCAGGCCATCGATGAGAAGAAGCCGCTTACGCCGATTCACGGCAACCCGCCTTCGCTCATGAACCTGCCCGAGGGCTGCGTGTTCTCGCCTCGTTGCCCCTATGCGACCGATAAGTGCCGCAAGCAGCGCCCCGAGCGCGTTGTCACCGAGTCTGGTCACTACTCTGCGTGCCACTACTCCGGTGACCCCGAGTTCCTCAAGAACGCTCCTGAGACGTCCCGTACGCGCAAGGATTCCAAGAAGGGAGGCGAGGCGTAATGGCAGATACCAACGAGCGTACTCCGCTGCTGAAGGTCGAGCACCTCTCTAAGGAGTTCCCCGCTGAGTCCGGCATGTTCGCCAAGCGTTTTTCCAAGCGTGTCGTCTCTGCTGTAAATGACATCTCTTTTGAGATTTATCCTGGCGAGACCTTTGGTCTGGTTGGTGAGTCTGGTTGCGGTAAGTCCACCACGGGCCGCACCATCATGCGCCTGACCAAGCCGACGGCAGGCAAAGTGTTCTTCCAGGGCAAAGACGTTGCCGAGATGAGCAAGCACGAGATCAAGGACATGCGTCGCGAGATGCAGTTCATCTTCCAGGATCCCTATGCTTCGCTCAACCCTCGTATGACCATCGGCGAGATTGTTTCTGAGCCCATGACCATTCATGGCGTTGGCACCAAGGAAGAGCGTATCGAGCGTGTCCGCGAGCTGCTGGACGTCGTCGGTCTGAACCCCGAGCACATCAACCGCTATCCGCACGAGTTCTCGGGCGGCCAGCGCCAGCGTGTCGGCATCGCCCGCGCGTTCGCTCTGAAGCCCAAGCTGATCATCTGCGACGAGCCTGTCTCTGCACTTGACGTATCCATTCAGGCCCAGGTTTTGAACCTGCTGAAGGAGCTTCAGGATAAGTTCGGTACTGCTTATCTCTTCATTGCTCACGACCTCTCCGTCGTGCAGCACATCTCCGATCGCGTTGCCGTTATGTACCTGGGTAAGATGGTCGAGGTTTCGGACTGGAAGACGCTCTACAGCGAGCCTCACCATCCGTACACGCAGTCGCTGCTGTCTGCCGTGCCGGTGCCCGATCCTGATATCCAGAAGACCCGCAAGCGCATCATCCTCGCCGGCGATCCGCCGTCACCGCTGGATCCGCCGACCGGCTGCCGTTTCCACACGCGCTGCCCGATCGCTCAGGGTATCTGCTCCGAGAAGCTTCCTGAGTTTAAGGAAGTTGCCCCGGGCCACTGCTGCGCGTGCCACTTCGCGGAGCCGTTCCCGATCAAGGAATCGCACATCGACCTGTAGCCGGTTGTTATCGTCCGGGCCCGTGCTGGACTTAGTTTTCAGAACGTCCTCGACCATGGAAACCCCCTTATCCTGCTCCTTCG
>WGSL01000109.1 GCA_014871665.1 Collinsella sp. | reverse complement strand
ACCATGGAAACCCCCTTATCCTGCTCCTTCGGAGCCGCGGATAAGGGGGTCTCCTGGTCTGCGGAATGTTCTGAAAACTAAGTCCAGCGCGGGCCCTGCGGCAACGCGGCAGGGAGGGGTGCGATTCCTTGATCGCTCACTTAATCTAATAGGAAAGTTAGTGAGGCCGGAGCTTTAGCTCCGGCCTCTTTATATAAGGGCTCGGCAAAGCCGAGCCGCTAAATTTGTATCAGCCCTCAGAACATGTTTGAGAACTGTGCCTGAAGTACGTATTTGCAGGTCCCGAATCGGTGTTGCCTCCGGCGCATTCCGCAGGGGGAGCGATATTTTGCAGCACGAAGTGCGTAGCAAAATATCGCTCATGCCCGAGGACGCGCCGGGAGGCAACACCGATTCGGGACCGGACATATAGATCTACCTGCTCATTTACAAATTCGTAAACTTTTTTGAAAAAAGTGCTTGCACAGTTCTCGAATCATAGGTTATTATCTTCCTCGTTGAACGCGCGGGTCCAACAAAACGAACCGCGAATCAACAACATAGCATGTCGGAGTGGCGGAATTGGCAGACGCGCTAGCTTGAGGTGCTAGTGACCGCTTTTTGGTCATGCGGGTTCAAGTCCCGCCTCCGACACCATCGCATTTGAGAAGCCTCTTCGGAGGCTTTTTTGTTACCGATAGACGGTGAGGTCCACGATGGAAACGCTTGAACGCAACGAGTGGGCAGACGTTGCCCAACTAGTCGAGATCACGAGCGATGCTGTCATCATCTGCGAGCTCGACGGAACCATTCTGCATGTGAATAATCGCTTACTTGGTTTGATGTGCGAGGAACGCGCCGACGTCATCGGTGGAGATGTTAAAGACGTCCTGTACTCGTCCGCTTTTGAACGTGCGACGGAACATCGTCTGCCATTTGAAACTGATGGCTCCGAGAACGAACTGATGCTCAAGCTGAGTGACGGCTCCTTTATCCCCGTCTTGGTTCGTGCGGGCTCCGTAACGCCTCCACGCATCTTTGGGCGCCGCGCGCCACGTGTCCTGGTGGCGCTCCATAGCATCGAAGAACAGCATTCGCACGACCGTCAGCTCAAGCGTGCTCTTTCGGAGCTTAGAGTGGCTAACAAGCGCCTCTCTGGCACGCTCTCGGTCATTATGAGTACCGTGGGCTCCGATGAGCTGCCCAGCCTACTTGATACCGTTTTGAACCAGCTTGTAGGAACGCTCGATGCTTCGGGTGCCGCTATCTATTTTTCTGAGAGCGGCGGTTTTAAACTTCGCGGTGTTTCCAAGGAGCTGTACGACAGCTACCTGCCTGAGTTTTTGCCGTATGGCGCTGGCATTCCGACGTATGTTCTTCGTGAGTCGCGTGCCTGTCGCTTGTCGATTCAACAGGACCTTAAGGGTGATAAGGCCGCCTCCGGTATGTTTATGGACCTGGACAATCGTTCTAAGCACCTGTTGCGTATGCAGGATATGCCTCCGTACCGCAGCGAGATCTGTCTTCCCGTTTTTTACGGTACGCAGATCCTTGGCGTGCTGGAAGTTGGTTGGAAACGCCCTCAGGCACCGCTCGCCTATGACGTTAATGTGCTCGAGGTCATTTGCGATTACCTGTCTATCCAGCTGGTCGGCATGGCATCGAGCCTTCGCTCCCGTCGCACGGCCGAGCTTGGCCGCTCGCTCAATGTCTTGCGTGATGAGTTGTTTACCTTTCTAGACGATTCCGCCGCGGCTACCCAGGCGGTATCGTCCGAGATCTGCAATATGCTTAACTGCCATTTTTGCCCTGTTGAGTATGACGCCAGTCTGGATTCCTACGTCATAGATTTTGAAGGTGGCAGTCGCGTTGCTTTGCCGGACGATCCCGAGAAGCTTTTCTTTTCCACGACGGCGCCAGCGGCACGTCTGGGGGCTGGCCCTGATGGCTTTGAGGCATCTGTTTTGGGCGGTACGAGTGCCGAGGACCTTAAACACGTCCGTATAACTCGCGTTGACGAATCGATGCCTATGGGAGGCTGGCTTAGGGCGCATGGTCTGCCTTGTCAAGGTCTCTACGTCGACTCCGGCATCGAGGCGGGGCGACCACGCTCTAAGGGTGATGGCAAGCACAGTAACGACGCAATTGTTCCTGCTTCTGTTGCGAAGAGCCCGACGACGCGCGCGCTACTGCTTCGTGATGGTAGCCAAGAGCCGATTGATGATCTTGAATATGACTACTTGGTGCACTTGGCGCATGACTTTGAACTGATCTACGAAGGCGAATCTCAAAAGCGCGAGGAGCGCCATATCGCTCAGACCCTTCAGATCGGCATGAGAAATTCCCTGGGGGATGTTCCGGGTATCGCAACCGATTCGGTGTACCTGTCAGCCACGAACTCGGCGTTGGTCGGCGGCGATTTCTATACGCTCATCCGTCTTCCCGACGACTGCGCCGTCATGATTCTGGGTGATGTGTCTGGCAAAGGCATTGAGGCCGCATCGATGTCCGCGCTCGTCAAGACGGCCCTGACGGCATATGCGTGGGAGGGCGCTGGACCGGCCCGCATGGCACGCTCTCTTAACAGTATGCTCATGGGCTTTTCGAGGGTCGAGACGTTCGTGACGGCCTTTATCGCCAAGATTGACCTTAAAGCCGGACGCGCAACGTATTGTTCGGCGGGCCATCCTCCGACCATGGTCATTAGGCCAGAGTCGATGCCGCTGGGTGGCGGCGAGGCCCGTGGGGGAGAGGTCGAGCTGCTTGGATGCCAATCGGGCGTAATCGGTGCCTTTGAGAGCATGGTGTACGAGACAGGCGTGTTTACGTTCGCTCCTGGCGACATGCTCTTCATGTATACGGACGGAACGATTGAGGCCCGCGACCGCACCGGAGCGTTCTTTGGTGAGCAGCGCCTTCGTGACCTTCTGCTCTCTGTCTCGGGTGAGGGCGTATCGGGAATCTGCGGCAAGGTCTTGGGCGAGCTTGACCGATTTACCGAATCGGCGCTGGACGATGACATTGCATTGGTGTCCCTTGAGTTTTTACGGGGTCGTTCATAGACGACGCTGGGCGGGCTGAATCCGTACGGTTGGGGAAACGAATGCATCGAGTGGGCTTTTTTGGGGAACCATGGTCGTATGAATGAGTGGAATGACATAGCGGTTTTGACGCCTCCAGGCGATATCGACATCGCCACGGTGCCTGCGCTGCGTCGGCGGTTGGATGCTTTGATTGGCCGCGGCGTGCGTCGTGTTGTCATCAACTGTCAGGCTGTTAGCTTTATCGATTCGACGGGCTTGGCATTCCTGCTTACGCGCGCTCGTGAGCTCATGAGGCGAGAAGGCCTGCTTTCGCTCGTCAATGCATCGGGTGAAGTTGTTCGCTTTTTGGAGATTGCTCGTCTTGTCGATATCCTTCATGTCGCGGGGCCGGCACGGGAGTCTATTCCCGCCATTCCGGTGGGGGAGCTGCCTCGCTGGAGTAAGAGCGTCGAGGTCCGTCAGGGTATCGAGAATCTTCCATACTACCGACATCGCATCGCCGAACTCCTTGAATCGCTTCCGTTGCGCCGTGACGAGCGCTACGATGTCGCATTGGCGTCGGGGGAGGCGCTGGGTAATGCCTATGACCATGCGGGCGGTATCGGGTGCGTCCTGACGGTTCAGGCCTATGGCGATCGCGTTGTGGTTGAGGTGCTTGATCGAGGTGCCGGCTATTCTATCGATGAAACGAGCGAGCCGGTTGCATCTGAGGAACGCGGCCGTGGTATCAAGCTTATGCGTATGCTCGTCGATAACGTGGAGGTTGCTCGTCGTACGGACGGCGCCGGCACGCGCGTGCAGATGGTGAAGCTGTTTAGCGGAGCGCTGGAATCGTGTGCCTAGCCAATCGCTTTAGCGCGTTTGGCTATTAAGAACATGCGGCAGACAAGTTTTTTGAAAAAAGTACTTGCGTCTTTTGGACAACTCGCGTAAATTAATAACCCGCAAGCGGACATGGCTCAGTTGGTAGAGCACAACCTTGCCAAGGTTGGGGTCGCGGGTTCGAGCCCCGTTGTCCGCTCCATTGCATTTCCGGACCGTTTAGGCGGTCCTTTTTCGGCGAAGTGGCCAAGTGGTAAGGCAGAGGCCTGCAAAGCCTTTACCCCCGGTTCGAATCCGGGCTTCGCCTCCAGGCAACATCCGGGCGCTCCGGCGCCCGTTTTGTTTTTACATATGCGGACATGGCTCAGTTGGTAGAGCACAACCTTGCCAAGGTTGGGGTCGCGGGTTCGAGCCCCGTTGTCCGCTCCAACTATCTTACGCGGTTCTAACGAACCGCGTTTTTTGTTACGGGCTTTAGCCTGTGCGGGGCGCGCAGCGCGCCGCATCAGAAAC
>WGSL01000108.1 GCA_014871665.1 Collinsella sp. | reverse complement strand
TTAATGGATGGAAACGGATGTTCTATCGGGACACACATTTTGTCCTATAAGCCCACCAAACACCTCGCCGCCGGCCGGGCCATGTCGCGGCACCAAAATAGCGCCCGTGCGCTCGATGGATTCGGATGCCCGACAGAGGCTCCTTATGGCTGCTTCCTTCCGGACCTGACCAGATTCGGAACATGTCGTCATCCGAACCCATCGAACGCGCTAGGCGCTCGGTATATCTTACCTGCTCCCGCCCGCCAGAGCAAGGTAGCTAATTTGGGACGGAGCTTTTTTGACTACTTTTGCAGCCCGATTGCCAGAGCAGCCAATGAGTAGTCAAAATAGTCCGATCCCAAAATGACCGGCTTGGTGCCGCACCACAGAAAGGGCCCATCTACTACGTTTAGGCCGCAGGGGTCAACCATAGCCGACTTTTTCGAAAATCGGCCAGCTCTCTACCTGCGGTTTTGTTTTTGCAAATTCCGGGATGGTCGAGGTAGCTCGGTTAAACGTAGTAGATGGCCGCATTTCGTGGCAAACGGTCCGACCCAAGGCCCAAGGCGGCCAGCCTCGGATGACCATTCACGAAGTTGCGGTGGAATACGGACTGAATTGGCACCTTAAAGGCAAAAACACTCCGTATTTCACCGCAACTTATCGAGGGGATGGGTTTTAGAGGCGAGCGAGGTCGTAGGCTTGGGCGGCTGATTCACCGGCGAAGATGAGGTTGGTTGTGGCTTCCTGAGGATTGAGCGCCTGGTCGAGGGGCATGGGCTTGCGGCAGATCGGAAGCACCAAGTCGATGCCCTGCTCGTACACCGCATCCAGGTTGTCGGCACGACCGCCCACGACGGCGACCACCGGCTTGCCATATCGCTTCGCACGGCGAGCCACGCCCACCGGCGCCTTGCCGGCGGCGGATTGCTCGTCCATATTACCCTCACCTGTAATGACCAGGTCGACATCGCGTACGCGCTCGTCAAACCCAATCAGATCGAGCACCGTCTCCACGCCCGAACGCAACTCGGCACCGAGCGCCAGC
The DNA here is from genome assembly GCA_014871665.1 of Collinsella sp. Taxonomy (GTDB): domain Bacteria; phylum Actinomycetota; class Coriobacteriia; order Coriobacteriales; family Coriobacteriaceae; genus Collinsella. The sequence goes on along the minus strand of WGSL01000108.1, from coordinate 3,361 downwards.
AGCGCGGCACCCAGGCCGCCGGCAGCACCGGCACCGGGCACGCCGAGCACCGAACCAAATGTCCGTGCACCCTCGGGCACGCGCAACAGCCCCTGGGCTCGAGCTCCGGCAATCGCGACGTCGAGCAGGCGACCGTAGCCGACCATCCAGCCGTCGTATCTGCGCAGCACCTCGACATCATCCGCCGGCAGGCCCTTCTGCCCGCCAAACACCGCCAGTGCGCCTCGACGCCCCACGAGCGGATTCTCGACATCGGAAAGCACAACGATACGAGCGCCGCGCAGCACCTCAAGCGCTGGCGCCAAATCAACGCTCGCCACCTGCTCAAGGCCGGCAAGACCGGGGGCGATATTGCAGCCCTGATCATCGACCACATGCGCGCCCAGCGCCTGCAGCATGCCGGCGCCACCGTCGTTGGTGGCACTACCGCCCAGACCAATATAGATAGTCTTTGCGCCCGTGCGAACCGCGCGAAGCATGAGCTCGCCCACGCCATAGGTCGAAGCCGCAAGCGCCGCCGATTCTGTACAGGGCGAGTACCCAATACCCGCCGCCTCGGCCATCTCGATGACCGCGGACTCGCGCTCGCCGTCCACCAGCATCCGGGCAGACGCGCGGTCGCCCAAGGGGCCTGCAACCTCGCAGGTCACAAGCTCGCCACCGCAGGCGGCAACGGCATCGAGCGTTCCCTCACCGCCATCTGCCAGCGGCAACGTAGCCACCTGGGCATCGGACCACACACGGCGCATGCCCTCGGCAACCGCCGCCTCCGCCTGCGCGCTCGAAACGCTGCCCTTAAAGGAGTCGATCGCCAGCAGCACACGGCGGGGCCGCCGCTGCACGGGGCCAAAGTCGGCCGCCTCAACGGCAATATCTTCGGCACACGCGAGTGCCTCGGCATGAGCGGCGTGCGCCTCAAGATCGGCCCCACAACCGCAGCCAGCACCATCGGTGCCACGCAGCCCACTAAAATAGTCGCTCAACACCTCACGACACTCATCCGCCAGCACGCCGGCATCTACGTTAAACCGATGGTTCAGGCGCGAATCGGCATTGAGGTCATACAGCGAGCCCAGCGCGCCCGCCTTGGCATCGGCCGCGCCATACACGCAACGCCCCACACGCGCGTTAACCATAAGCCCCGCGCACATACAGCAGGGTTCGAGCGTTACGTAGACCGTGCAATCGGAAAGACGCCAGCGTCCAAGCGCCTGAGCGGCGGCACACAGGGCCGAAAACTCGGCATGAGCCGAAGGGTCTTGGTCGAGCTCGCGGCGATTATGCGCCCTCGCGACAACCTCGCCCGAGCGCACTACTACGGCTCCGATGGGCACCTCGCCCACCGCAGCGGCGTCGCGCGCCTCCGCCAGCGCCTCGCGCATGAACTTCTCGTCGATTTCGGTGATCGTCATCGTTCGCCTTCCCTGTTGCAAATTCAAAACGATGCTATCATTACGACTCACGGAGAGATGGCAGAGCGGTTGAATGCGGCGGTCTTGAAAACCGTTGAGCGCGAGAGCGTTCCGGGGGTTCGAATCCCCCTCTCTCCGCCACCTTAGTGATTCACCGGCGTCATGGTCCGCTCAAACAGTGCATCGACCACGTCGGCCATCTCGGGTCGACGCTCAAGATCGTGGCCCGATTCCCACCAATTTGTGAACAACCGAATAATGCCACCGGCGATAAACTCAGACGTCGTCTCGAGTGACACGGGGGCCAGGGCATCCTCGGCAAGCACGTTCATCACACGCTCGCGGATGGAGCGGGCAATGCGGTCGCAAATAACGTTGGTCAACATGCCCGACATGCTGCTTGCCAAAATGTTATCCATGAGCCGCTCGTGCGCCAGAATCAAATCCATGGCATCGTCCAAAATCGCGTGCCGAAGCGCGCGCACGTCCTCGGCAGATACCACGCCGGCCTCATCGGGCTGTTTTTGCGGCAAGCCCGACATGAGCTCATCGATATAAAAGGCAAAGTAATCGTTCTTGTCGCGAAAGTGCTTGTAGAACGTCGTGCGGCGAATCATGGCGCGGTCGCACAGCATGGCAACCGTCAGGTCCTCAAAACGATGCTCCTCGAGAAGCTCGGTGAAGGCATCGAACAGGGCGCGGTAGGTTTTCTTAATGCGAAGGTCCACTGGTATCGCCATCCTCAGGGCAAAGACAACACTCGTCAATCTGTCGCATATCTTACACCTGTACCTCGCGCGCTTTGCCCCGGTGCCAACCCCGCCGAAAACACAACGCTTACCGGAAAGTTCGGCACGGCAAAACGTTGCGGGTATACTAGTAGCGTTATACCAACGGCAGCTGGCGCATGCCGCCGCGGCCATTCGAAACGGAGACATCATGCTTCCCGTCATCATCGGCATCGTTGTTGTCATTGTGATTGCCTGCGCCATCGCCGGCATCTACAACAACATGGTCACCAAGCGTAACCGCATCGATAACGCCTGGCAGAACATCGATACGCAGTTGCAGCGCCGCAACGACCTGATCCCCAACCTGGTCGAGACCGTCAAGGGCTACGCCAAGCACGAGCAGGAGACGCTCTCCGCCGTGATCAGCGCGCGTAACACCGCCGTCAAGGCCACCACGCCCGAGGCCAAGATGGAAGCCGACAACGTGCTGACCGGTGCGCTGCGTCAGCTCTTCGCCGTAGCCGAGGCCTATCCCGATCTTAAGGCAAACACCAACTTTACGCAGCTGCAGGCATCGCTCGAGGATACCGAGAACAAGATTAGCTACGCACGCCAGAGCTACAACGATTGCGTGCTCAGCTACAACAACGCCATTCAGACGTTCCCGGCTGTCATCTTTGCCGGCATCTTCCAGTTTAAGGAGCGCCAGGGCTTCGAGGCCGCCGAAGCAGCCCGCCAGGCCCCGACCGTCAAGTTCTAGTAGTTTGGCAGCGCATCCTTAATCGGCCAAATGCATAAACCGCCCCGTCGAATGCATACTTCGACGGGGCGGTTTCCTTTTTCGCAAAGGTCCCCCTCTAAGCGCCGTGCATTTTTAGGAGTATTCAACATAGCCAAGAGCTTCGGGCGCCACGATAAATGCCAAAGACCGCGAATGTCCCTGCAAATCAAACGCTGTCAGCCCATAACCCCGCCCATCATCCGTAGAAAACATCGAGAAATCCCGATTTTTTGCCCGAGGTCGGTATGCAGGGGCCTTCGATTGCAGAATACTCGCAAAAATGCACGTCGCCGCCACCCCCACATGGCGCGAACTAAAACAAAAGCGCGGCCTTCCTTTCCGGCGCACTCCGCAGGACGAAAGAACCCCCGCCGCACGAAGTGTGAACTGCACCCCAAAACTTGGACGGCTTAAATAAAAAATACGCCGCAAGGGAC
>WGSL01000107.1 GCA_014871665.1 Collinsella sp. | reverse complement strand
CGTCATGTGCGCTTTCTGGTAGTCGGTCAGCGGTGCGCCGATCAGCTGCATAAGCCGCTACTTGATCTTGGTCGTACCCGGTGCCAGGTTGGGGTCGGTCTCGTTGGCCTCGGTCTGGAAGTGCTCGGTGTACACATTCTTGCCGTCACGGAACATCTCGTAGTACTGCATCTTGGCGTAATCCTCGCGCGCCTTGGTTGCGGCTGCGGCATCGGCGTCGTCACCGGTGACGTTGGAGGAGAGCGCCCAGCGCAGGCTGGCGTCCTCGTAGCCCACCGAGTTGATGGCGGGCAGCGACTCGCGCAGCGTCATGTGCGCTTTCTGGTAGTCGGTCAGCGGTGCGCCGATCAGCTGCATAAGCTGCGTGGACAGGTAGTTGGTGGACAGGTCGTCGACCTCGCTCGTCTGGTCGCAGCCGGCAACGTCGTAGTTGGCCCAGATGATGTAGTCGGTCTGCCACAGACGTTCCTGGTGCGTGGCATCGTCCTCGCCGGTAAACCACTTGTCGTTGAACTTGGACGGGAAGAACGGCTGGTGGTCGCCCCAGAACACCACGACTACCTTACGGTCGAGCTTGCTCAGGGCGTTGAGGAAGTAGCGAAGCGCTTGGTCGGACTGCTCGATGCACGAGACATACTCGTCGACATCGGACAGTGTGCCGTCCTCGACGGTCTTGGCGTCCAGATCGGTCGTGTCGATATTCAGGTGCATCTGCTTGTCGACCGGCAGCAGGCCCGTGTCGTAGCCCGAGTGGTTCTGCATGGTCACGTCGAAGATAAACTGCGGATCGGCGTTCTGGTCGAGCAGCTCAAGAATCTTGTCATAGGTAGCCTGGTCGGTCACCATGCCGCGCAGGGTATCGGCACCCTGGAAATCGTTGATGGACAGGAACCGGTCAAAGCCAAAATCCTTGTAGACGTTCTCGCGGTTCCAGTTGGTGGCGTGGTTGGGGTGCATGGCCGTGGTGGAATATCCGAGCGACTTGAACTGCTCTGCCAGGTTCCCGGTCGTTTCCATGTTGTAGATGGTGTAGGGGTACACGCCCGAGCCCAGGTTGGCCATGGAGTTGCCGGTCATAAACTCAAACTCGGTATTGGCGGTGCCGCCGCCGTAGGCGCTCACGTAGAGCTTGCCGCGGCTGAGGCAGTTGGACAGGTTCTTAAAGTACTGCGGGCCCTCGTAGCCGGCGCGCATGTTCTGGTAGATCGAAAGATCCGAGAAGGTCTCGTTCATGATGGCGATGACCGTGGGCTTCTCGCTGTCGAACTGCTCCTTTGCGGCGGCGCGCTCGTCGCTCTTGGCCGCGTCGGACTTGTCGTAGGCCTTGGCGTACTTTTTGAGCGTGGCCTTGGCGTCGTCGACGGAGTAGTCGGCGGGTTTTGGCGGCTTGATGGACTGCGCCGCGCTAATGAAAGCGGGCAGGTAGCCCTCGCGCCAGTAGCTCTCGAGCGGGCGCCAGGTGTAGACGGTGATGCCGAGGGTGTTGTAGTAGTCGATGAGCGTGACGTGCGCGGTCACGCCGCCCAGGCACAGCACGGCGACGAGCAGGTTGGTGAGCAGCATGCGCTTGGCGTTGGCGGCGCCCTTCTGACGGTGCGGTGCCACCAGGCCGGCGTACTCGCATAGCAGCATGGCGATGGCGGTAAAGCCCATGGACAGCACGCAGAACAGTGAGATCGAGAAGGTGTAGCCGGTGCCGGCGACCGCGGCGGCGGTGGAGATGGCCGAAAGGTCGCCCGGCTGGATGGGCATGGATTTAAACGTGATGACGAAGAACTCGGCAATGCCCAGGACAAAGAGGGCAAAGGCCAAGACCGCGGGGGCTGCGCCGTGGCGCTGGAACAGGAAGAACAGGCCGACCATGAGCGTGGTGATGATGGCCCATTCGAGCAGGATGCACAGGGGGTAGACCCAGGTAAAGTCGTGGTTGGACGAGACCTCCATGCCCAGCAGCGCAAAGACGCCGGCGAGCAGCAGGCACAGGACGGCGGCGACGAGTGGTTTGCCCACAAAGGCGCCGCGCAGGCGGGCGAGCTTGCCGGTGGGGGCGGGGGCGTCGGGCTTGGCGAACGCAAAGACGCGCGGGGCGATGCGATCGCGGGCGATGCTGGCCCAGGCGCATCCGGTGAGGATGGCGTTGGTCAGGATGAGCATCACAAAGGCGAGCGGCTCGTTTTGGGCGACGAGGCCAATGGCGCCCCAAATAGTCAAAAAGACCTGGAACAGGCCGAAGACGACGCTCCACCCAAGAGCGCTTTTGGCAACGGTGCCCGACTGAGCGCGAATGGCCTTGGCCTCGCGCAAGACAAGGTAGACGGTCGCCGCAAGACCGACGAGCGAGATGGCGGCAGCGAACATGCTGAGACTCCTCACAAACTAAAACGTACGAAAGCGGGGGTTTACCCGATTGTTACCAAGATATGCGCTGCAATTGGTGGCTGCGCACAACAACCAGCCATATTAACGCGCATGTGCGGCGGTGTGGCGCAATGTAGTGGTGACCTGCGCGATAATGGACGGGAATTACACGGAAACGTAAAGGCTTCTTAAAGAATTGGCGAGGATAGAGCTATGGGCGATCAGGTTTGTATGACGGGTGCCGAGTGCTGCGACGGAGCTGCGGGCGTGGATGCGAACGGTTATCCGGTCGAGACCACGGGCAATGCGGTGCTGGACACGTTGGAGCACCGTTCCTCCACGCGTGCCTTCGCGCGTGATGACGACGATCGTCCCGTGGCGGTGACCGACGAGCGGCGGGCGGCGATTCTGCATGCGGCGAGCCGTGCGCCGTCGGCAGGCGCCATGATGATGTATTCCATCGTGAGCATTCGCGAGCAGGCTACGCTGGATCGTCTGGCCGACCTGTGCGACCACCAGCCCATGATCGCCAAGGCGCCCTGGGCACTAATATTTGTGGTCGATTATGCCAAGTGGATCGATCTGTTTGAGCACGTGGGCTGCTTTGAGCCCGAGTTTGTCGAGCGCACGGGTAAGGCGCCCCGCCGCGCGCCGGGTTTGGGCGACTTTGCCATCGCGGCCCAGGACGCCGTGATCGCCGCGCAAAACGCCGTGGTTGCCGCCGAGGCTCTGGGCTTGGGGAGCTGCTATATCGGTGATATCGTCGAGAATGCCGAGGAAGTTGCCGAGCTGCTCGATCTGCCGCCCTATACCATGCCGCTGTCGATGCTCATCATCGGCACGCCCCGTAAGGAGCGTCCGGCCATTGCGCATCCCGTGGTGAACCTGGTGCACGAGGAGCGCTACTGCCGCGCCGATGCTGCGACCATGGACGCGCAGGTGGCCGAGATGGACGCGATGTTTCGCCCGCATGCCCGCGAGGTGGGCGAGCGCGTGGTGGATATCTACACCCGCAAACACACGAGTCCCTTTATGGCCGAGATGAGCCGCTCCATGGAGTGGTGGTTCAAAAACTGGCTCGGAAAATGACAGATGAGGCAAAGGGACAGTCCCTTTGTCACATTCCATATCGCCGAGGTGGCCTAAAGGCCGTATAAATGTTTATCTAGCTGGGAAAACGGTGCCGTGCAAGTGCAGGCCGATTACCTATAATCCCTTCGAACATTAAAGTTGGGAGGAAACCGGCTTATGGAAGAAAAGGCCAAGGAGGCAGCCTCGCACGCTGCGATTCCTGTGAGCATCTCGGCGATGCTCGTCACGCTGGGCGTGGTGTACGGCGATATCGGCACCAGTCCTATGTATGTAACCAAGGCGCTCGTTGCCGGCAACGGCGGCATCGGAAGCGTCACGGAGGAGTTCGTGCTCGGCGCGCTCTCCCTTGTCGTGTGGACGGTCACGTTGCTGACCACCATCAAGTATGTGCTCATCTCGCTGCGCGCCGATAACCATGGTGAGGGCGGCATCTTTGCCCTGTACAGCCTGGTCAAGCGCTGCGGCAAGTGGCTTATCATCCCCGCCATGCTGGGTGGCGCCGCGCTGCTCGCCGACGGCATCCTGACGCCGGCCGTTACCGTTACCACGGCCATCGAGGGCCTGCGCACCATCCCGGCGGTCCATGCCGTGCTGGGCGATGACCAGGGCCGCGTCGTCGCCATTACGCTCGCCATCATCATCGTGCTCTTCTTGGTACAGCGCATCGGTACGGCCAAGATCGGTCACGCCTTTGGCCCCATCATGACGCTGTGGTTCCTGTTCCTGGGCGGCACGGGTCTGTTCTTTGTCTTCCAGCACCCCGCCGTGCTGCTGTGCCTCAACCCGGTGCGCGGCATCGCCTTTTTGCTGAGCCCCAACAACCACGCGGGCATCATGATTCTGGGCAGCTGCTTCCTCGCCACCACCGGTGCCGAGGCGCGCTACTCTGACATGGGCCACGTCGGCCGCGGCAACATCTACGCTACCTGGCCGGTCGTTAAGTGCTGCCTGCTGCTTTCCTATATGGGCCAGGGCGCTTGGCTTATGA
>WGSL01000106.1 GCA_014871665.1 Collinsella sp. | reverse complement strand
CCCTTGACTCCGTGGCGACGCGCCCCTTGCGCGACGCGGTCGCCATGCGTTATCGACATATCTTTAAGGAGGTCAGCGGAGGATGAGAATCATCGGCGGCGAATGGCGCGGTCGTAAGATCGAGGAGCCCCGTGGTCGCGATGTCACCCGCCCCACGACTGATCGCGTGCGCGAGGCGTGCGCATCTATGGTCATGTCGGCATTCGATTTCGATCTGGACGAGGTCCGTGTGCTGGACGCCTTTGGCGGCTCCGGTGCCTTAGGGTTAGAGATGCTCTCTCGTGGGGCCCGCTCGCTCACGACGTTTGAGATCGATCGCAACGCCGCGCGGCTCATTACCAAGAATATCGAGTCGCTCTGCCGTGACCGTGTGCGTTGGCGCGTGGTCACGGGCGACATGCTGGCGAGTGCCTCGCGCGGTCGTGTACCGGGCGGCCCCTTTGATCTGGTCCTGCTCGACCCGCCCTATGCTTTTGGTGCCGAGCCGGTCGAGGAACTGCTGCAGGACCTGGCTCAGCAGGGTTTACTTGCGTCTGGCGCTTACGTCCTGTTTGAGCATGCCGCCGCCGATGCGGGCGCGCATCCGGCAGGCTTTGAGACTGTACGTGAGAAGCGCTACGGCATTACCTCGGTCGACCTGCTTCGTTGGGTCGGCGATGACGACGGTGAGGGCGATAGCGCCGGCACCGATGCTGACAACAACGATGCCACGACGTTTCAGGAGGACGCCCATGAATGACACCATCAACCGCGTGATCGTCCCGGGCACCTTCGATCCCATCACGTTTGGCCATATCGATGTGATCCGCCGCGCCCGACGCATCTTTCCCAGCGTGATTGTCGCCGTGGCCGAATCGCAGGGTAAAAACGGTGTGGGCACCACGTTTATGCTCGATGAGCGCGTGGCGCTGGCCCGCGAGGCGCTCGGTGATATCGACGGCGTCGAGGTCCTGCCCTTTACCGGCCTCTTGGTCGACTTCGCTCGCGAGCAGGGGGCGGGGGCCGTGGTCAAGGGCCTGCGCGCTATGACCGACTTTGAGTACGAGCTGCAGCAGGCCGACCTCAATTATCGCTTGGATAGCGAGCTGGAGTCCATCTTTGTCATGAGTGCTCCGCAGTACGGTTACATCTCGAGCTCGGTGGTACGCCAGATCGCCTCGCTCGGCAGCGATGTATCGACGTTTGTCCCGCCTAACGTGGTCGAAGCGCTCAAATATCGCTTTTCGTGACGTTTCTTATTGCCTGGTGGCATGTGGTAAACTAGCACGATGATATGTTACCTATGAAAGGAGACCGGATGCCGGGCGAGAATTTTCCTGGCGATAGGATCGTCAGCTTGGTCGATGAGCTCGAAGGGCTGATCGAGGAAGCCAAGCCGCCTTTCGGCAAGAACGCTCAGTTCAAGGTCATCGACGCCGACGTGTTCTTCAACATCCTCGACGAGATCCGCATGAGCTATCCCGAGGAGTGGCAGAAGTCCCGCCGTATCCTTAAGGAGCGCGAGGAGCTCATGGCTTCCGCCGCCGCTCAGGCCGATTCCATCATCGCTGACGCTCAGCAGCAGGCCCTCACCATTGCCGGTGAGCAGGAAATCGTCCGCCTTGCGCAGCAGCAGGCCGACGACATCCGCGATCGTGCCCAGCAGTACGAGCGCGAGACGCGTTATGCTGCCGAGGACTATGCAGAGCAGGTCTTTACGCACCTGGAGGAGAACCTCAAGAGCCTGACCGGCACCGTTACCCGTTGCCGTCAGCAGCTCAACGAGGGTGCCGCCCAACAGAATGGTCAGTGGTAATGGCTGAGTTCCCGAGCGTTACCGTCGATCTTTCCGAGCAGCTCGAGTTTCCTGGAGATTCGTATCCGCTGACCGGTAAGGTCGATGTCGCCACCTACACGGTGGGCGAGAAGGAGTACCAGCTTCAGGACGGCATCGACTACGACGTTGTCTTTACCAATGCCGGTACCGGTGTCTTGCTCACGGGCATGGTCCGCGCGCACGCCACCGGCGAGTGCGACCGTTGCCTGGAGCCCGCCTCGTTTGATATCGCCGGCGAGATCGAGGAGTTCTACCTCTTTGAGGAGCCCGAGGATCCCGAGGCCTACGAAGACGGCTATGAGCTTCTGGGTGAGGACCGCATCGTCGATCTGGGTGAGCCCATCAATGACGCGGTCGTTATGGACACGCCGTTTGTGGTGCTCTGCAAGCCCGATTGCCGCGGTCTGTGCCCCACTTGCGGCTGCAATCTCAACGTCGAGCAATGCGATTGCGCCGCCCAGGCAGAGGCAGAATGGGCCGCTGCCACGGAAAATCCATTTGCAGCATTGAAGAATCTCAAGCTTGATGAGTAAAACTGTGGTAGTATCGCTACTTGCGCGTAATCGCCACACTGGATAGTTCATAAGGAAGGTCACTATGCCCGTACCTAAACAAAAGCAGGGTCGTATCCGCACTCACACCCGTCGTTCCGCCAACATGAAGATCTCGGCTGCGGCTCAGTCCACGTGCCCCCGTTGCGGCGCTGTCAAGCTTCCGCACCACGTGTGCCCCAGCTGCGGTTTCTACAAGGACCGCGAGGTTATCGTTACCGAGTAACGGTATACTCTGGATGCGATGCCGTTCCAAATGGAACCACAATGGCCGGCTCAATGAGTCGGCCATTTTTGTATAAGGAGCATGTATATGAGTAACGTTCGCGTTTGTGTAGACGTTGTGGGTGGAGACGAGAAACCTCAGGTTGTTCTCGATGGTATCGAGGCTGCACTTGCTGCCGATCCCGATATCGAGGTCTTGGCAGCTGGCCCCGCCGAAATCGTCAATCCCTTTGCTGCTTCCCACGCACGTGTTGAGGCCCTTGAGGCACCCGACGTTATCGCCATGGATGACGATCCCATTCGCGCCGTGATGACCAAACGCAAGTCTTCGATCGTGCTGTCGTGCCGCGCCATCAAGAAGGGAAATGCGGACGCGTTCTTCTCCGCCGGCTCCACCGGCGCCATGACCGCCGCGGCTACTGCCTACGTGACGCCGTTTAGATATATGGCCGAAGGTAAGAAGCAGCCGGTGCGTCCCTGTCTGACCAATGCGCTGCCCAATCGTGCCGGCGGTCTGACGGTGCTGTGCGATATGGGCGCCAACCCCGATGTCGAGGTCGATGACATGGTGCGTTTTGCCCAGATGGGTAGCGCCTATGCCCGCGTCGTCCTGGGCATCGAGCATCCCCGCGTGGGCCTGCTTGGTAACGGCACCGAGGACGAGAAGGGCTCCAACTTTACCAAGGCCTGCTTCCCGGCCATGAAAGCCGCCGTTCCCGGCTTTGTTGGTAACTGTGAGGGAACGGACATCACCTCCGGTAACTTCGATGTCGTCGTTGCCGATGGCATGTCGGGCAATATTGCGCTCAAGGCCACCGAGGGCGCTGCCAAGTTTTTGCTGCAGGAACTCAAGGGTGCCTTTATGTCTTCGCTTGGCACCAAGATCGCCGCGCTGCCCATTAAAAAGCAGATGCGCGAGATTAAGGCCAAGCTCTCTGGCGACGCCAAGGGCGGCGCGATTCTTCTGGGCCTGCGCGGCGTGGTCCTGATCGGCCATGGCGCCACCTCGGTCGAGGCTGTAAAAAACGGTACGCTCGCGGCGGCCGAAGCCGTGCGCGCCGGGCTGGTCGAGAATGTCGCCAACTCTATGGACGGTATCGTTTTATAACAGCGGCGTTATGCGTCTTGGGGCGCACGTCGTGGGGTAGAATCAGAACCGTGTCTTGGTACCGCCCGGGCGGTACCATTCTTTTGGTATTCATGTACTATGAGAGGAAGCGCTATGGACCGCTCCGAAATCTTCGACAAGATCGCCGAGGTCGCTGCTGACGTTCTGGGCGTCGATGTTGCCGAAATTAGCGATGAGACCACCTTTGACGACCTCGATGCCAACTCGCTCGAGCGTTTGCAGCTGGTTACGGCTATCGAGGACGAGTTCAACCTCGAGATCGATGACGAGACTCTGCTCTCGCTCAGCTCTGTCGCCGACGCCGTCGACGCTATCGAAGCTGCCAAGGAGGCCTAAGTCTTGGCTTTATCCGAACGACTTACGCGCGCCCAGGAAATCTTGGGCCACGAGTTCAACAATAAGGTGCTGCTGCGCGCGGCGCTTACGCATCCCTCGGCAGTCGAGGGCCAGCCGGTTTCTGCCAGCTATGAGCGCCTTGAGTTCTTGGGCGATTCCATTTTGGGCGCTGTGGTCGCACGCTCCCTGTTTGAGTCCTATCCGGAGTTTGACGAGGGCAAGCTCACGCGCCTGAAGGTGTCGCTTGTCTCGGGCGCTACGCTGTCCGAGGTTTCTCACGAGCTGGGCATTGACGACATCATCATCTTTGGTGCCTCCGAGACCGGTACCGGTGCGCGCGGCCTGCATTCGGCCCTCGAGAACGTCTATGAGTCGCTCGTGGGCGCGCTGTACCTGGATGCCGGCTGGGATACG
>WGSL01000105.1 GCA_014871665.1 Collinsella sp. | reverse complement strand
GGCACGACCGACACGACCGTCTGCCCATGCTGCACGGGGTTTCTGAGCTCGTACATAAAAACGTAAACGCCGCCTTGGTCAAACCAGCTTGAAGGCAGTTTCTAGTATTCCAAATACCCTTTTGATTTTCTCCCGCCGCAGTAATCTTCCATAACGGCCTGCATTTTGTCTATGACGTTTCGTGCCGCTGAGATGAAATTGCCGAATGCGCCGTTCACCACCGTCCTCGCGGTAAACTTGCCACGTTGGAAGTCGTCGGGAAACCGATCGTTTCGATCGCATGGCGCCAAGCGAATCAGCTCTCGGTAGCTCCAGCAAAACCGATCAAATAATTGATCGGTTTCAAGATACGATCGCATAGTGCGATTATAGGACTTTGCGATTTCGATATAGTCGTCCTTGAGCTGCGTAACGTCGGATATTGCAGCGTTGCCCGACTTGCTGACTTTGTTATGGGGAATATAGTGCGTTAAATCTGCCATTGGCAAACTCCGTTCGATTCGATTACGGTGTGTGTGGTTGGGGGATATGGGTGCCGTTGATGTGATGATCGCGCGCTAGTGCTTGCGGTGCGAGGATAGGGGTTTGCTGTATTGTAGCAAGCTCGCTTCCCGGGTGGATGCTTTGCTTGTTGTGCTGGTAGTTTTCACATGTGCCTTGGTGGCGGGCGGCTGTTCGCGCTGTATCGGTTTTGGTCGTGGCCGTATTCCAGCTGGTCGAGCGCTGTTTCATGATGTGGCCTTTCTTATGGGCCGGCGGCGGTTTAGCGACGCATGGGACAGTGATACCGTGCGTTAATTGCTGGCGATTTTTATGATAGAGAACCTAGGGATTACAACTCAGCAGGATAGTTTTAGGTAGTTGTGAGTGACTGTTTTGACCGGTTATTCCCGGTACGCGGCTAGATTCTTGTCGAGGAACTTCCGCATTCCATTGACCGCCTCTTGCGGCCCCTTGATTGCGACATCGCCGCCGAATTGCGCGATCCAGCTGTAGAACACCGGGCTTAGGTTTGCGGTCACCGCCGTCCGGCATCGGCCCGGTGCGGTCTGCAGGAACTTCGTCCCGCTGCCGAACTTGTCTTTGACGCTCTTCGCATGCCTTGCCGGCAGCTCCAGCTCCACGTCGACGGGCGATTCCGCTTCGAACATGCCGAAGGAGCAGCGGTACATTTCCAATATGCGCGATTTCTCATCTCGGGAGATTCGCACTGCATGTTGGCCTTCCAAAGCGGTCACGTGGCGCATCCTGTCGATTCGCGGGGTTTTGGTTTGCGACTTAGTGGTCGGGTCGTAGACGATCAGGTAGTAGTATCCGTCTATCGAGTAGACGTACTCGATAGGATCCACGATTCTGACCTTGTCTCCCGTGCGCTTGTCCCTTCGGACCGTTTTCCTCCCGTTCGCGTCGAGCTCCACCTGCTCATATGAGATTTTCCATCCCTTGCTCAGGGCGAGCTCGATTTGCTCCAAGGCATATGCCGTTTGCTTGAACGTGTCGCTCAGATAGAGCTGCTGGACCTGCAGCCTTCGGCTCAGCTTGTCCCTGCCGGCGATGGGCGCCATGGCTTTTAGTTTCTCGATTATGCGATTCATTTGGTTTGCTGTGAGGGACTTTGATGTCCTTGTCGCATCGACAAGGAACCTGAGCTCCCATGGCTCGAAATTCGAGTTCAGAGAATACTTTCCCCTGGTCCCTGGGCCGCGTTCGATGGCATAGCCTGCGTTTTTCAGGGTTTCCACGTCGCGCCACATCGTTCTTTTGTCGGGCCTGCCGACGGGATGCCCGGCATATTCGGAAGCCTTTTGCGCCACGGCATCGCGGAGATCTCCCGCCGAGACGCCGTTTTCGGAATCTGTCAGGTCGCTCAGTGCCTTCAGCGTGGCTATGAGGCGAAGCCCTCTTTCGTTGACCGCATTGCCCATTTTTAGCCTTTTCGAATGATTGGTGTATTCGCATGTACCAATCAGCGTAGCATCAAACTTTTGATGGGTCCAACCTGGTAGGGTTAGGTTGTTTGGAAGGATGGGTTTTGGTCGATGAAAAGAGCGGAAAGGCCCGTGAGTTTACGGGTAGAAGAGCAAAAGGCGATGGCGAAGTGACAACCCTGCGTAGTTGGTCGGGCGGTTGATGCCGAAGTCGTGTGTGGGACAAGAGGCGCTGCCATCCGCCTGCGGCGAGGTGCGGTAAGCAGTGTTCGATTACTTCGAGTTTGAATGAGGCAAGATGGATAGTTTGAAACGGTTTAGGCATTTGGGATGCTGGTATTTTCCGTAAGAAAGTGCTTATGACGCTGTGGATTAGTCCGATTAGGAGGTTGATGCGCTTATGAATCGAGTGGCTAAGGGAATCGTAGGGGTTGGCTCCTCCGCAAAGGAGTTGATTTCTAAAAGGTACAGGCGAATTACCAAAGCAGTGAATTCGGAGTTTTGGAATTCTGGCAGCGAGAGGGCTCATTCACTATACGTTGGATCTTATGGACGCGGCACCGCAACTGCGGCGAGCGACCTCGACGTGCTGCTTTCCCTTCCAAGAGATGAGTACGAGCGTTATGACTCGTATAGGTCAAACGGTCAGTCGAGGCTACTTCAGGCTGTCAGAACTGCCGTCCTTGAGAGTTATCCTAGGACGAGCATCAGGGCCGATGGGCAAGTAATTGTTGTCGATTTCTCGGATGGTATGAAGTTCGAGCTTCTGCCTGCGTTCGGGCGGGTTGACAGCTGGGGTGTTTTCGATGGTTATGATTATCCAGACTCGAACATGGGTGGTCGATGGCTTGCTACGTATCCGAAAGCCGAACAGGATGCGATGAGCGAGAAGAACAAAAGCTCAAGGGGTCTTTTGTTCGACACGTGCAAGCATATCCGTAATATTCACATTGAGAGCTTCTCCAGCTATACGCTTTCCGGCATCGTGATTGATAGCTTTGTGTTCTCTGCGATTGGTGGTTGGCGTTGGGTCGACGGAGAGGGTTCTGCGCCCGCAGCCACATACGAGAGAAGCCTTTTGGAGGAGTTCAACAGACTAACCGGATATGGGGTGTCGCCCTTTGCGCTTAGGAGTCCCGGGAGCCAGCAGGCTGTCGATACGAGGAAAAGTTACGAGTGCCTTGGAAAAGTGCTCCGTCGCATGGCCGAGTAAGGGAGGGGGGAGACGGTGGCCAAGATAAACAGCGCCGAGCGGCTTCGCGGGCAAATCAAGGAAGCCTACGAGAAATTGCTGTACACGTATCAAACGCAGCAGGAGGCGGCAACCTTAAAACGTGATTTGTCTAATCGCCTCTCCATTGCGCAGATCGTTTTGACCGCTATCTCGACTTGTGGCGTTGTCGGCATCTTATTCGGGCAGGCAGAGTTTGGCGCTGTTATTGCATCGCTTTTCGCTGCTGTGTCGCTGGGTATCAATCTTTATGTTCGTGGCGCCAAGCTTCCTGAAGAAGCAGAGGCTCACGCGCGCTGCGCGGATCGGCTTTGGGTGGTTCTGCAGGATTATATTTCGCTTCTCACGGATTTTGACGACATCGGCGTCGAGGAGATTCGGAGAAGGCAGGACTTGATTCAGGGCAGCCAAGCTGAGGTATACAGAGAGGCGCCGAGGACCGACGATAAAGCGTATAGTCGCGCTCGAGATAGGCTCAAAAATGGCCATCAATCTTTTGAGCCTGGCGAGTGCGACAAGCTGCTGCCTCTGGATTTGCGTGGCGTCGATGACGAGGAATAAAGTGTGACGTGTAGCGCGGCTAGGCCGGGAGATATGAACTGCCTCCCATTTCTTGGACGGAAAATAAGCTTCTTCAGGCAACGTCTCGCTCTGGGTCGCACGGGGCGTTATAGCCGATCGATGAGTGCATCCTCTGCCTGTTGCAGCAGGGCTCGATGTATTTGAGCACGTCCTGCTTCGCCTCCTCCCTCGTCTTGCAGCCCTTGCCGTTCACCAACTCGCGCTTGAGCGTCTTGAAGAAGGATTCCGCGAGCGCGTTGTCCCATGGGTTGCCCGGCCGCGACATGGATTGGGCGATTCTATGGGACTCGAGGCGGCGCTGGAACGCCCCGGGAAGCGTGCTGGGAACCCTGGTCATCGTGGAAGACGAGGCTGAAGCCGTCGGGAGGGCTCTCCCTTCCGACCGCCTGCTCGAGCGCATCCGCGACCAGCTTCTCGGTCATGCGCCCAGACATCGACCAGCTCACGACCTTCCTGCGGAACGCGTCGATCGCGGCTGCGAGGCAGGGCCGTCCTTCGCCCGTCCCGATGCAACCGATCCACCCCTACTGCGGCGACCGCAAGGTGCTGAAAGGCTACAACGACCTGAGGACGACGCATCCCAAGATCGCGAGGGAGTGGAACAAGGAGCGCAACGGCGACCTGGAGCCGACCGACGTGATCGCCAACTCCAACAAGCGCGTCTGGTGGAAGCGCAAAGAGGGCCACGAGTGGTCCGGCCTCATAGCGGACCGAGCGCGCAGGGCAAGGCGGACCCGGGCTGCCCGTACTGCTCGGGACGCGAGGTGCTCGCCGGCTACAACGACCTGGCCACCACGCATCCCGGCATAGCGGCGATGTGGCACCCGCGCATGAACAGGCGCTTGAAGCCCACCGGCGCGCAGGCCGTAAGCCGCAAGCCCGCATGGTGGCGCGGCGAGTGCGGCCACGTCTAC
>WGSL01000104.1 GCA_014871665.1 Collinsella sp. | reverse complement strand
CGCGCCTCGCGCACGGCCATAACGGCGCCGATATTCAGGCCGAGCTCGGCGCACGCATCGAGCAGCTGCTCGCCGTCGTCGAAGATCTCCATTGCCGAGACGCCGGGGGAAAGCGACGAGGCCGAGCCCGGGAGCTCGATGAACGTTGCGTAATCGACATTGTCGAGCTTGCGCAGCATGGGGACGACGGTGTCGTCGGGCGCGCCGTCGGTCTCAAAGACGGAGTAGGCCTGGCCGCCCACTTCGGTGCGGTAGGTGCGGCAGAAGGCGATGTTCACGTGTGCGTAGGCGAGCAGGTTCGTGAGTGCGGCGAGCACGCCGGGAACGTCCTTGTGCGCCACGAAGAGTGTGGAGTACATGCCCGAGATGTCGACGCCGACGCCGTTAATGCGGCTGATGCGCATCTTGCCGCCGCCCAGGCTCTCGCCGCGGACCTGCGCCGTGGCGCCCGTGTCGTCGACCATGTCGATGTCGACGGTGTTGGGGTGGATGGAAGCGTCGTCGCCCTTGATGTCAAAGTGATATTCGAGGCCCTGCTCGCGCGCGAGGTCGAAGGCCTGCTTGATGTTCTCGTCATCGGTGTCGAGGCCCAGTATGCCCGCGACGAGCGCACGGTCTGTGCCGTGGCCGCGGTAGGTGTGGGCGAAGGAGTTCCACAGGCCAAAGGTGACTTTGGTGATGCGGCCTTCCAGCAGGCTGGCGGCAACTTGGGCGCAGCGCAGGGCGCCGGCGGTGTGCGATGAGCTGGGGCCGACCATGACGGGGCCCAAGATCTCGAATGCCGAGGTCGTAGCTAGTGTTTGCGGCTTGCCTGCCATGGATGCTCCTTATCTATCCCGTCGTCCCGAGGGGCGGGGCATACTCTGTCCCGCCGTTCCGAGGGCTTTAGTATTTGGTCGCCTGCTCGGATAGTCCTGCTCGCACGGAGGCCACATTAAGTGGCCTCCGGCTCGTGCGGAACTCGCGATCGACCAAATACTAAAGCCCTCGGAACTTAGGATACATGGTTGGAGTCGCTCTGCTGCGAAAATTATCGGCCTGTGACCTATTCCATGTCCCAGGTCGGCTCATCTTCACCACCTTTAAATAAAAAAGAAGTACCGGTTGGAGCCGGTACTTCTTTTGGTGCGTTGTTTTTGGCTGTAGCTTTTCGAGTTAGCTTACAGGCCGCAGGCTGATTTGAGTTCTTCGACTCGGTCGGTTTTTTCCCAGGTGAAGTCGGCGTCTTCGCGGCCGAAGTGGCCGTAGGCTGCCGTCTTCTCGTAGATCGGTCGACGCAGGTCCAGGTCGCGGATGATGGCGCCCGGGCGCAGGTCGAAGGTCTTCTCGACGGCCTCGACGATCTTGTCCTCGGCAACATGCGCGGTGCCGAAGGTGTCGACCATGATAGACAGCGGCTTGGACACGCCGATGGCGTAGGCCAGCTCGACCTCGCAGCGGTCGGCCAGTCCGGCGGCTACCACGTTCTTGGCGACCCAGCGCGCGGCGTATGCGGCGGAGCGGTCAACCTTGGTGCAGTCCTTGCCGCTAAAGGCGCCGCCGCCGTGACGGCCGTAACCGCCGTAGGTGTCGACGATGATCTTGCGGCCGGTCAGGCCCGTGTCGCCCATGGGTCCGCCCACGACAAAGCGACCGGTGGGGTTCACATAGATGTCGGCGTTGTCCCACGGCATGTTCTCGGCGGCCATGACCGGGGTGATGACGTGCTCGATGAGGTCGGCCTTGATCTTGCCCATGTCCTCGATCTCGGCGGCGTGCTGCGTGGAGATGACGATGGTCGTGACCTCGACGGGCTTGCCTTCCTCGTAGCGCACGGTAACCTGGGTCTTGCCGTCGGGACGCAGATAGGGCAGGGTGCCGTCGTGCCGCACGGCAGCCAGGCGCTCGGCCAGGCGGCTTGCCAGGTAGTGCGGCATGGGCATGAGGGTCTTGGTCTCGTTGGAGGCATAACCGAACATCATGCCCTGGTCGCCGGCACCGATCAGGTCGATCGGGTCGGTGGTAGCGCCGGTCTGGGTCTCGAAGGACTCGTCAACGCCCTGGGCGATATCGGGCGACTGCTCGTGGATGAGGCTCATAACGCCGCAGGTGTCGCAGTCAAAACCGAACTTGGCACGGTTATAGCCAATGCGGCGGATAACGCCGCGGGCGATTTCCTGAACGTCGACGTAGGCCTGGGTGCGAATCTCGCCGGCGACGATGACGGTGCCGGTGGTCACGAGGGTCTCGCAGGCGCAGCGGACGTTCTCCACGTTGGCAGGCACGCCGTTGGGGGCGATGTAGCCCTGCTCCTGGAGCTCTATTTCTTTGGCGAGGATTGCGTCGAGGACGGCGTCGCTGATCTGGTCAGCGATCTTATCGGGATGACCTTCGGTCACCGACTCCGACGTAAATACGAAGGACCCGTGTTGGGGTGGGATGGAACGAAGTTCTTCTGACATGATTGTCCTTTCAAAAACGTGTCCCGGCGACCGTTACCATTCCGCCGGGCTCTCTATGCAAGGGCACATCATAGCGCGTAAATCAAACATTCACACCCTTTCCGCACCTACTCATTGGGGACAGACTTAAATGACCAGCCTTACCTAAGTGCCGACAGGTTGCCCAAAGAATGGTCATTTAAGACTGTCCCCAATGAATGGGTCGGTGCCCTTTGTGCGGAGGTTGCTTTGATGCTTTATACTGATGCGGTTAGACATCCATCCTGCAATCGAGGAGATTTCCATGGCATCAGACGTTCGCGTCCGCTTTGCACCCTCACCGACGGGCAAGCTGCACATCGGCGGTGCCCGCACCGCTATCTATAACTGGGCTTTCGCCCGCGCAAACGGTGGCACGTTCATCCTGCGCATCGACGACACCGACCCCACCCGTTCCACCGACGAGAACACGCAGATCATTCTGCGCGCCATGCGTTGGCTGGGCCTGGACTGGGACGAGGGCCCCGAGGTGGGCGGCGACTTTGGTCCCTACGCCCAGACCGAGCGCCTGGACCTGTACAAGCAGGCCGCCCAGAAACTCTGGGACGAGGGCAAGGCCTATCCCTGCTTCTGCACCAAAGAGCAGCTCGACGCCGATCGCAAGGCCGCGCAGGAGCGCAAGGACCCCTTCCAGGGCTATCAGCGCCGTTGCCGCGATCTGGATCCCGAGGAGGCACGCCGCCGCATCGAGGCCGGTGAGCCCTATGTCCTGCGCATCAAGGTGCCCGAGGACCGCGGCGACGTCGTCATCCACGACGCCGTCCACGGCGAGGTGACCTTCGACGCCAAGGAGCTCGACGACTTTGTCATCTTCCGCTCCGATGGTACGCCCACGTACAACTTCGCGACCGTCGTCGATGACGCCATGATGAAGATCACCCACGTCATCCGCGGCGACGACCATCTGTCCAACACCCCGCGCCAGGTTATGGTCTACGAGGCCCTCGGCGCGCCTGTGCCCACGTTCGCCCACATCTCCATGATCCTGGGCGCCGACGGCAAGAAGCTTTCCAAGCGCCATGGCGCCACCTCGGTGGAGGAGTACCGCGATGCCGGCTACCTGCCTGACGCGTTCGTTAACTACCTGGCGCTGCTCGGCTGGTCGCTCGACGGCGTGACCACGATCATCCCGCGCGATGTTCTGGCCAGCAAGTTCTCTCTCGACCGCATTTCCAAGAACCCGGCGACCTTCGACCCCAAGAAGCTTGACTGGGTCAATGCCGAGTACATCAACGGCATGTCCGATGCTCAGTTTGCCGACGAGATCATGGTCCCCGAGCTGCACGAGGCAGGCCTCATCGAGGGCAACGTCGAGTACGGCGAGGATTGGATCGACGCACTCGCAGCCATCGTCAAGCCGCGCACCAAGATGCCGGCCGACGCCGTGACCGTTGCCGCTCCCATCTTTGCTACGGCCGAGACGCTCGAGTATGACGAGAAGTCCGTCAACAAGGGCCTGGCTAAGGAAGGCATGGGCGCCATTCTGGATGCCGCCAAGGCCGCGCTCGAGGGCGTTGGCGAGTGGACCGCCTCCAACATCGACGCCGCGCTTGAGCCGCTGCCCGAGCAGATGGACCTCAAGAAGCGCGTGGTGTTTCAGGCCGTGCGCGTCGCCGTCTGCGGCAACATGGTGAGCCCTCCGCTGGGCGAGACCATGGCGCTCGTCGGCCGCGACGACTGCCTGGCGCGTATCGACCGCGCCCGCACGATGGCGCTGTAACAGTCGCGTAAACGCATGTATCCGAGCCCCGCTCACCACGAGTGGGGCTCTTGTTTCTGCAGACGTATGGGATAGGAGGTGCTGGGGCCA
Source organism: Collinsella sp. (assembly GCA_014871665.1). Classification (GTDB taxonomy): domain Bacteria; phylum Actinomycetota; class Coriobacteriia; order Coriobacteriales; family Coriobacteriaceae; genus Collinsella. The sequence continues at coordinate 504 of WGSL01000104.1, read as the reverse complement.
TGGCCGAGCAACTGTCACTGTTTGGTTCGCCCGAACCGGAGCATGCCCCCGTGGAGCCCGGCCGCATGGCCGAGCGGGCCAAACCCGACCCTGCGCCAGAGCCTAATGCCGCCTACGCGAACGTGGTCCTGGACATTCCCACGCGTGCTCTGTCCGAGCCTTTTGCCTACGGCATCTCGCAGTCCCTCGCCAACGAGGCCCAGATCGGGTCTACGGTCCTGGTCCACTTTGGCAACCGTGCGGCCGCGGGCTATATCGTCGACATCTCGCCCGAGCTGGCCGACCTGCAAGGTAACGACGCTCTCGATCCCGCGCGCATCAGGCCCATCGAGGCCATCCTCAGCAAACCACTTTTTGGCGCCGAGGCCGCCCGCATTGCGCGTTGGATGAGCCGCGAGTACGTCGCGACGCTTTCCGAGTGCCTGCGCCTGTTCTTGCCTCCGGGTGGCAGCCCGCGTGTCGTGAAGGGCGATGACGGTGCGTTGACGGTTGAGCGCCCAGCCG
>WGSL01000103.1 GCA_014871665.1 Collinsella sp. | reverse complement strand
CAAGCGAGCCAAGCACATCGGGCAACTCTGCCGCATCAACGGCGGCGGCGATGCCGGAAGCCGTACCAGGCTGAGCCTTGATCATAACCAGATTATCGGTGCGCAGAACGCCCGTTACGAGCTCGGAAACCATACGCTGCAGGTGCAGGTCCTCTGCCAGAACATAGATACCCTCGGGGAGCTTACGCAGCCCCATATCGGCAATATCGCGAGAGACAGTCGCCTGCGTGCAATCAAAGCCCATAGCGCGGAGCTCATCGACCAGCACGCGCTGCGTGCGGACGTCCTTATTGCGCACAATATCTCTAATGGCATCCTGGCGCCCATTGCGTTTTTTAGCCATACAAACCCTCTCTCCAAAAGATGGCGGAGACAATCAATCAGTGACTGAATAGTTTAACGCTATTTGAAGGCTTTTGTGTATAAGAACGCATTTCGAAACAATTCTATGCAAATTTGTTTCGAAATGAGCCGTTTAGGCGGTTTTTGCGCCCGTCCGGTTAAGAAAAGCTGCCAGATGCGTACACATCACGCAGCGCGCGGGCTTGGCGCTGGCGATCGGCCCAAACAACAAACCGAGTCCCCGATGGTTATCCTTGAGCGCGGCGACCATCTGACGGGTTCGAGGCGCCTCGAGCATATCACGCATGCGGGCGGAACGCTCGATTGACGACACTCCATGCGGGCTAAGACACAAATTCTCGATGCAGGCGACCAGTCCGGCAAAGTAGAACTTTTGGCTTGCCAGCTTGAGCCGACCACCGCTATCTGCTTCCGAGAGTGAGTCCGCAAGCTCGTCGAGCGCTCGAGTGTCATCGGATATCCTGGCATACATGGTGGGATCAAAGGCATCTGTAAGCTTAGGTGCCACCGCGTGGAAACAAGCGTCGCCGCAGCCGGACACGAATCGTGCCTGCGAGAGCGCATAAGCCATAAACTCAACCGTACGGTACGCCTTGCCGCGCGACAGGCATGCCTCAAACAGCGGACGGCTATACATCACGCCAGAGGTCTGAGCGACTAGGCCGCCCAAAATCAACTGGGGCAGCCCAGTCACCATAGAAGACTCGTCTTCTATGGCAATAGAGGCAGCATCCAAGACGCGCGAATGGCGTTCTCGATGTGCATCATAGCGGTCGAGCGACACCGTGGGGAACACTATGTCTGCCGCAGTATCGCACGCGATATCGACCATCTTGGAAAGGGACTGCGGAGCAAACCACTCATCGGCGTTCATAGCGATGATTTGAGAGCCGCGCGAGACAGCAAAACCGGCACGAAGGCAAGCGCCGCGCTTCGCGTCCTCGACGTCAATCAAATCAATATGGATGTCCCTGTCGGCAGCAACTTGAAGCGAATGGCGCACACCGGGCGCAGCATCGCGGCAAACAACGACAATCTGCAAATCGTAGAGGTCTTGGTTCTGGATACTCTCGAGCGCACGCATCGCATAGCTGGGCGAACCTTCTACCACAAGGATCACCGAAAGTCGCGGATGCGAGCCACGTCGAACCAAGTTATCCGTCCTCTCGACAGCAATGAATCAAACCGTGGTTCATGGTACACCCCGGCAATAAAAGCAATGAGGCACCGGTTGTATTGCACGCCAAGAACAGATGTTGCACACGCGCAGCCCACAGATAATGGGTGTCGACGCACGACGCGTCGAGCCCTCCCCTAGTCGAGCACGACGAGCTCGGCGGGATCGTAATCCACGCCCATAAACGTAAGGCCGCAGGCAGGAGCCGTGGGGCCCGCAGCGGTACGGTCGCAAGCATCGATGACCTCGCGCATCCACTCGGGTTCACGGCGATGCATGCCAATCGCGACAAGCGTGCCAACGATCGTACGGACCATCGAATGCAGAAACGCATTGCCCTCGATGGTAAACGTCAGGATGTCCTCGCCAAACGCAACCTCATGGCCAAACTCGGCGCGCATTACGCAGCGGTGCGTAGGTTTGCCCACGGCAGAAGCAACCTTGCAAAAGCTTTTAAAGTCCTGCTCGCCCAGCAGCGCGGGGCAGGCAGCAGACATAGCCTCAACATCCAAGGGATAGCGATGCCACCACACCGCACCGCGGGACAGCACGGGGCGCGCATCTCGATCGGCAATACGGTACGTATACGTACGGGAACGCGCGTCAAAACGTGCAGAAAAGCCTTTACGGGCCTTGTAGACCTCGTTTATGGCGATATCTTTGGGCAGGAGGGCATCCATAGCCCGCAGCCACCTACGGCGCGTTAGGGCGAGCTCAGCGTCCGTTACGGGCACGCTGATGTACTGAGCCACGGCATGCACGCCGGCATCGGTGCGACCCGCGCACGTCAGATCGATCGGACGGCGAAGCAGCGTCTCGATGGCTCGACGCAGCTCACCCGCAACCGTCGTCTGTCCCGGCTGCTCGGCAAAGCCGCTATAGGACGAGCCATCGTATGCCACGCGGAAAACGAGCGTGGCATCGAGCTCTGGAATCGAATTGAAATCAGACGGCGCGGTCATGGGCGCTCCCAACAAACAGGCAATGGCATTTCGACAAAAAAAGAGGGGTACGCGAACGTACCCCTCGAATATAGCCTATGCAGACGGATTGTCTACTCAGCGGTCTCCTCAGCAGGAGCCTCCTCGGCAGCCTCGACCTTCTTGGGAGCAGCGGCCTTCTTGGGGGCCGGAGCAGCCTTCTTGGCCTTAGGCGTGCAAGGCTCGGTGACGAGCTCCATGATAACGATGGGAGCGTTGTCGCCCTTGCGGTTACCGAGCTTCATGATGCGGGTATAACCGCCGTTGCGATCCTGCCACATACCCTGGGCAGCCTTGTCGAAGATCTCGGCAACGAGCTGCTTATCGCCGAGCTTGGCGATAGCCAGACGACGAGAGTGCAGGTCGCCCTTCTTGGCCCAAGTGATGATCGGATCGACGACCGAACGCAGCGCCTTAGCGCGGGTCTCGGTGGTCTTGATGCGGTCGTTCTCGAAGAGGGCCTTAGCAAGGCTCTTCTTCATGGCCTTGGTGTGGCTCGCATCGGTGCCGAGCTTCAGGCCCTTCTTAACGTTGTGACGCATGGTCTAGTTTCTCCTCAAATATGCGAAGCATTAAGCCTTCAGGCTCAGGCCCATGGACTCAAGCTTGTCCTTCACTTCCTCGATCGACTTAACACCGAAGTTACGGATGTTGAGCAGATCGTTCTCCGAGAACTCAACGAGCTGACGGACCGAGTGAATGCTGGCGCGCTTAAGGCAGTTGTAGGAACGGACGGAAAGGTCCAGATCCTCGATCTGCTTGTCCAGCTCGGCGTTGTCGTTGGTGACCTCGGGAGCGAAGATCGAAGCCTCCTCCTCGACCTCGGGGGTCTCGGCAAGGTTCATAAAGGCGGCCATATGCTGGTTGATGATATTGGCAGCCTGGACCACGGCGTCGCGCGGGGCGATGGAGCCGTTGGTCTCGATCTCGAGGACAAGGCGGTCGTAGTCGGTGTGCTGACCGACACGGCAAGCCTCAACGAGCTTGGCGCAACGGGAAACCGGCGAGTACAGCGAGTCGACGTGGATCACACCGATGGGATCGTTGTCGCGCTTGTTGGCCTCGCCAGAAACATAGCCGCGGCCATAGCCGATGCGCATGCTCATGGTGAGATGGCCACCCTCGGTGAGCGTAGCGATGTGCTGCTCGGGGTTAACCAGCTCAAACTCGGACGGAATAAAGAAGTCCGCACCGGTGACCTCGCAGGGGCCGTCAACCGAGATGGTGGCGGTCGCCTCGTCGGTCGTGCCGAGAGCCCTGAAGACAAGACCCTTGACATTCAGGACGATGTCGGTGACATCCTCGACCATGTTAGGGATGGTCATGAACTCGTGCTGCGCACCATCGATCTGAATAGCCTCGACGGCGGCACCCTCGAGCGAGGACAGAAGAACGCGACGAAGGGAGTTACCCAGCGTATCGCCGTAACCACGCTCGAGCGGCTCGACGGAGACACGAGCAGACGTCTCGTTGATCTCTTCGACCTGAACCTGAGGCCTAATGAATTCTGACATGTATTACCTCCAGCCTCAGCAGCCCGGATGGACTACTTAGAGTAGAGCTCGACGATGAGCTGCTCGTTGATATCACCGCTGATCTGCTCACGCGTCGGCAGAGCGAGCACGTTACCAGACAGCTTCTCGATATCGACCTCGAGCCAGCTAGGGACCTCAAAGCGCTCGGAGGAAATCAGGGCCTCCTTGATGGGGAGGAGGTCACGGAACTTCTCGCCGACAGCGACGACGTCGCCGGCCTTGACGCGGTAGGACGGGATGTCCACGCGCTTGCCGTTCACGGTGAAGTGACCGTGACGGACGGACTGACGAGCCTCTTTGCGGGTGCGGGCAAAGCCAAGACGGAAGACGACGTTGTCGAGGCGAGACTCAAGGATGATCATGAGGTTCTCACCGGTGACGCCGTTCATCTTACGGGCCTTGTTGAAGTAGCCGTGGAACTGCTTCTCCAGAACGCCATAGATGAACTTGACCTTCTGCTTCTCGCGCAGCTGCATGCCGTACTCAGATTCCTTGCGACGGCGCTTGGGCTGACGGATAGATTCCTTCTTGCTGCTGTAACCGAGCTCAGCGGGATCGATCCCGAGCTGACGGCAGCGCTTAAGAACAGGAGTCCTGTCGATTGCCATATTGATACGATCCTTTCAGTTACACGCGGCGACGCTTCTTGGGGCGGCAGCCGTTGTGCGGAATGGGGGTCTTGTCCTGGATGCTCGAGACCTCGAGGCCAGCAGCCTGGAGCGAGCGGATGGCGGTCTCGCGCCCGGAGCCCGGGCACTTCACGAACACGGCGACC
>WGSL01000102.1 GCA_014871665.1 Collinsella sp. | reverse complement strand
TCCAAGGGTTATACCCTAAGAGCAAACCACCCCTTTTAGGGGTGGTTTTGATATCGCCGCTCCGCGCTTATTTTTAACCATAAGACCGACGAGCAGCAGGTTTCCCGTTTCAATCCGACATCGTCGCTTGCAATCGACGGGGCGGTTTCGCATAATAGCTTTTAAGCTTCGCGACGGAAAACGCAGATGAAACGAACCATATACCGTTGCTTTGGGGCATAGCCCCGCTTCATCTTCTCTCGCGCAGCCAACTGAATGATGCGATTTGGGTGCTGGAAGATGGGGAGAGCTCATGGCTTCTTCTGATGCAACACAACGAGCAGTCCTTGCCGGACTTTCGTGCGGGATCGGCCTTGCCGCTCCCGTGGTTATGTATGCCGCGACGCTGCCGTTTTCGTCGGTGAACGAGACGGTCGTGGCGGGTGCGGTTCCCTTCGCCGTGGGCGCGGTGGCGGGCGTGGGTATCTATGCCGCCTCGCTGGGTATCTCTGAGTACCGTGCGCAGCGTGAAGAGCGTCTGTTCCAGCCCGATGCCATGGGCGGTGCCGCCAATCTCAATCAGCATCAAAGCGAGTTCAAGACCGCCTCGATTCCAGCTCAGCAGCAGGATGTGACTCCTTGCGCTGCGGCTTCTGCTTCTCAGGCTCAGGCGGAGCAGTCTACCTCGGCATTCCTTTCCGGCCTGACTGGTGCGTTCCAGCGCCGTCATGCCGATGATGGTGTCCCTACCATCGCTCGAGCTGCAGATGCTATGGACGAGGCCGAGGCTTGGTCCATGATCGACAGTATGCTCGACGACGATTCGCCGGTGAGCTGCGACCCTGCACACTCGCGCGACGTCTATCAAGTCGCCATCGACGAGCTCACCAACGGCGGGCAGACCGGCTCCTTCAATCGCGACGACATCGCCGCCGCGGCACGCGCCGTGTCTGGTTCCCAGGCCGCCCCTGCGGGCAGCACGGCGGCTTTCGTGGCACTCGTTGCCAACGCGGCAGCCAATAACGCCTACAGTGCTACCTCGGCGGACGCGAACGCTTCTGCCGACAATTCGTACGTTGATGAAGCCATGGCCGCTGACGAGGAGGCCGTTGCCGCCCGCCGTGCCGCCGAAAGCTCGCTTTGGGGCGCTCCTGCCCAGCGGCAGGCGGCTGAGGCTGCGCCGTACAATGCAAACCTCGCCAGCATGCCTATCATCTCCGGTGCCGCGGACATCGATCTCGATGACCTCGATGAGCCTGCAGCCATCACCGCATCGATTGATGCCCAAGATCGCATCGACACCGGCGACCTTCCGGACGCCTCGCTCGAGGTTGATGTTCCCATGGCCGATTACTCGGGCCACGAGGACATGTGGGCCGCCGCCACCGCGATTCTGGATGAGATTGACGAGCCCGCTCCTGTTGCAGCGCCCGCTCCCGTCGCTGCCCCTCAGCCTGCTGCCCCCGCCTATGTCGGCCGTCACAGCGCTGTGTTCCCCGAGGATACCGCCCGTATCTCGCGCGAGAGCATCGAGCGGGCCGAGGCTATTGCCGCCGGCATTATGGAAAATCGTCGTCACGAGCGCGTCAATCAGATCCTCGAGGAAGAGATCGAGCGCCTGCAGTCCTCTACCGCCAAGCGTACGGGCCGTGCCTATCTGAGCGTTATCGAGGGCGGTACCGCCAGCTTTGCGCCGCTCCGCGCGGAGGCATAACTTCTGCATGGTTAAGATCAATCGAAAATGGGCGGTCGTGACCTGCCTGATGGCGCTCTTGATCTGGGGCAATTCGCTGGTTCCCGGCTCGGGGTCGGGCTCGCTGAGTCTAACGGTCATGGAAACTATCCGCGGTTTCCTGCACGGCGTGGGACTTCCATATGCATGGGTGACCAACTTTGTTGTTCGCAAGTGCGCGCATTTTACCGAGTATACGGTGCTCGGCATCCTGGCAACGCACGCCTTTGATCTTGAGGGCCGGCGCACCTTTGACGTGCTGCTGCCCACGGCGGTGTTCCTGCTGCTGATTCCCTCGATCGACGAGACGATTCAGCTCTTTGTGCCGGGACGCGCCGGCATGATCACCGATGTGATGATCGACTGCTGTGGAGCGGCAACGGGCGTTGTGCTCCGATATCTCTTACGGTCGCTGATGTGCGCCAAAAAGGCCGCCTAGGACGTATTGTTTGTCCTAGGCGGCCTTTTTTATTTGAGGGCTTATATGGGGCGTGGTGGCGTCGTTCCGTAGGTTGGATTTGCCGAGCGCGCCACGCCCTGTGGGTGCGTCTGCTACTGAAGCGCCTGTGCGCCCAGGGCCAGGCAGCCCATAATGCCCTGCTTGCCCTCGAGGCTGTTGTTGACGATGTAGTTATCGATGTCGTTGACCTCGGGCGTGACGATATAGCCGTTGAGCATCTCGGCGCACTTCTTGCGTGCGAGCGGCACGATGGGGGTGTGGTCGGCCACGCCGCCGCCGATGATGATCTTTTGCGGCGCGTAGCACAGCGTGTAGGTCATGAGTGCTTGTGCCAGATAGCCGGCGAGCAGGTCCATGGCCTCCGGATCATCGGCCATGTCTCCGGCGCTCTTGCCATCCCAGCGCTTTTTGACGCCGGGACCTGCGATGAGGCCCTCGAGGCAGTTGTCGTGGAAGGGGCAGGCGCTATGCTCGCCGATGGTGTCGCGCGGGTCGCGCGTGACCAGGATGTGGCCGGCCTCGGGATGCATCATGCCGTGCACGAGCTTACCGCCCGAGAGCACGCCGGCGCCCACGCCGGTGCCGATGGTCAGGTAGACCACATCGGTAAGGCCCTTGGCGCAACCAAACGTGACCTCGCCTAGGCAGGCGACGTTGACGTCGGTATCGTAGCCGCAGGGGATATTGAGCTCGTTTTGGATAGTGCCCAGCAGGTCAAAGTAGCGCCATGCCGTTTTGGGCGTCTCCAGGATCTTGCCGTATTGGGGCGAGGCAGGGTTGACTGCGGTGGGGCCAAAGGCGCCGATGCCCAGCGCGGCGATGCCCTTGTCGGCAAACCACGCGTTGACGGCCTCGACGGTCTCCTGCGGGGTCGTGGTCGCGATCTGCTCACGCTCCAGGACCGTACCGTCCGCATAGCCCGTGGCGCAGACCATCTTGGTGCCGCCGGCCTCGAGCGCTCCGATAAGCTGCTGCTCTGCCATAGTATTCCTCTCTCTGGGACGAGTTGCTCCGTGACTAAAGTATAGAGCTCTAAACCATTTAAGAAAGCGCTATAGAAAGAAGCCTCGCAACGCGGCGGGCGGTGCGGGGCTTCTTTGGTTGCTTTAGTTGCCGGGCCGTCCTTACCCGCGCGGCTTGATTTTATCACGTAGCGACTTGAGGTTCTCCAGCGCCGCGTTAAGCGTCTCGTCTCGCTTGGCAAAGTGGAAACGAATCAGATGGTTGACGGGCTCGCGGAAGAAGCTCGAGCCGGGCACGGCGCCCACACCCACTTTAGACGCGAGGTCTTCACAGAACTCGAGGTCGCTGTCATAGCCAAACTCAGAGATGTCCATCATGACGTAGTAGGCGCCCTGCGGCACGTTATGCTCAAGACCGATGCTGTCGAGTCCCTGGCAGAACAGGTCGCGCTTGGCGGTATAGAGGTCAAGGACCTCATCGTAATAGCTGTCGTCGAAGTTGAGGGCGGTGACGACGGCTTCCTGCAGGGGAGCGGCGGCGCCCACGGTGAGGAAGTCGTGGACCTTTTTGATGCGCTCGGTGATTTCGGCAGGGGCGATAGTGTAGCCCAGACGCCAGCCGGTGATGGAGTAGGTCTTGGACAGCGAGCTACAGCTGATGGTGCGCTCAAACATGCCGGGCAGCGTGGCCATATAGACGTGCTCGTGGGGCGCGTAGACGATGTGCTCGTATACCTCGTCGGTGATGCAGCAGGCGTCGTACTTTTTGCAGAGGTCGGCGATAAAGGTGAGCTCATCGCGTGTAAAGACCTTGCCGCAGGGGTTGGAAGGGTTACACAGGACGATGGCCTTGGGGTCGTTGTCGCGGAAGGCCGCCTCGAGTGTCTCGCGGTCAAAGTCGAATGTGGGCGGGTTGAGCGGCACGTAGATGGGCTCGGCACCCGAAAGGATCGTGTCGGCGCCGTAGTTCTCGTAGAACGGCGAGAAGATGACGACCTTGTCGCCGGGGTTGGTGACCGTCATCATGGCGGCCATCATGGCCTCGGTGGAGCCGCAGGTGACTACGATATTCTCGTTGGGGTTCACCGGTATGCCCATAAAGTGCTCCTGTTTGGCGGCGAGCGCCTCGCGCATGGCCTGGGAGCCCCAGGTGATGGAGTACTGGTGATAGAGCGGCTTGGGGTCGCTGGCGATGGCGCTGAGGCTATCGAGCAGCTGCGCCGGGGGATCGAAGTCGGGGAAGCCCTGCGACAGGTTGACGGCGCCGTACTTGTTGGAGATGCGCGTCATACGGCGGATGACGGAATCGGTAAACGTTGCCGTGCGGTTGGAGAGTTCTTTCATGCCGGTCCTTTCGAGCATTTGCAGTGGGGCAAGTTTACTCCTATGGAACCGGTAGGATTTGCCCGAAATGGATCCAAAAAACTCTTTTCAAAATTCTTGAAAATTGGGGCTTGCATCGCGTGGCGTTCCTTGCAATAATAGTCGAGCGCGAAGCGCACAGGACACGGTGGGTGTAGCTCAGTTGGCTAGAGCGACGGGTTGTGGTCCCGTAGGTCGAGGGTTCGAGTCCCTTTACCCACCCCAGTTCTTGCTTCGTGTTGATATCGGGTCGTTAGCTCAGTTGGTAGAGCAGGGGACTCTTAATCCCAAGGTCCAGGGTTCGACCCCCTGACGGCCCACCACACGATATCTCCTCTAAAGTCCGTCACAACGGACTTTAGCTTTGGGTCGTTAGCTCAGTTGGTAGAGCAGGGGACTCTTAATCCCAAGGTCCAGGGTTCGACCCCCTGACGGCCCACCAAAGCAAGTTAAGACGGTCAACGAAAGTTGACCGTCTTTTTTGTTGTTACGGGCTTTAGCCTGTGCGGGGCGCGCAGCGCGCCGCATCAGAAACCACC
>WGSL01000101.1 GCA_014871665.1 Collinsella sp. | reverse complement strand
GATTAATGGATAGAAACGGATGTTCTATCGGGACACACATTTTGTCCTATAAGCCTTTTTTGGGACGGGGATTAAAAAACATTATGCATAGAAAGTCATAATTATCATTTCGTAAACATTTCGATGAAATTAACGCCATGATGCATGCTTGCGGTTACAATACCGCGAGGCCTAACTACACACCTTTAAGCCGGTCCTGTGAGACCGGGAAGGAGAATTATGGCGAACAACCATACCGCGGGCGCTGCCGCCCGCACCTTCGCGCCCAGCGAACTTTGCCAGCGTATGCTGGCCAAAACCAGCAAGGGCACCTGCGGTCCCTGCATCCTGTATCTTGAGGATGGGACCATTTTTTATGGACGTGCATGCGGCGCTGAGGGCACCGCGACCGGCGAAGTCTGCTTCAATACCTCGCTCGAGGGCTACTTTGAGGTCATGACCGACCCGAGTTATGCCGGCCAAATCGTAACCATGACCTATCCGCAGATCGGCAACTACGGTATCGACGAGACCGACGTCCAGTCGGCCTTCCCCGGCGACGCCGTGCGCCCTGCGAGCGCTCCGGCTATGCGCGGCATGATCGTTCGCGACATGTGCGCCACGCCTTCTAACTGGCGCTCGGCCGTCAGCGTGCCGGAGTACCTGCGTGCACACAGCATCGTCGCTATCGAGGGCGTCGACACCCGCGCCCTGGTGCGCCACCTGCGCGACAACGGCTCCAAGATGGGCATTATCTCGACCGAGATCTTCGATGTCGACGAGCTTGCCGAGCGTCTGGCCGCAGCGCCCGCGCTGGTAGGCGAGAACCTGGTCAAGACCGTAAGTTGCCCCGCGCCTCACGAGTTTGCCGCCGTCGACCTGCCTGCCACGCATGACTTTGCGCTTTCGACTGCCGCTCCTGCCCGTCACAAAGTGGTCGCCTACGACTGCGGTGTGAAGCGCGGCATTCTGGAGGGCCTCGTCCGCGCCGGCTGCGACCTTACCGTCGTGCCGTGGGACACGCCCGCGAGTGAGGTGCTCGACATGAATCCCGACGGCGTCTTTTTGTCCAATGGCCCCGGCGACCCCGACGCCGTGGTGGAGACCTACGAGCAGGTGCAGCAGCTGATCGGCAAGGTGCCGGTCTTTGGCATTTGCCTGGGCCATCAGATGATCAGCCTGGCCTGCGGCGCCCAGATGGAAAAGCTTAAATTCGGTCACCGCGGTGGCAACCAGCCGGTCATGAACCTGGTAAGCCGTCGCGTGGAGATTACCGCGCAAAACCATGGCTTTGGCCTGCTGTTCCCCAGCCTGGGCAAGCTTGTCCCCGAGCTTTCCGGCGGCGAGACCGAGCATGCGGCCGATGGAGATCTGCGCGTCTGGGTGCGCCGCGGAATCGCGCCGGTCGTGATGAACGAGCGCTTTGGCCGCATTCGCCTAACACATGTGAACCTCAACGACGGCACCGCCGAGGGCATCCAGCTGCTCGACGCCCCGTGCTTCTCGGTCCAGTACCACCCCGAGGCCTCGCCTGGCCCCACCGATGCCCACTATCTCTTTACCGCCTTTACGCGACTCATGGACGGCGAGGAGAACTACCTGGACATCGACACCGCGAAGGACCGCCTTGCCGGCTGGAACTTCGCTGAGTCCGAGACCGCTGAGACCGAGGAGAACTAACATGCCTAAACGTACTGACATCAAGCGCATCCTCGTCATTGGTTCGGGCCCCATCGTCATCGGCCAGGCCTGCGAGTTCGACTACTCCGGCGCCCAGGCCTGCAAGGTGCTCAAGGAGGATGGCTTTGAGGTCATCCTGGTCAACTCCAACCCGGCGACCATCATGACCGACCCGGGTCTTGCCGACCGCACCTATGTCGAGCCCATCACCGCCGAGTTTATCGAGCGCGTGATTAAGAAAGAGCGCCCGGACGCGCTACTGCCCACGCTGGGCGGCCAGACCGGTCTGAACGCCGCTGTCGAGCTGGCGAAAGACGGTACGCTCGACAAGTACGGCGTCGAGATGATCGGCTGCGACCTGGCCGCTATCGAGCGCGGCGAGGACCGCAAGCTCTTTAACGAGGCCATGGCCGAGATTGGCCTGGAGGTCGCGCGCTCGGGCTATGCCTACAGCGTGGCCGACGCCGAGGCCATCGCCGAGCGCGTGGGCTATCCCTGCGTACTGCGCCCGAGCTTTACCCTCGGCGGCGCCGGCGGCGGCATCGCTCACACCCACGAGGAGCTCGTCTCCATCGTGAGCCAGGGCCTGGAACTCTCGCCCGCCCACGAGGTGCTGGTCGAGGAGTCCATCGAGGGTTGGAAAGAGTACGAGATGGAGGTCATGCGTGACCACGCCGGCAACGGCATCATCGTGTGCTCCATCGAGAACCTCGACCCCATGGGCGTGCATACCGGCGACTCCATCACCGTGGCGCCGGCGCAGACGCTCTCCGACCTTGAGTATCAGCGCATGCGCGTGGCCTCGCTCGCCATTCTGGAGAAGATCGGCGTCGAGACCGGTGGCTCCAACGTGCAGTTTGCCGTGAACCCCAGCACCGGCCGCCTGATCGTCATCGAGATGAACCCGCGCGTGAGCCGCTCGTCCGCACTGGCCTCCAAGGCCACGGGTTTCCCCATCGCTAAGGCCGCCGCGCGCCTGGCCGTGGGCTATACGCTCGACGAGATCGTCAACGATATCACCAAGGCAACGCCCGCTTGCTTTGAGCCCACGATCGATTACTGCGTGGTAAAGGTGCCGCGCTTTGCCTTCGAGAAGTTCAAGGGCACCGACCCCACGCTCACCACGCGCATGAAGGCCGTGGGCGAGATCATGGCAATCGGTCGCACCTTTGAGGAGGCCTTTGGCAAAGCTATGCGCTCGCTGGAGGACGGCCACCAGGGCATTTGCGCCGGTGGCAAAGAGGGTGCCGATAAGATGAGCGACGACGAGCTTGCTCAGGCCGTGGCAACCCCGACCGAGCATCGCATCTTCTTTGTGGTCGAGGCCCTGCGCCGTGGCTGGGGCATCGCCCGCATCCATGCCATCTGCGGTATCGATCCGTGGTACCTCAACCGTATCAACGACATGGTGCAGGTCCAGGAGAGCATCCGCGGCCTGCGTGTGGAGGATATCGACGCCGACGCGATGCGCCTGCTCAAGCAGTACGGCACGAGCGACGCCGAGATCGCTGCGCTGACCAGCTCGGACGAGCGCTTTGTGCGCGCCTATCGCAAGGGCCTGGGCGTGGTTCCCAGCATGAAGACGGTCGATACCTGCGCTGCGGAGTTCTCGAGCGCCACGGAGTACCATTACAAGACCTACGAGAACATCTACCGCACGAGCCCAGTCGCCAAAAAGTGCGTGGCCCCCGACGAGACCACGCCGGCAGATAAGCCCAAGGCGATGATTCTGGGTGCCGGCCCCAACCGTATTGGCCAGGGTATCGAGTTTGACTACTGCTGCGTGCATGCGAGCTATGCCCTGGCGGCCCGCGGCTTTGAGACCATCATGGTCAACTGCAACCCCGAGACCGTTTCGACCGACTACGACACGTCCGACCGCCTGTACTTTGAGCCGCTTACCTACGAGGATGTCATGGACGTTATCGATGTTGAGCGCCCCGACGGCGTCGTGGTGACGCTTGGCGGCCAGACCCCGCTTAAGCTGGCGCGCATGCTCGAGGAGAGTGGCGTCAACATCATGGGCACCAAGCCCGATGCCATCGACTTTGCCGAGGACCGCGAGCGCTTTGCCGCCCTGCTCGACAAGCTGGGCATCATGTACCCGCCGGCGGGTCAGGCCACCTCGTTTGAGGAGGCCGAGGCCGTTGCCGCACACATTGGCTACCCGCTGCTGGTACGTCCGAGCTACGTGCTGGGCGGCCGCGGCATGATGATCGCCTACGATGCCGAGCACCTGCGCGATTACATGGCCGAGGCCGCGCGCATTAGCCCCGACTACCCGGTGTATCTGGACCGCTTCCTGGAGGGTGCGATCGAGTCCGATGTCGACGCCCTGTGCGATGGCGAAGAGGTCTACATTGGCGGCATTCTGGAGCATATCGAGGAGGCCGGTATCCACTCTGGCGACTCCGCGACCTGCATCCCGCCGTTCAGCTTTAGCGAGAGCCTGCAGGCAAAGCTTCGCGAGACCACGCGCCGCATCGCGATGGCGCTGGGCGTACGCGGCCTGGTCAACGTGCAGTACGCCATCAAGGGCGAGACCGTCTACGTGATCGAGGCCAACCCGCGTGCCAGCCGTACCGTGCCGTTCATCTCCAAGGCAACCGGCGTGCCGCTGGCCAAGTGCGCGGCGCGTATCATGGCAGGCGATTCCATCGCGAGCCTGGGCCTGCCGAGCGACGAGCGTCAGCTCGATTGGTTCTGTATGAAGGAAGCCGTTATGCCCTGGGGCCGTTTCCCGGGCGCTGACGTTATCCTGGGGCCCGAGATGAAGTCGACGGGCGAGGTCATGGGTATCGCCAAGAGCTATCCCGAGGCATACGCCAAGACGCAACTGGCGATCGACTACAAGCTGCCCGACCCGAGCAGCGGCAAGGTGTTCATCAGCGTGTGCGACCGAGACAAGCGCCATATCCTTTCGGTCGCCCGTATCTTGCGCTACCTGGGCTTTGACATCTGCTCCACCGAGGGCACGGCGCGCGTGCTGCGCGGCGGCAACGTGACCTGTGAGGTCGTGGAGAAGATCAGCGGCCCGCACGATGGTGAGCGTCCCAACATCGGCGACCTCATCGCCGATGGCAAGATTGCGGTAATCATCAACACGCCGTACGGCCCGGGTTCGCGTGGCGACGGCTACCTGCTGCGCACCGAGGCAGTACGTCGCGGCGTGACCTGCGTGACGGCGATGTCTGCCGCCAACACGTACGTGAGCGCCATCGAGGCGGTGCGCGAGGACCAGCAGGGTCACGGCAGCGCCAACGACATGGGCATGGACGTCATCGCCCTGCAGGACCTGCCGCAGCACACGGTGTAGTTGACCTGGCCGGCCGGGGCGGGAGGGGCCGAGATTTCCCCCTTTCGCTCCGGCTGCAAGCAGAGTCGCTCAGGAG
>WGSL01000100.1 GCA_014871665.1 Collinsella sp. | reverse complement strand
ACCCCATCTTGCCCCTCAATCGTCGGTCGCGTACATAAAGTACGCTTCCCTCCTCTTTCGCGGCAACCTGGGGCACCCGGAGCCCGCTCGCTGTCGTGGCCGGGAAAGTGGGTCTTCCGTTCTTTTCATTAATCGGTCGATTCGTCCCAGGAGGCTTGAACCCGAGAGGGGGCGATCGTTTTGGGGCGTGGCTGTGGCGTTGTTTGTCGCGAATGTCCGCTTTGGGCGTATCATCGTGGGCATCTCGCATAACCTCGTTGCAAGGGAGATACGCCCCATGGCTACAGAAAAGTCTTCTTCGCGCTCATGGATGTCCGATGCCGCGATCTATCAGATCTACCCGCGCTCGTTTAAGGATTCGACTGGTTCGGGTCTGGGCGATATCGCGGGCATTACCCAGCAGATGGACTATCTTGAGCGGCTGGGTATCGAGGCCATCTGGCTGAGCCCGTTTTACCCTTCGCCTCTTGTCGATGGCGGCTATGATGTGGCGGACTACTGCGATGTCGACCCACGTCTCGGCTCGCTTGACGACTTCGATGACATGATCGCTGCGGCTCACGCGCGCGGCATCAAGGTCATCGTCGACATCGTGCCCAACCATTCATCCAACCAGCACCCCTGGTTCAAAGCCGCTCTTGCCGCCGGCCCCGGATCGCCCGAACGCGCCCGTTATATCTTCCGCGATGGTCGCGGCGAGCATGGCGAGCTGCCTCCCACCAATTGGAATGCCAACTTTGGCGGCCCCGCATGGACGCGTGTTGCGGACGGTCAGTGGTATCTGCACATGTTTACGCCCGAGCAGCCGGACTTTGACTGGTCATGCCCTGAGGTTCACGCGCTCTTTTGCGACGTCCTGGCGTTTTGGAGCGATCGAGGCGTCGACGGCTTTCGCATTGATGTGGCGCAGGGTCTCGCCAAGGATCTCGACCGCGATGACCTCGACCGGTGGCATCTCGCCGAGGGCGATGACATGGTTGACGACGGCACCCATCCGCTGTGGGACCGCAATGAGGTCCACGAGATCTATCGCGAGTGGCGCCGCGTGTTCGACCGCTATAATCCGCCGCGCAGTGCCGTTGCCGAGGCGTGGGTGCTGCCCGAGCGCCAGTATCTCTACGCGCGTCCCAGCGAGCTTGGCCAGACATTCAACTTTGAGTTTGCCAAGGCCACTTGGACCTATGATGACATGCACACTGCAATCGAGAAGGGCTTGAAGGCAGCCGTCGAATCCGATTCCGCCTCGACCTGGGTACTCTCCAACCACGACGTGCCGCGCGTGGCGACACGCTATGCCCTGCCGCAAATCAAGGCGACGCGCTACCACCAGATTGCGCTCGACTGGCTCTTGCGCGACGGGTCGTCTTATGACGAGGACCGTGAACTCGGCGAGCGCCGCGCGCGGGCGGCCCTTTTGCTTGAGCTGGCGCTTCCGGGCTCGGCATACGTGTATCAGGGTGAGGAGCTCGGCCTTTTTGAGGTGGCTGATATCCCGTGGGCTGCACTCGAAGACCCTACTGCGACCAATACGCACGGACCGAAGCGTGAGAAGGGGTGCGACGGCTGTCGTGTGCCCCTGCCGTGGGTGGCGGCGGACGATCCCGCGCATGGCGGATCGTTTGGGTTTTCGCCGGCAGACGCCGATGCGGCGCCCCATCTGCCGCAGCCTGCATGGTTTTCCGATTATGCTGCCGATAGGGAAGAAGTGGACCCGACATCGATGCTTGCGCTCTATCGTGACGCCCTCTGGCTGCGGCGCAAGCTGCGCGGTTGCGCCAACGATCTTGCGTGGCTCGATCTTGACGGGCGCACCGGTCTTGCGGATGGTGCCGAGGGCGCCGAGGGCGGCGTCATCGCCTATCGCCGCGACAACGGCTGGGCGTGTGTGACGAACTTCGGCGCAGCACCCGTGGAGCTGCCGGCGGGCAGGGTCCTGCTCACCTCATCACCGCTTGCAGACGGCAGGCTCGCACAGGACAGCTCTGCCTGGATCATGCTCGGTGAGATGTAGGGGCCTCTTGCGGCGAGTTTGCGTTTGCCTACACCTTCCGTGGTGGCTGATGTCTTCGCGAGGTTCGCGAGGGCGTTGCAAAACTTTTCAAAAAAAAGTTCTTGCATTTGGGTGGATCATCCCGTATATTAAATCCTCGCAGGCGGACATGGCTCAGTTGGTAGAGCACAACCTTGCCAAGGTTGGGGTCGCGGGTTCGAGCCCCGTTGTCCGCTCCATTTGGGCGTTTAGCTCAGGGGGAGAGCGCTTCCCTGACACGGAAGAGGTCAGAAGTTCAAATCTTCTAACGCCCACCAAATGTTTGCAGCCCAGAGGCTATGTCTCTGGGCTGTTTTGTTTTATGCCGCCAAACATGCCGGCAAATAAGCCACCAAATATTGATCCAAGGTTTGTACGCGATGGTCTTCGCATCCCGTAGAGGTGCCGGCAGATTGCATACGTCCTGGCCGACCGTGACCGCAACATGTTGGTCAAGCATAATCTTTTGGATTCTTTTGGCGTGAGCGGCTTGGTTTTGGTAGGATTTGTCAGCGGCTTGACTAAGGGGGTTTTATAACTGCCATGCAGGTAGCCGTGTTGGTAACGTTTTACCGACTTCCCAAGAACCCCTCATTTTTAATGCGTCTGCAAAATGACTAATTGCTTTGACCTGCTGAAACACTATATGTTGTGTTTGACCTAAAAAAAGAATACAGGATATAGATGCCTCTTTGTCGTATGATAGATGGCGGACAGAGAACGAGAACCTTATTCGCCCCATTTGGACACGTCTTTGAGCCGCTTGATCGGCCGCGAGGATTGTCCGCATGAGGACTTATGGTTTATCGAGAACACAGATTGCGCGACGGCGCCGCAAGACAGGGGCAAGCCCTGCCGGGTATCGTTTGGCTCTGAAGCGCGATGAGGCTACGATGCGAAAGAGGCAAGAGGATGAAGATCATCAAGCGCAGCGGCACCGAGGTTGTCTTTGACATCGATAAGATCGTCAATGCCATCCGCGCCGCAAACTTGGAGGTCGAGGAGAGCTCTCGTCTTACCGACCGCCAGGTGGTTTACGCGGCACAAAACGTCGCCGAGGCATGCGAGAACGCGGGCCACACCGTGTCGGTCGAGGAGATTCAGGATCTGGTCGAGGACGAGATTATGCGTCTCGACTGCTACGAGGTCGCTCGCCATTACATCATCTATCGCTATGTTCAGAGCCTGAAGCGCCAGAAGAACACGACCGACGACAAGATTCTGTCGCTGATTGAGTGCAACAACGAAGAGGTCAAGCAGGAGAACTCCAACAAGAACCCGACCGTCAATTCCGTTCAGCGTGACTACATGGCCGGCGAGATCTCCAAGGACCTGACTCAGCGTGTGTTGCTGCCCCAGGAGATTGTGGATGCCCACAATGAGGGTCTGATTCACTTCCATGATTCGGACTACTTTGCCCAGCACATGCATAACTGCGACCTGGTGAACCTGGAGGATATGCTCCAGAACGGTACTGTTATCTCGGGTACGCTGATTGAGAAGCCGCACAGCTTCTCGACCGCCTGCAACATCGCGACGCAGATCATCGCCCAGGTTGCTTCCTCCCAGTACGGTGGCCAGTCGATTTCGCTGACCCATCTTGCCCCGTTCGTCGAGGTGAGCCGTCAAAAGATTCGCGGCGAGGTCGCCCGCGAGCTCGAGGAGCTCGGCGTTTCCGCATCTCCCGAAAAGGTCCGCGAGGTTGTTGAGGACCGCCTGCGTGACGAGATCCGTCGCGGCGTTCAGACGATTCAGTATCAGGTCGTGACCCTTATGACCACCAACGGCCAGGCGCCGTTCGTGACGGTCTTTATGTATCTTAACGAGGCCCGTACGCCTCAGGAGAAGCACGACCTTGCCATGATCGTGGAGGAGACGCTTCGTCAGCGCTATGAGGGCGTTAAGAACGAAGCCGGCGTGTGGATCACCCCGGCGTTCCCCAAGCTCATCTACGTGCTCGAGGACGATAACGTTCACGAGGATTCCCCGTACTTCTACCTGACTCAGCTGGCTGCGAAGTGCACCGCCAAGCGCATGGTGCCCGACTACATCTCCGAGAAGAAGATGCGCGAGCTCAAGCTGTCGAAGGGCGAGACCGCGGGCAACGGCGACTGCTATACCTGCATGGGTTGCCGTAGCTTCCTGACGCCCGACCGCTCCGGTAACGGATTTAACAACGTGGCCAACGCGCTGAACTATGACCCGAACAAGCCCAAGTACTACGGTCGCTTTAACCAGGGCGTTGTGACCATCAACCTGCCCGATGTCGCGCTGAGCTCGCATCAGGACATGGACAAGTTCTGGAAGATCTTCGACGAGCGCCTTGAACTGTGCCACCGCGCCCTGCTGTGCCGTCATGAGCGTCTGATGGGTACGCTTTCGGATGCCGCGCCGATTCTTTGGCAGTACGGTGCCCTCGCCCGCCTGAAGAAGGGCGAGACGATCGACAAGCTGCTCGTGGGCGGTTACTCCACCATTAGTCTGGGTTATGCCGGCCTGTATGAGTGCGTCAAGTACATGACGGGCCACAGCCACACCGAGAAGGAGGGCACGCCCTTTGCCATGGCCGTCATGCAGCGCATGAACGACAAGTGCGCCGAGTGGAAGGCCGAAAGCGATATTGACTTCTCGCTGTACGGTACCCCGCTTGAGTCGACGACCTACAAGTTCGCCAAGTGCCTGCAGCGTCGTTTTGGCATCATCCCGGGCGTGACGGACAAGGGCTACATCACCAACAGCTACCACGTTCACGTGTCCGAGGAGATCGACGCATTCGACAAGCTCAAGTTCGAGGGTATGTTCCAGCAGCTTTCGCCGGGCGGTGCCATCTCCTACGTCGAGGTTCCCAACATGCAGGACAACCTCAAGGCTGTCATTCGCGTGATGCAGTACATCTACGACAACATCATGTACGCCGAGCTCAACACCAAGAGCGACTACTGCCAGGTGTGCGGCTACGACGGTGAGATCAAGATTGTCGAGGATGACGGCAAGCTGGTGTGGGAGTGCCCCAACTGCGGCAACCGCGATCAGGAGAAGATGAACGTCGCCCGTCGTACGTGCGGCTACATCGGTACCCAATTCTGGAATCAGGGCCGAACCGAGGAGATCCGCGACCGCGTGCTGCATCTCTAATAACCATCCCAGGCCGCCCCGTAGCGAGGCCCCGGACCTTTACTCGCTATTTCGGACAGTCCTGGCT
>WGSL01000010.1 GCA_014871665.1 Collinsella sp. | reverse complement strand
GTCCTGACTCACGACGGAGGCGCCACTGGCGCCTCCTGTTCGTGCGGAACTCATATCGAGCAAAGGTCCGGGGCCTCGCTACGGGGCGGCCAAGTTGACGTAGCTGAGATGCAGCATGAGGCCTGCTCACTCCTCGAAGTTCTTAGTGGAATTGAGTTGACTTGCAACAGCGCTTTGCTTGCGAAGTTGGTTGAGCTGCAACTCAGTATTTATTAGACCTCGAACCCTATACTCGATGTTCGCTTCGTTCACCGAGTATCGCTCGCGAGGGGTCTGGAGTATATCGTCCCGCCCGCAGTTCTGCAGCGAGCGCAGCGAGCGAAGCTGTTTGAGGACGGGATGATATACTCCAGACCCCCAGAAAGGTTACCTATGAACTACGCGAACATTAAGTATTTCGACATTGCTGATGGGGAAGGCGTTCGTACTTCTCTGTTTGTGAGCGGGTGCCGTCGCGGGTGCAAGAACTGCTTTAACTCCGTCGCGTGGGACTTTGCCGCGGGTGAACCGTTCGATCGTGTCGTCGAGGACAAGATTATCGAGAGCCTCGACCATCCCTTTATCGATGGCCTGACGATTCTGGGCGGCGAGCCTATGGAGCCCGAGAATCAGGTGGGGCTTGTTGACTTTATCGAACGCGTGCGTGCGGCCTATCCCGCGGGGTCGGGCAAGACCATTTGGTGCTTTACCGGCGACGTGCTCGAGGAGCTTATGCCGGGTGGCCGTCATCATACCGAGGTGACGAACCGTATCCTGGCCTGCCTCGACATGTTGGTGGACGGCCCGTTCGTTCAGGATCTGTACGATATCTCATTGCGCTTTAGGGGCTCGAGTAACCAGCGTGTGATCGATATGAACGCTACGCGCGACCGTGCTGAGCGCGAGGGCGTTGCGCTTTGTGATGCGGTTGAACTTTGGCGGGACGATCCGGTCTATTCGACCCATACTATGTAGCTTGTGGCCGATGCCAAAGGGCGTGGTACCATAGCGCGAACGCAAAATCGGAAAAGTGAGGCCCAGATGGTCGATCAGGAAAAAGTCGAGGCCGCCATTAAGCTGTTGCTTGAGGGCATAGGCGAGGACCCAACTCGTGAGGGCCTGCTGGAGACCCCGGCGCGCGTTGCCCGTATGTATGGTGAGATCGCCGGCGGTATGGACCAGAGTGCCGAGGAGCACCTGTCCAAAACCTTTGCCGTCGCTTCGAACGATTTAGTTATCGAGCGCGACATCACGTTCTACTCGCTGTGCGAGCACCATTTGCTGCCGTTTTATGGCAAGGCCGCCATTGGCTATATCCCTAACGGTCGGGTGGCTGGGCTTTCCAAGCTCGCCCGCACGGTTGAGGTTTATGCCCGCCGTCTGCAGCTGCAGGAGCAGCTGTGTGCGCAGGTTGCCGACGCTCTCATGGATTATCTCGCTCCCCAGGGAGCGATTGTGCTCATGGAAGCCGAGCATATGTGCATGACCATGCGCGGCGTGCAAAAGCCTGGCACCAAGACCGTGACGCTCGCTCGCCGCGGCGTCTTTGAGACCGATTCCGCGCTCGAGGAGCGTTTCTTTAGGATGCTGGGCCGCTAACATGAGGGTCGTCAACGACTTTGCATCGAGGACCGATGAGGGGACGTCGCGTCGCGGCTTTATGGCTTCGGGCTTGGCTCCCTTTGGTGCCATGCCTCGCATTGATTACATTTGTGCCAACGGGCTGTTCCGGCGGCATCTGGGCAACATTGCGCAGTTGGAATCGGGGCGCATCTTCTGCCGCCACGGTATTGACCATCTGCTCGATGTCGCTCGCATTATGTGGATCAAAAATCTCGAGGAGCGGCTCGAATTTGACCGCGAGGTCATCTACGCCACGGCACTTCTTCACGATATCGGCAAAGATGAACAGTATGAATCGGGTATATCCCATGATGTTGCAAGCGAACGCGTCGCTGATGCGATTCTCGGCGGCATGCCCGATGATGTGGCGTTTGAGCCGGCCGATGCCGCAGCCATTAAGACGGCCATTCTGGGCCATCGAAAGCTGCGCGTGAACAGCCAACCGCTTGAGCGTCTGCTCTATGCAGCCGACAAAGCGTCGCGCGCCTGCTTTGCATGCCCCGCGCGCAATGCTTGCAACTGGAGCGATGATAAAAAGAACCTGTCGATTCGCGTGTAGTTAGTTTGCGCGGTCGGGGTTCTAAACGAAGGAGACGATCGCGATGAGCAATAAGAAACTGCCCGAGAATGCAACCAAGACTGAAGGCGCCGAGCTCGCCCGCCGTGGAAGGGGCGAAATATCCACCGCAACGGCGGTACCCCACGTGAGCTATGACGATCTGCGCCATGCTGACCGCATTACTATCGACGGTCTCGAGGTCTTTGCCAACCACGGCGTGTATCCCGAAGAGAACGCGCTGGGCCAGAAGTTCATCGTGTCCTTGGTGCTCTATGCCGACCTGCGTGCAGCGGGGGAGCACGATAACCTGGACGCTTCGATTGACTACGGCTCGGTGTGCCACGATGTCGATGGCTATCTGCGCGAGCATACGTTTAAACTCATCGAGGCGGCAGCCGAGGGTGTGGCCCAGATGCTGCTGCGTCGTTACCCCTTGCTGCTTGGCGTGCGCGTTAAGCTCGATAAGCCTTGGGCTCCCGTCGGTCTTCCCCTGGCAAGCTGCGGCGTCGAGATCGAGCGCGTACGCTAACCGGTTCTAATACATCTCTATGGGTGGCTGCTTGAGCCGTTGCGACAGCGCTCTATTGTTGGGGCAGTACGCGTCGAGCAGGGCGTGAAACCGCTGATTGTGGCTTGGCTCGAGCAAGTGGACGAGCTCGTGGGCGACAACCATGTCGAGGCATTCGACAGGGTAGGCGGCGAGCTCGCGCGCGATGCGAATGGCGCCGGATTTGGGAGTGCATGAGCCCCAACGCGTTTTCATGCTGCGTACGGAAACGCGAGAAACGGCGACACCCATTGCGATTTCGTATGCGTGCACCATATCGCGCAGCGCCGATGTGACTTCGGACGTATAGAGCTGGTCGATGTGGGCTTGGAGCTCATCGGACGTTAGGCCGTCGAGGATTGCGTGCCGCTTGGTCTGTGGGCCTTCGTCCGATTTATCGCTACCCATAAAACTTGCGAAGGTGGCCTGTTTGGGTCGCGGTGCGGGCGATGCAAAGTTGTGATCGAGCGCATCTTGTACCGTGATGGGCTTGCCCCAAAGTGCAATGATGGACGAGGGGCTGAGCGGCTCTCGCGCTGTCGCCTGATGTTGCTCACGCTGGTCAAGTCGGCTGATAATCCAGGCGCTGTTGCGCTTCACAAACGCTTCGATACGCTCGCGGCTGGCGCCGAGCGGTGCGCTGGCGTGGGCCTCACCGC
Source organism: Collinsella sp. (assembly GCA_014871665.1). Taxonomy (GTDB): domain Bacteria; phylum Actinomycetota; class Coriobacteriia; order Coriobacteriales; family Coriobacteriaceae; genus Collinsella. The sequence goes on along the minus strand of WGSL01000010.1, from coordinate 40,203 downwards.
TCGATGTGATGCGTAGGTTGAAGTTCTTGACGCGCTTTTTGGTAACGACGACGGGGATGGATGTGCCATCCGGTCGGGATACGGTAATCGTAAACTGCTGCGTCAAAAGCGGTCCTTCAGGTTGGGGACGGGCCGGCATGTCGACCGTGCGGCATGCGGGCCCGCTCAAGGGACGTGAAATTAATAACGCTCAAAGAAGGCAAACGCGTTATCGCTGCAGAGCTTCTGCATCACGGTCTTGCCAAAGTGCTTGGAGAGCATGTTCTGGAATTCGGGCATCTTGCTGGCATCGGAGAGGAAAGCGGGCACGGTGGCTCCGTCCCAGTCGCCGCCGAGTGCGATGACGTCCTCGCCGCCCAGGTCGAGCCAGTGCTCGATATGTGCCGCCAGCTGGTCGAAGGTGACGTCTGCGGCTGTCTTATCGGTTGCGTCGTTGGAAAGGAACTCGCTGCAGTAGTTGAGGCCGACGATACCGCCCATGTCGCGAATGGTGCGGAACTGGTCGTCGGTGAGGTTGCGCTTGGCGCCGCAAACCGCACGGGAGTTGGAGTGGCTGGCGACGAAGGGACGCGTGGCGTGGGCGACAACCTCGTCAAAGCACTCGTCGTTGAGGTGGGAGACATCGAGTACCATGCCGGCGTGCTCCATCTGCGTAAGTGCCTCGATGCCGGCGGCGGTGAGGCCGGCGTGGGTATCGTGTCCGCTCGCGAGCGGTCCCTGCGCATTCCAGCTGAGCGATGACATGAGTACGCCCAAGCTCTTGAGCACCTCGATCAGCGCGGGGTCCTCGGCAAAGAACGTGGCGTTTTCGATGGTGTGGATGCAGGCGACCTTGCCGTCTTTGAGCGCGGGGCGAATGTCTGCCGCGCTGCGTACGTTGACCATGCGGTCGTGGTTGAGCATTGCCTGGCCGCTCATATGCGCCATGATCTGCGCCTGGAAGCGCGCGGCGTGGGCGGTGGGAATCTCGTCGGGGACAAACGTGGCGAAGCACTGTGCCCATGGCGTGTTGCCGATCTTTGCGAGCGAGATGGCGCAGGCGTTGCCCTCGATGAGGTCGAAATCTTGCGGATGCGTTTCGTCGCCGGGGAAATAACCGTCGGTGCCGGCGGTAAAGCGCAGGTCGAGATCGAGCGTGGCCCAGCCGATGCGGTCGGCGGTGTCGCAATGTAGGTCAAATACGGGATATGCCATGGTTCCTCCGGATGCAGCGTTTCTTTGCAAACTGTCCTTGAATTGTATGACTAGGGTATAGTTAGCGCCATATGTTCACGGCGGCCCGCGTTGTGCGCCGCCCTTATCACGGAGGTTACCATGTCCAACCAGGGCAAGAAGGTCAAGACCCATTATCGCGGCACGCTCGACGACGGCACGCAGTTCGATAGCTCCTACGATCGCGGCGAGCCGCTGGAGTTCACCTGTGGTGCCGGTCAGATGATCAAGGGCTTCGACGCCGCCGTTGTCGACATGCAGGTGGGCGAGAAGAAGACCGTGCACATTCCTGCTGCCGATGCCTACGGCGAGCACAATCCCGAGATGGTTATTACCTTCCCGGCCGAACAGGTTCCCAACATCGAGCAGATCGAGAAGGGCATGAAGCTCTTCCTGTCCACGCCGAGCGGCATGCCCGTCCCCGCCGTGGTCATCGACGTAACGCCCGAGGCCGTGACGCTCGACGCCAACCACGAGCTGGCCGGTAAGGACCTCAACTTTGATATCGAGCTCGTCGAGGTCGAGGGTTAGAGTATGCCTGAACGCTTGGTTTCGACGACATGCTTGGGAAATCTCAACGATCCGTCCTATGAACTCCTGCTTCGCCGGAAGTTGGGCGGCGTCTTTGAAGTTGACGAGCTACTGCTCGATTGGGACCAGGCTGATGTATACGCGTTTGTGGGCGTGACGGAGCTGGGCCGCACGGTCGATGTTCGGCTGGATACTGCCGACGGCGGTCGTCTTGCCGACGGCGACGTGCTCGCCATTGACCGTTCGGGCATGGTGCCCGTGGCGGTTGTCGTGCGCTTGCGCAGCGCCGAGGTTTATTTGGTCGAAGTTGACCGCATGGACCCGATTGCGCTCGCGCATTCGTGCTGGGAGATCGGCAACATGCATGCGCCGCTCTTCCGGGGCGACTCGGACGAGCATACTGTGCGCATGTATACGCCGGTGCAGCCTGTTTTGGGCCGCATGCTCCGGGGTGTCGAGGGTGTTCGGCTCTCGCTGGTTACCCGTGAACTCGATGCGGACCGGCGCTTTGCGTCGAGTGCGGCGGAGGTCGTCGTGAGCATGGCTCCCGACTTTACCATCGTAAAAAAGGCGCGCGGCTAAGCGCGCGTATGCGCAAGACGGGCTTTGAGGGGCGACCGATCAAGGTCCGTCTTGCTGTTGATATGAGGCTTTGGGGGAAGCATATGGGTCTTGAGGGAATCAAACTGATTGCATGCGATTTGGACGGCACGTTGCTGCATCCGGGGGAGCGCGAGCTGCGTTCCGAGGCCTTTGAGCTTATCGATGAGCTGCATCGTCGTGGTATCGTGTTTATGCCGGCGAGTGGCCGTCAATATGCGAGCTTGCGCTACCTGTTTGCCCCGGTGGCCGATGAGCTCGCCTATGTATGCGAAAACGGAACCCTGGTGATGAGCGAGGGGCGTGCCGTAGTCAAGCGTTCCATGGATCGTAGCCTTGCTATGGTTATCGCGAATACCGTGGTTGCGTATCCCCATACCGACATGACCCTTTCGTGTGAGGGGCACATCTACACCATGAGCGGCAACGATGCGTTCGTCGACCATTTGCGCTATGTGGTCCACTGCGATGTGGCGGTGGTCGACCGTCCCGAGGACATCGACGAGGATGTCATTAAGATTGGCTTCCAGACGCCCGAGGTGGAATATCCGGCGGCCCGGGAGTATTTCGAGCGCCTCTTTGGCGACCGTGTCAATGTGATGACGTCAGGAACCGCATGGACGGACCTTATCGGTTTCGGTTCGGGCAAGGGCTCCGCGCTTGCCGATTACGGTCGTGTCCTGGGGATTTCGCCCGATGAGATGATGGCATTTGGCGACAATGAGAACGATCGCGACATGCTCAACGTCGTGGGCCATCCCTATCTGATGGAGAGCTGCAACCCCACCATGCGCGGTATCAACGATCGCGTCCGTTACGTGCACACGGTCGAAGAAGAACTGCGCCGCCTGCTCGCCGAGTAGGTTTTCGGGACATGCCTAGAAATGTACTGTTTGCTGTAACGGATGGGAAAGTAGATTTGCAGGCATGCCCCAAAGGCTACCGGCAGTCGGGGCAGAGTCCCTCAAAGATGGTGTAGTGCGAGCTGACGCTCCATCCGATTTGTTCGGATGCCCTGGCGTCGAGCTGGGCATCGAAGGGGAGCGGCACGTCGATGACGCGGCTGCACGAGGTGCAGATGATATGTGCGTGCGGCTCGATGGTGCGATCGAAGCGGCTGCCGCCCGGCGTCTTAATAGAAAGAATCTCGCCGGCGTCGGCCAAGAGATTGAGGTTGCGGTAGACCGTACCGCGGCTGATTTTGTCATCCTGTGCGCGCACGACGTTGTAGATTTCGTCGGCGGTGGGATGGTTATAGCTTTGGCGCACGGCGTCAAGAACCAGCTTTCGCTGCTTGGTATTCCTTCTTTGCACCGCCATGCGCCTCGCCTCTTTTCTATTAACGGTCGTAGGTAAATGATACCGTATTTAGCACACAATACTAATAATGAGGACTGAAACCGTCTTCATTGGTAAGTGGGGCTCGGGCCTGGGCGTCTACGAGGCGAAAACGCGTTCCCATGCGCTCGTAGGAGGCATGAAGCGCCTCGAGATGAGATAGGATGTTTGCCGGAGCTCCCTGTATCTCCATCTCGACTGAGCCGTCTTCCATGTTACGCACCCAGCCGGTGAGGGAGCGTGCCTGCGCGAGGTTGGTGTTGGTAAAGCGAAAACCAACGCCTTGGACTTGCCCCGTCCAGTGCAGGAAATAGCGCAGGGGAGTGTTTTGAGTGGCCTCGTCGCTTGCGAGTACGGTAAGCCTGCGGCGCAGCTCGAGCTCGACGTTCGATGGTTTTTGAGGCTCTCGACTGCCGCCGGTGACGCTGGAGAAGAACGTATCGAAGAGGCCCATCGCTATGCCTGCTTGCCTGCGTCGGCCGGGAAGGTAATGCCGGCCTGCTGGCGCACGGCATCCATGATGCGCAGTGAGACGAGCGTGACATCGCGGTAGTGGCCAAGCTCGTGGCGTCCTGCCGGGGTCTCCCAAATCTCTTCCTTAACGTTATCGATGCCGCCGATGGCGGTGATAAAGTCTGTGAGTTCGTATTCCATAGTGTTGCTCGATTTGGGCAGGTCGAGCACGCGGCCGTTGTCTCCCTGTTCGCGCGGTGCCTCGGTCGCCGAGCCGCGTACGACGTCGCCGCGATAGTCGATGCGGACGTTGCGGGGCGTGGACAGATGGTCGATCTGGATAGTGCCACGCTCGCCTTCGATCTGCGAGGGCAGCAGGTCATTCGTAATTTTGGAGTGCGCGAGCTCGACGGAGATGCGGCCTCCGCCATAGCTGGCGAGGATGGAACCGCAGCCGTCGATGGGGCCGTGCGTGAGCTGTCGCGTGGTGGGGTCGAGCAGAGTAGTCATGCTCGTAAGGCCGGAGGGCATGCCGAAAATCTCGACCATGGGTTCGACGGCGTAGACGCCAATGTCCATGAGGGAACCCGATGCCATATTGCAGTCGAAGATATTGGTGGCGCGTCCCGCGAGAATCTCGTTGTAGCGCGAGGAATACTTGCCAAAGCGCAATGAGGCGCGGCGGATGGGGGCGATCTCGCCCAGGGCGTCCTCGATGGCGTGGAAGGCGGGATCGTGGAGGGGACGCATGGCCTCGAGGGCCACGACACCTGCTGCCTCGGCAGCCCGGAAGACCTCCAGCGCTTGCGCCTCGGTGGCGCAGAAGGGTTTCTCGACGATGACGTGCTTGCCACCGGCGATGCAGGCGAGCGCCTGCTCGTAATGGAGCGCATTGGGGCTGCCGATGTAGACGGCATCGACGCCGGCGGCTGCCGCAAGCTCATCGAGTGACGTAAAGTTTCGCTCGCCGCCGTGCTCGGCAGTAAAGGCGGCGCCGCGATTGGCGTCGCGTGAAAGCGTGCCCACAAACGCGGCTTGGTCGTTGGCGTTGACGACCTGGATAAAGTCGTCGGTAATCATGGATGTGCCGATGGTTGCGATACGCAACATGTGTCCCCCTTGCGTTGTTTGGTCTACAGGATGAGTGTAGCGCGTGGGGATATAAAGCTGCGCGAAAACGCTATTACAGGTCGCTCTCGTTAAAGCCGGTGTCGATATCGAGGTTGCTGCCGTCGGCCGCCGTGGTGGCGAGCTCATCGCAGCGCTCGTTGAGCTCGTGGCCGGCATGCCCCTTAACCCAGATGAACTCCACCTTATGCTTGCTTTTGGCGGCAAGCAGGCGCTCCCACAGGTCGCGGTTCTTAACGGGCTGCTTGTTGGCGGTTTTCCATCCGCGCTTTTTCCAGCCGTCGATCCAGTGCTTGTTAAAGGCGTTGACGACGTACTGCGAATCGGAATGGACCTCGACCTCGCAGGGGCGGTTAAGTGCCTCGAGCGCCACGATGACCGCCATGAGCTCCATGCGGTTGTTGGTGGTCTTGGCGTAGCCGCGCGAAAGCTCGGAGGTGAAGGTCTTGCCGGCGGGATTGGTGTATTTGAGCACGGCACCGTATCCGCCGCGTCCCGGATTTGATCGGGCCGAGCCGTCGGTATAGATGATGACCTTCACATGGTTCCTTTCGTTGGGTACGTTTCGTGTGAGTGACCATTGTAGCGCCGCGTTCGCCGAGGGCTAGCAATCTACCATATCTGCCCCGTCCTCTGATGGCTGGTTTTCTTGGATGATGCGGTCGAGCTCGTCGAGGTATTGCTGCAACAGGGGAGAGGGCTTGCGTTCATCGTGCATGATATAGCCTACGTGCATCGTCGGGGCATCTGCCAGTGGAATCGATGCCATGCCCCATTGCATTTCGTTTGAGAGCACGCCGGTGGAGAGCGTGTAGCCGTTCGAGGTGATCAGCAGGTTGGTGAGCGTGCCGCGGTCAGAGACTCGAATGTTGCGATCGCAGGGGATGTAGCTAAACGGCTCCTCGGCGTAATAGAAGGAGTTTGAGGCTCCCTGCTCAAAGCTGTAGCGCGTATAGGGCGTAAGGTCGGCAAGGGACAGCTGCGGGCGGCGGGCAAGCGGGTGGCGCTCACTTACGAACACGTGGACCTTTGCATCAAAGAGGTGATGGAAGCTTGCTCGGGCATCGGTAAAGGCTTTCTGTAGGACACGATTGTTAAAGTCGTCCAGATAGAGGATGCCAATGTCGCTGCGAAACGCGCGGACGTCATCGATGATCTGCGACGTGGTGGTCTCGCGCATGATGAACTCGAACTTGTCGTCCCGGCAGCGCTCGACGACGTTGACGAAGGCCTCGACCGAAAAGGCGTAATGCTGGGCGGAAATGGCGAGGCGGGCTTGCGGGGTGCCGCCGTCCTCGTAGCGCGCCTCGAGCATGTCGGCCTGCTCTACGACCTGGCGCGCATAGCCCAAAAGCTCGGTGCCGTCGTTGGTGAGCGTGACGCCGCGGCTGGAGCGCGTAAAGATCTCCAGATGGAGCTCCTGTTCCAGGCTTTTGACGGCGTTTGATATGTTGGACTGAGCGGTATAGAGGCGCTGAGCTGCGGCGTTAATTGAGCCGGACTCTGCCACGGCAATCAGAAAACGAAGCTGCTGAAGGGTCATCGACGTCATCCTTTCGATTGCTATCTATAAAACTGATAACAGGTTAGCGCTTTTAAGTGATTGACCGAGCGAAACAATGCTCGTACTATTCAAAACACACAAAGGCGGTAGGTAATTAAACCGACCACGGAACCGGGATGCGAAAGGAGGCCCGCATATGAATTGCTTACCAAGACGAATGCCGGGCTCCTGTTTGCGCCCGTCGGCGTGATCAGGAGACAGCGACTTACTTCTCTTACGATTATTACTTTTGTTCGATCAAGGAGATCATCATGAGCCAGTTCATCAACAACCCCGAGCACACCTTTGGTTTCGATACCCTGCAGCTGCACGTTGGCCAGGAGAGCGCCGATCCCGCATCCGACTCCCGCGCCGTGCCGATCTACCAGACCACGAGCTATGTGTTCCGCAATTCCCAGCACGCCGCCGACCGCTTTGGTCTTGCCGATGCTGGTAACATCTACGGCCGTCTGACCAACTCCACCCAGGGCGTCTTCGAGGACCGTATCGCCGCACTCGAGGGCGGCGTGGCAGGTCTCGCCGTCGCCTCCGGTGCTGCTGCCATCACCTATACTCTGCAGGCTCTTGCTCAGGCCGGTGACCACGTGGTGGCTCAGAAGACCATCTACGGCGGCTCCTACAACCTGCTGGAGCATACGCTCTCCCAGTTTGGCGTCGAGACCACGTTTGTCGACGCTCATAACCTGGAAGAGGTCGAGGGGGCCATCAAGGACAACACCACGGCCATCTATCTCGAGACGCTCGGCAACCCCAACTCCGACATCCCCAACATCGACGCCATCTCCGAGATCGCCAAGAAGCACGGTCTGCCGGTTGTCGTCGACAACACCTTCGGCACCCCGTATCTGTTCCGTCCGCTGGAGCATGGTGCCAACATCGTCGTCCACTCCGCAACCAAGTTCATCGGCGGCCACGGCACCTCGCTGGGCGGTGTGATCGTGGACGGCGGTAACTTCGATTGGAAGGCGAGTGGAAAGTACGCCCAGATCGCTGAGCCCAACCCCTCCTACCACGGCGTCTCGTTTGCCGAGGCTGCCGGTCCCGCCGCCTTCGCAACCTATGTCCGCGCTATCCTGCTGCGTGACGAGGGCGCCTGCATCAGCCCGTTCAACGCCTGGGTCCTGCTCCAGGGCACCGAGACTCTGTCGCTGCGCGTTGACCGTCATGTCGAGAATACCAAGAAGGTCGTTGAGTTCCTGACCGGTGACAGCCATGTTGCCAAGGTGAACCACCCGAGCCTGCCTGAGCACCCCGACCATGAGCTCTACAAGCAATATTTCCCCAACGGCGGTGCCTCGATCTTTACCTTTGAGATTAAGGGTGGCCAGGAGGCCGCCTGGAAGTTCATCGATCATCTGCAGGTGTTCTCGCTGCTCGCCAACGTGGCCGACGTCAAGTCGCTCGTCGTGCACCCGGCTACCACCACGCACTCCCAGCTCTCTGCCGAGGAGCTCACCGAGCAGAACATCACGTCCTCCACGATCCGTCTTTCCATCGGTACCGAGAATGCCGAGGATATCATTTGGGATCTGAAGCAGGCCTTCGCCGCGCTGGACGAGTAAGGCGACTTGTGCAAGGACCCCTTGCGACTCGATAGGTATAACTGTATAAAATGCCTGCTCAAGGCGCCTGTGCGAACAATGGTTGCACAGGCGCCTTTTTTGCATAGAGAGGGCGCAAAAACAGGGTTTTTGACACGCTTTATGCATTCGAGTTGTGGAAAACTCCTGTTGAGAGGATGTGAGTTTTACGCAATTGACGTGCGCCTTTTAAGTAAAACCGCAGGTCGCGATTTGCTCGGGGTACTATGCAGCGCGATCGAATCACACGCAGCTCAAACGCAGCAAAAACGCACTACGGAGGTTTCCAGCTACATGAGGATTGATTCACGAAAACCGAAAGCCGCCGCCCTTTCCGCCGCTCTGACCGTGGCACTTTTGGCGGGCGCCGGTGCAACTGATGCCCACGCCGCAACACTGTCCGATACGGTTGGATCTACGCCGTCCGAGACGACGCTGGTGCAGCCCGTTGACTATCGCGGCGATGGTTATGGTTCCATGCAGGAGTGGAACGCCTCGATGGAGGCCAAGCGCGATTCCCTGGAGATGCGCGCTCAGATCATCATGAACATGTACGGTGACTATGCCACCGATGACGAGCGCGCTGTGCTGCAGGGCTGTATCGATGGCGCGGGCAGCCTGTTGACGATGGGGGAGGTCGACGCGAAGTCGACCGAGCTCGATGAGCTGCGCACTGCGCTTGAGGATGCCAAGCGCGAAGCGCTCGAGGCTGCTGCCGCCGAGGCGGAGGCTGCCGAGGCCGCCCAGGCTTCGTACTACAACGCCGGTTACACTTCGTCCTACGCGTCTGCCGCGTCCTGCGCGAACGGATCGGGCCTGACGCGCTCTACGGGTGTCAATAACTACAACGGGCGCCGCGAGACCTATTACAGCAGCAATGTGCTTTATCACTATCGCACGGGCGAATGGACTCAGGATTCTGAGGGCTTCTGGCGCGATTCCGACGGCTATTACGTTGTTGCCGTGGGCGATATGGCCCAGGGCTCGACCTTTACGGGCTCCAAGGGTGATTGCAAGGTCTATGACTCCGGCTGCGCTGCCGGAACCACCGACTACTACACCGGTTGGTAATTTTTCTGCATCACGGATATTTGGCGGACGGGCGTCTTTACCGAGCTTTAGGGCAACGTAAGGACGTCCGTTCTATGTATGCGCTTGAGTTAACAGAGCCCTTACCGTGGCGGTACGCTGGGCGTATGGATGCGGGGCACACTGGTTCTTGAGAAATAAGGTCTTTCTCGTGGAGGAAGTGGTCTTGTGAACGCTCGAGATATCGCCGTTGCCGCCATTGCATTGACGCTTGGTTGCCTTGGTCCTACGGCCGCGCTCGTCGCAGGTGTGCAGGGGTCTTGTGGGGCTGCCTCTATTGTGGTCGGCGCGTTGATCGCGGCCGCGCTGCTGGGAAGTGCGGGTGTAGTCCTTTGTCGCGACGATGAGGGGCAGGCGTCGGAGTCGCAGCTCTAACCGTTGTGAAGCTGATTTTTGGCCAAAGATGAAAAAGGAAGCCGCTGCGAGGGGAGTGCCCCTTGCGGCGGCTTTGCCATTGGATCTGTTGGCTGCAGTATGCCGAACACTACCGGCTGCTTTCTATTTCGCGAATCCTCTGGTAGAGCCAATCGTTTTGCGGCACTTGGATATCGTGTTTGGCGGCCAGGCGGCAAATGGTGCCCGCGAACTCCTCGACTTCGGTTTTTCGTTGTGCGATGCGGTCCTGCGCCATCGAGGGCATACCGGCGGGGTCGATTCCCTCGATGAGGTGCACCATTTGCGTCAGGTCTGCCTCGGTCAGCTCAACGCCCTCGGCGTTGGCAACCGCAAGCGTCTCGCGCATGGCGGAGACAAAACAGCGGCGCTGCTCGGAGCCCGGCTCCGTGGCGCTTCCGTAGGTCCCGCCGTAGGCCATGCAGGTCTGGTTGATGCCGTCGTTGAGCATGAGTTTGGCCCACATGCGGTGCGCAATGTCGCTCTCGACGGTATGGGCGATGCCGCAGCGCGTATAGAACTCGTCGATGACGGTAACGGTTGCGGGCTTGGTGCCCGCTGCCGCGCCAAAGCGAATCTCGCCCGCATTGGTAAAGGTGAGCTCTCCGTTGAGGAACACGGCGTCCATGCCTTGGCAGATACCCAGGACGGTGTGCTCCCAGCCAAAGCGCTCGGCAATCTTTTGCTCGCTCGTGATGCCGTTGCACAGCGAGGCGATGAGCGTGTTGGGTCCCACGACGCGCTCCATAGTCTTGAGTGCTTGGTCGAGACCGGTGGTCTTGACTGTCAGGATGACCAGATCGGCGGGCGTCGCCTCGCTGGCGCGGACGGACGTGAGATCGCAGGGCTTGCCGTTGACAGTGAGCGCATCGCCCGCGTGACGCTCAAAACGGGTGTCATCCATAACGTATTCGACGGCGTCATTGCCGAGGGCCTTGGCAATCATGCTGCCGTAGAGCAAGCCGACGCCGCCCTTGCCGATAAAGGCGACCTTGTTGATCTGCATGTGAATCATCTCCTCACAAAAAGGCGCCCGCGTGCGGGGCGCCTGGTGGATTGTATGCCGCTAGAGCATGTAGCGTGCACCGGAGGCGGAATTTAGAAGAACAAACGCATGGGAACTTATGCCGCGGGGCAGATGGCAAAAACGCGTGCGGGATATCCAACACCATCACGGACCTTAGGGAAGGTGCAGAAGATGACGGCGCCTGTGGCGGGAAGCTCGTCCAGATGGTCCATGGCCTCGATCTGATAGCGGTCGACCGAGAGGATGTACTGCTCGCCGGGGTAGGGGTAGGCATCCTCGCGCGTGGTCACGCTCGCCTCCTTTCATCGGGCTTTTTGCTGATGTTAAAGCGGTGCCGTGACAGCTCGATTTCTGCTGCGTTACGATACGTTCTCGATTGCGATTCCACGATGTTTCGGCTGCGTGACCATTGTGTTTCGCCTTGTCGGGGCGCTGATGGCGAAGGGAGGGGCCGTGCAATACCGCGTTGACCCCAAAAGCGGCAACCGTATCTCGGCGTTGGGGCTGGGCTGCATGAGGTTTCCCGGTGCACCGGGGCACCCCGATGCGAAGACAGCCGATGCCATCATTTCCCGTGCCGTGGAGCAGGGGATTAACCACCTGGATACGGCCTATCTCTATCCCGGCAACGAAGCTTGTGTGGGCGCTTCGCTTGAGCGCCTAGGCCTACGCGACCAGGTGTTGCTCGCGACCAAGCTGCCACATGCTTCGTGCAAATGCACGGAGGATTTCGATCGGTTCTTCGACGAGCAGCTGCGCCGCCTGCAGACCGACCATATCGACTATTACCTTATGCACAACATCACCTCGCCTGCACAGTGGGAGCGCGTGGTGGCGTTGGGCATCGAGGACTGGGTCGCGCGTCAAAAGGCGGCGGGACGCATTCGCCAGATCGGTTTTTCATACCACGGCAGCGCGGCGGACTTCCTCACGATGCTCGATGCGTATGAGTGGGACTTTTGCCAGATCCAGTACAATTACGCTGGAGAGCGCTATCAGGCGGGAACGGCGGGGCTCATGGCCGCCGCCGAGCGAGGCCTCGCGGTGTTTGTGATGGAGCCGCTGCTGGGCGGGCGTTTAGCGGGCAAACTGCCGCCACGGGCTCGCGCTGTGCTCGATAGTGCCCGTGACCCGCATTTGCTCACTCCTGCCGCCTGGGGTCTTTCGTGGGTGTGGAATCATCCTCAGGTGACGATGCTGCTTTCGGGTATGACCGATACCGCGCAGGTGGATGAGAATTCGTCACTGGCAGACCTCGCATTGCCGAATTCGATGACTGCCAACCAGCTCGACACGATCGCGCACGTGCTGGATGAGTTTGAAAAATCGAATCGCGTGCCCTGCACGGGATGCAGCTACTGCATGCCATGTCCCAAGGGTATCAACATTCCCGGCTGCTTTGCCGCCTACAACGCGAGCTATGCGCACAGCTGGTTTACGGGGCTGTCGCAATACTTTACGGCGAGTGCGGTGCGCACGAGCGAGCCCAAGCTGGTGAGCAATTGCGTCAAGTGCGGCAAATGCGCGCGCCACTGCCCGCAGCATATCGATATCCCCGAGCGTCTCGATGACGTGCGCCGGCGCTTCCAGCCGGGCCCCGTAACGGCCATGCTTAAAGTCTTCGGCAAAACACGCTCCTCATGACCCTTTTATATCTTGTGATGGAATAGTTCCTGTTTGCGGCAGAATAGGGCGATAGCAGGAACTATTTCGCCGCAACTGATGGGAGGCTATCGTGGGTGACCGAGGTTTACGTAATGATTCGCGTGAGGTTCGTTGGGGCATTTTGGGCGCTGGGTACATTTCTCATCGATTTGCATCGTCGCTTAAGAAGGCCGACGGGGCACGGCTGGTGGCTGCGGCCGGCCGCACTCCTGCACATGTCGAGGAATTTTGCCGAGCGTTTTCGATCGATGCTGCGCATGGCCATGCCTCGGTCGACGATAACGGCAATGCGGCTTATGACGCGCTGATTGCCGACCCCGATGTCGACGCAATCTACTTGGCTCTTCCGCATGGCATGCATACGCGTTGGGCCTGTCGCGCGCTGCGCGCCGGAAAGGCCGTGTTGTGCGAAAAGCCGGCCGTTTTGAGTGAGGAAGAGGCTCTCTCGATTGCCTCCACCTCTCGCGAGCGCGGCGTGCTGTTTATGGAGGCGATGAAGAATCGGTTTTGCCCGATGCGCACTCGCGTGAAAGACTTGCTTGCGTCGGGTGAGCTTGGCCGTATTGTCTCGATTGAAAGCGTGCAAAAGCTCGATTACGGCGAGTCTCCTTCGGGCTATCTGCTTGATCCGTTGCAGGGCGGCTGTCTATATGACATGGGCTGCTATGCGGTCGGTTGGTTTGAGGATTTGCTCGCGGGCGCGTGCGAGGTTTCGTCCCGTGAAGTTCGCTGGCGTGACGTATCAGGCGGCCGCGTCGATTGGGCCGACGAGATCCATATGAGCGTCGGCGGTATACCCATTCATATGGCGTGCGACGGCAAAGCAACATATGAAAGCCGCTTAACGATTGCCTGTGAGCGGGGCTCGTTGGAAATCGAGCGTCTCCATCGCCCCGAGCGCGCTCATGTGAAGTATTCCGACGGTCGAACGCTAGAAATAAATGCCCCGTTTGAGGTCGATGATTTCTACGGCGAAATCCAGCATGCGACGCAGCTCATTCAGGCGGGGAAACTCGAGAGTCCCGTCATGCCCCTTGCCGCCACGCAGCGCTGCGCGCACATCATCGATGCGATTCGTTTGAAACTTTAGGGCGTGGGGGCATGGCACCAGCGCTTGGAATGCCTGGAGGCCTTTGTCCCTGATGCCCCTTTTATAACTTGCGGTGGAATACGGTCTGTTTGCGCCAAAATAAGGCACCAATAGACCGTATTTCACCGCAACTGATGAGGGGGAGCTGGAGATGCTGACGATTGGGTGCCATCTTTCGACGACGAAGGGCTATCGGGCAATGGGGGAGACGGCGCTATCCATTGGCGCCAATACCTTTGCATTCTTTACGCGCAACCCGCGCGGCGGCAAGGCGAAAGACCTTGACATGGATGACGTGGCGGCCCTGCGCGAGCTTATGGAGCAAAACGACTTTGGCCCGCTCGTGGCTCATGCCCCGTATACCTATAACCCCTGCTCAGCCAAAGAGCGGGCGCGCGAGTTTGCCCTGGAGGCCATGGCAGAGGACCTGCGGCGCATGGAGGCGCTGCCCGGCAACTACTACAACTTCCATCCCGGTGCGCATGTGGGGCAGGGCTCCGACGCCGGCATTCAGATGATTGTCGACACCCTGTGCCAGGTGATGTTTGAGGGCCAGCAGACGACGGTGCTGCTCGAGACCATGGCCGGCAAGGGTACCGAGGTGGGCCGCAGCTTTGAGGAGCTGGCGTGCATTATCGAGGGCGTTGCCGCCAAGTGCCCAGAGCTGTCCGATAAGCTGGGCGTTTGTTTGGACACCTGCCATGTGAGCGATGCCGGCTACGACATCATCCATGATCTGGACGGCGTACTCGACGAGTTCGACCGCGTGGTGGGTATCGATCGCTTGCATGCCGTACACATCAACGATTCGAAGAACCCTTGTGGCGCCCATAAAGATCGTCACGAGTGCATCGGCAAGGGATACCTTGGCAGCGAGGAATTTGGTGGCGGTATGCAGGTTATGCAGAATATTGTATCGAATGGCCACTTGCGTTCGCTGCCGTTTATTTTGGAGACTCCGAACGAACTTGCAGGTTATGCAGCTGAAAATAGACTATTAAGGTCATTGCAGCAGTAATGACTGTCACAAAGTAGAGTATTCCATTCACGTTATGGGTTTGTTTCAATCAGTTTTCTCATTGCAGATTCGTAATTCCGGGTGCATAATAGCCAACAGTTTTTGCAGACCTCTGAATCAAACGAGGTCACCGGAAGGAGACTGATTATGAAGCTGAAGAAGCTTGGCGCATTTGCCGCCACGGGTGCTATGGCACTCGCCCTTGCTCTGACGGGCTGCGGTTCGTCCAACGCCACCTCTGGTTCTGATGCCGGTTCCAGCAGCTCTGACGACGCTAAGGTCGAGAAGGTCGACGGCTCCAAGGAGTACGCGCTCGTCAAGGACGGCACGCTGACCGTCGGCACCTCTGCCGAGTACGCGCCGTTTGAGTACAAGGATGACAACGGCGACTACCAGGGCTTTGACCTTGAGCTCATCAAGGCTATCGGTGACAAGCTGGGTCTGGATGTCGAGTACGTCAACAATGACTTTGACACGCTGGTTCCGGGCGTCGCTTCGGGCGCCAAGTATGACGTTTCCATCGCGGCTATCACCGACACGCCCGAGCGTGAGAAGGAAGTCACTTTCTCTGATTCCTACTACATGGACGATCAGGCTATCGTGACCAAGGTCGATAACACCGACATCACGGCCGACAACTACAGCGAGAAGCTCAACAACGCCGACGCTACCATCATCGTCCAGTCTGGCTCGACCGCCGAGGCCTTTGCCCAGGAGAACTTCCCCAAGGCCAAGATCGTCCCCTACAAGGACGCCACCGAGTGCTTCAGCGCCCTGCAGTCCGATAAGGGCGACGCCGTAGTCACCAACCGCTCCGTTGCCAGCCAGCTGACCGCCGAGCAGTTCAACACCTGCCAGACCATCAAGCAGATCAGCACCGGCGAGGAGTACGCCATCGCCATCAACCAGGGCAACACCAAGCTCAAGGACGACATCAACCAGGCTATCAAGGACCTGACCGACGACGGTACCGTCGACGCCCTCATGGCTAAGTACAATATCAAGTAAAATAACTACTTGATTGCGCGCGGGCCCTTTCCGTTTTGGCGGAAAGGGCCTTTGCGCTTCTCTTGACGGAGAGCGTTTCCGTCTCGTTTTGCCGGCAACTTCTACGATAGGAGCCACCTTGTCTCGACTGAACAAAGGGGCCGCGGAGCAGCGTTTTCCACTGCCCTCGATGCTCCAAAAGCTGGCCTGTGCCCTGGCTGTGGCGCTCGCCCTGGTATGCGCGGGGGCCTGCGTGCCCACGACCGCCCAGGCGCTTGAGACCGCAAAGATTACCGCCCGACCCAATACCGGTTCGGGTAGCGATGTGGTCGGCGGCACCGAGACGCGCATCACTTGGGAAGTTCAGGCCGATGCCGACGAGGAGCTGAGCGGTCTTTCGCTGACGTTTGTCGACGGCACGACGTTTGGTACCGATGACACGCGATTGACGATGCTCTCGGGCGAGGACCTCATGGATCGTACGCCCATGAAGCCCACGTGCAAGGCTGACGGCCAGACGCTCAAGATTGACTTTGGCGAGACGGCGCCTGCCGGCGGCTATTTCCGCGTCGAGGTTTACGGCGTGACCTTCCCCGTCGAGGGCGGCGATGAGGCCTTTAGCGGCACCTATACGCTCGCCGACGGTTCGACCAAGAAGATCTCCAAGATTCCGTCGGTGGAGATCAAGGGCGTGACGGCCTTCGATAACTTCCTGGCCGACCTTAAGGAGCAGCCATGGGTCGAGGCGTGGAACTCCAATATGTTCCTGCGCCTGTTCCTGAACCCGGTCATTTTGGTCCAGAGCCTGCCGATCGTCTTCAAGGGCTTCCTTATGTCGCTTTCGATCGTGCTCGTGGCGTTTCCGCTGGCAATTCCCTTTGGCTTTGCCCTGTCGCTTATGCGCATCTCCAAGTCGCGCATCCTGCGCTGCCTCGCCGGCATCTACGTGAATATCATTCGCGGTACGCCGGCGTTCCTGCAGATCTATATCGCGTTCTTCGGTCTGCCGTTGGCCGGCGTCAAGGTGGACGACTATGTTTTGGGCGTTATCGTCATGGCCATGAACTCGTCTGCGTACCTGTGCGAGATCTTCCGTGCCGGTATTCAATCGATCCCCAAGGGCCAAAACGAGGCTGCTCGCTCTCTGGGCATGAATGCCTTCCAGACGCTGCTCTACGTTATGATTCCGCAGACGTTCCGCAATGTTTTGCCTACGCTGACCAGCGAGTTTATCTTGCTTTACAAGGATACGTCGCTGCTTGCCGCCGTGGGTGTGGTCGAAATCGTCATGAACGCCCGTACCATCGTGGCCACGACGGGCTCCATTACACCGTACGTGGTTGCCGCCCTGTTCTATCTGGTCATCACCCTGCCGCTCGCTCGCTTGGTGAGCGGTCTTGAGGCGAGGCTTTTGGGTACGACCGAGACCAAGAAGAAGCGTCCCGCCAAGAGCGCCGGACAGGTTGTCGCGACGCCTGCCGATCACATCGCCGGTCTGTAAGGAGGTCCTATCATGAGCGAAACCAATAACTCGAACGAGGTCGTCGTCAGCATTAAGAACCTCCAGAAGGCCTTTGGCGATAACGTGGTCCTGCGCGATATCGATCTGGATGTGCATAAGGGCGAGGTCGTCGTAGTTCTGGGTCCTTCGGGCTCGGGCAAGTCGACGATGCTTCGCTGCATCAATCGTCTGGAGCATCCTACGAGTGGTTCGATTGTCGTCGAGGGCGTGGATGTGTGCGCCAAGGGCGTTGACCTCAATAAGGTGCGTACGCACTTGGGCATGGTGTTTCAGCAGTTCAACCTGTTCCCGCACCTGTCGGTCAAAAAGAACGTCATGCTTGCGCAGCAAAAGGTGCTCAAGCGCAGCAAGGAAGAGGCCGAGAAGATCGCCGTCGAGGAGCTGACCAAGGTCGGTCTTGCCGAGCGTATCGACTTTATGCCGAGCCAGCTCTCGGGCGGCCAGCAGCAGCGCGTTGCCATCGCCCGCGCCCTGTCGATGAACCCTCACGTTATGCTCTTTGACGAGGCCACGTCGGCGCTCGATCCCGAGCTGGTTCGCGACGTTCTGGGTGTCATGCGCGACCTGGCACGCGATGGCATGACCATGATCGTCGTGACGCACGAGATGGGCTTTGCCCGCGACGTCGCCGACCGCGTCGTCTTTATGGACGGCGGCGTTATCGTGGAAGAGGGTACGCCGAGCGAGGTCTTCGACCACCCCAAGAGCGAGCGCACCAAGGCGTTCTTGGGCAATATCTCGTAGCCGCTTTATATGACTGACATAGCAGAAAACGGGAGCCGGATGTGATCCGGCTCCCGTTTTTGTTGGGACGCGAATGTGTTTTGTTGCAATGCGCGTTGCGGGCGGAGCTCATTGCCGCTAGGCGAGCTCGGCTCCAAGGGCGCGGCAGGCCGCTTCGCTCTCATCATCGGGGGCGTCGTAGCAGATGACGGAATCGACGACGTTGACGCCCTCCTCGTCGGCGTCCGCCTTCCAGTTGTCCATCCATTCGCCCTCGGCCCACGAATAAGAGCCAAAGAGGACGACCTTCTTGTCGCCGAGGGTCTCCTTGACCTCATCCCACATGGGCTGGAACTCATCATATTCAAGCTCCTCGGAACCCATGGCGGGGCAGCCGAAGGCGATAGCGTCATAGCCAGCGGCCTTGTCTGCGGAGAAGTCGGCGCAGGAGATGACCTCTGCCTCGGCGCCGGCATCGGTTGCACCTTCGGCAACGAGGTTTGCCATGGCCTCGGTGTTGCCCGTGCCGCTCCAGTAGACGACGGCGATCTTGCTCATGTTGAGTCCTTTCAGTTGTGCGGCAGGTTGCCACGGCTTCTATGTTCTATCGGGTTGCCTGGGCAAGTTGCGCCAAGCTGTAGCCCTGCTGATAGACAAAGGTGAAGTATTGGGTGCAGGCGCGGTAGGCATCAAACGTCGCAAGTGCCTGCTCGACATTTGCGTAGACCTTCCAGGCCCCAAAGACCTTATAGTTCTCGCCGCGCTGGACGATAAACTCGTGCACGTCGTCGTAGGGATATCCTAGGAAGTAGCCTATTTCGTGCGGAAACTCGCAGGTGCAGTCGTTGCTGCAGCTAGCTTGCTGGGGTAGTGCGCATCGAGTCTGGCTACAGGCGCATTCCGCGACGTTATTACTCGCGAGCGTGATGCGTGATGCCAAATGCACAAGGCATGTCGAAAGGTCTCTCGTGTCGTAGCCTTCCGAGGCGAGCGCCGTTTTGGCGCGAGGGTCCGCGAAATAGGTGGTGAGGCTTTTGGCTCGGTACACGTACACGAGCGCTCCGCAGGGCCGCCAGACCAAAACACTCAGGTGGATGCCAAGCGGGTCAAGCTCGCGGTTGCACTGGGCGATAACGTTGAGCAGGCGTGCTCGGCGTTCTGCGATGGTTTCTGTTGCGGTCGAGCCGTCCCCGTGGGCGTAGGTGCCTGGATAGGTAAAGAGCGATGCCGGCTTGATGCCCGCGAGCGTGGGGGAGCAGTTGCGCACGACTGCTGCCTGAAACGTTGGGATGTCTATGGTTCGAGTCACGTCGCTCCTTACGGATCTAAACTGTTAGCCTAGGAAAACTTATACACGAAAGTAAGCCATGGTCAACAAAAAAGTTTGAAGAGGAAAACTAATTGACCGAACGGACATGATTTTGGGTTAAGATGGGGACACCCCATGGGGGTATCTAGATAGTGCTACTGAAAGGGGAACGCATGAGTGACTTGCTCAACCCTGCGAATCTCATCGTGCTGACCGTCATTGCCGTCGGCATGTTTTTTGGACTGCGTCGCATTGCCGCTTCGACACACGGGAAGAGTTGCTGCAGCGATGGTGCGAGCGGCAAGAAGGCCAAAAAGGTTGTGGTGGCAGACACCGACGAGTCCCACTACCCCTATCGTGAGGAACTCCTTATCGGCGGCATGAGTTGCGACGGCTGCGCCCGGAATGTGACGAATGCCCTCAATGCGCTTGATGGCGTGTGGGCTACGGTAACGTACGCGGACCACACGGCACGCGTGCGCTCGAAGCGCCCGGTTGATCGCGACACACTCGAGACGGCAGTGAGGGGTGCGGGCTATTACGTTATGAAAATGTAGGCGTTGCCCTCTCCGGTGGGTACCAGCCTCCTGCCCATTGTGACTATCGGCATCCAAAAATTTGCGCAAAAATAACCTTTAGATGCGGCAAAAGTGGAGTTTGGTGACGGTTTGCGCGGAATTCGCTACCAATCGAGCATCTATGAACCCGTCCAAAAAAATACAGGTGTATATTTATACACTGATTATTGCTGTGCTCAGATTGCAATTAACCGTGGACAGAAATGAAGAATGCTAAAACTGGGCTTTAGGACAGGGGAGGCTATAACCTTATGAGACGAGTGGGAACACTTGGCTTGGTGGCAGCGCTTGCCGCTATCTTGGTATCGCCGCTGCCGGCGCACGCCGAAGACGCATCGGGTGCCGTTACCTACAATGCGGGAAATGGGTATTCCTTTGAGAAGCTCTCGCATCCTACGGTAGGAACGTCGCAGCCGGATGGCATCGTCGACTACCAGGGTAACGGTGCCGTTGCCGTTCCGGGCGCCGATGGTAATACGGCCAACAACGAAGGCGATCGCGGCCAGAGCTACACTTGGGCGGCTGCGAGCTATGGTGACTGGCTTTATGTGGGCACCTGCTATGCGGCGATGGGCAACACGCTGACGCTCATGAACAGCACGCTGGGCGATTCCTTTGATGTCGAAACCATGCGCCTGACGCTGGAGGCCATGTTTAACGGTACCTTCTTCTATGGACAGCAGAAGGAGGACGGCACGGCCGACAAGGACAGCGGCGGCATCTTGGTCAAGATCAATACCAAGACCGGTGAGACCAAGCTGCTACTCTCTGAATCGCTCAACGGCGTCGCTCCTTTGTTCCGCA
This sequence comes from Collinsella sp., assembly GCA_014871665.1. Classification (GTDB taxonomy): domain Bacteria; phylum Actinomycetota; class Coriobacteriia; order Coriobacteriales; family Coriobacteriaceae; genus Collinsella. Next base: position 19,592 of record WGSL01000010.1, on the reverse strand, counting down.
ATGCCGTGAGCTATAAGGGTAAGCTCTATTTCTGCGGCAGCGTCAGGACCAATGACGGCAAAGGCGGCCTGCCTGCTGTATACGAGATCGATCCTAAGACGGATGAGTACAAAGTTGTCTATCAGGGCCTTTCGAGCATGCAGGATTACGGTGCTGCCTACAAGCAGGGCATTTCTACCGGTATCCGCGGCATGTGCGTCCATGATGGCCAGCTCGTCATCAGTAATGTGGGTAAAGACGCGAACGGTAATTTTGTGTCGACAATCCTGACGTCGTCTGACCCCTCGAAGGGCCAGGACAGCTTCACCGAGATTGCCAACTCGGTGAAGCTGTTTGGCTATCCGGCGATTCGCTATCAGGACAGCATCTACGGCGGCGCCATTTGGGATATGGTCTCGTACAATGGCCATCTCTATGCGACCATCTGCACCGGTACGCCCGAGAACGCTCCCGATGATAATTCCATGCAGTCGTTTGCCATGGTCCGTGGCGACAAGAATGCCGACGGCAGCTATTCGTGGACTCCCATTGTCGGCGATCAGAAGACGGACGGTGCAAAGTACTGCTTTGGCATCGATCCTGCCCGTACCCGTTCTGGCGCTGCCAACCTCATCGTCTACAACGACTACCTCTATATCGGTGAATACAACGACGAGGAGATTGCCCTCGAGCGCATCCTGTTCAACAAATCCAACACCGAAGAGGGCGGCAAGAGCAGCATGGGTGGCGTTGACTGCTCGTTTGTGAATGCCAATCTTGAGCAGTCGGTTAACATCTATCGCATGGACAAGGACGAGAACATGGAGCTCGTCGTTGGCGATCGCACCGACATGTTCCCCGAGGGCGGTATTTCCGGCCTGACTTCGGGCTTTGGCCGAAACGAGAACCAGTACATTTGGCGCATGCAGAAGTTCGACGGCAAGCTGTATATCGGTACCTTTGATACCGCGAGCCTGCTTGAGCCGATCGGCCAGTTCTCCAATGGCGACATTATCGATATGACGCCCGAGGAGTGGGACTCTCAGGTTCAGCGCCTTAGGGACCTGCTCGATCACCTGCTCGACAAGAAATCGCCTGACGACCCCATCGTTCCCGTGAACACGCTTGCGGACGATGATTCAAACGAGGCCGTCGAGGTCGATGATTCGAACGAAGCTGCTGAGGTTGATGATTCAAACAAGGCCGTCGATGTCGATGACGAGAAGACCGAGGTTGCTAAGGGCTTTGGCGATCTGAGCGATGCGCTGGAGGATGCCGCGGGCGGTCTTTGCGATCAGGCCGCGACGATGTCCCAGGACGTTGAGGACGACGCCGCTTATGTCCAGAAGATCGATGGCGAGATCGCGTACTTCAAGTCCTTTGCCGACCAGTATCAGGACATGCTCGATAGCTATGAGAGCCTTAAGCAGCAGTACGAGGATGCCTATGGCACCGAGCTGCCGGGCGATATTCAGGATGCATTCGATAAGCTGCTGAGCGAGGAGAACCTCAAGAAGTTGCAGAGTGTCCTTACGTGCATGTGTTACCTGCGCGATGCCGAGCGCGGCTTTGATATGTATGTGACCGAGGACGGCGTGAACTTTACGACGCTGACGACCAATGGCTTTAACGATCCGTATAACCATGGTCTGCGCACCTTTGCGGTGACCAACCAGGGTCTGTGCCTTGGTACCGCCAACCCGTTCTATGGTTGCCAGGTCTGGATCCAGCGCAAGGAGAATTCGGAGAATCCGGTTGATCCCGGTACTCCGGATCCGACGGAACCCACCGATCCTTCGCAGCCGGGTGGCGGCGATCAGCCTGGCGGCAGCCAGACGGGTGGCAACGACCAGTCGAGCAGCACCACGACCACCGTCACGACGACCGCTAAGAAGACTCCGAAGGACGGCTCGCTGCCTCGCGCTGGCGACTCGACCCTCACGCTGGTCTTGGGATTGCTGGTTGCAGCTGCCGCAGTGCTTGGCATTGCTCTCGTCTTGCGCAAGCGTTCTCGTCGCTAGGCTCGTCCGCGTAGCTCAATGTCCTGGATATCGTCGAAGTTGATGGCGATATCCCTGAGTTTGAGCAGCTTGAATGCGGGTAACGCTTCGTCGAGAATGCCCGTGCGGCTACGATAGCCGTACGTATCGTAATAGGTGACGCGCACCAAGTCGCCGCGTTTGAGGCCCTCGAGCTTTTGCGAAAGCTCGAGGGCTTTTTCTTCCGTGAGCTCACGTTTTTGCTCGACGGTGATTTCCTGCTTGCGCACGAGTTCGTAGTATCCCGTGAGGGCGGCAAAGGGCATAAACTGTGCGGCGCGGTTGGCGCGCACGGCACCGTTGGCAGTGAGGTTGGGGTCGGCTGCGCGGCGTCTGCCCTCGGGGTCCGCCAGGCGCTCGAAGGCGGTCGGCGGGCGCATGGGCTGTTGTTTGGGTTTAGGCACGGTGTCCTCCAACTTGATCGTTGCGCTCGCGCGCGGTGGCGCCGGCGGTAAAGCTTAATCCCTTGACGAGCGCGTTCTTGCCGTACTTGCCTTTCACGGCCAGGACGGCGCGCGCCAGGTCGCGCTCGCGCTCATCGGCCTCGATATCGCTGAACAGATCGATGGTGGCAAATTCCTCGGGCACAAGATTGCTAAAGCCCAGGTTGATGCGCTTGACCGGTCGTTTGGGATCGACAGTCTGCGCCCAGAGCTCATCGAAATAGCCCATGATCTTCTTAAACGAATTGGTACGCTCGGGCAGCTTGCGCGAGGCGTTGGAGTGCGCAAAGAGCGCGGCATAGCCACCACGCGGTTTGCCACCATGCTCTCCCACAAAGATGCCATCGATTGCCTGCGCTTCGCGCACCAGGCGGCGCCGTTCGTCATCGCGCTGGACGGGCTTGGGAGCACGGGGCGCGAGCTCGGGGCCGGCGGTTGCGGTGGGTTCGATGCTCGACGTACTCGAACGCAAATGCCCGCATCCGTCCACATATTGTGCAGTACCGCTGGCATCAAGCCTGCGTATGTCGGCGCGCTCGCTCGCGTAGCCCACAAAGAGCGAGATGCTGTCGCAGACCACGTGCTTATCGATCAAGTCCAACACGGCGTTGTCGACCATCTCGCGCAAGACGGTGTAGGCCTGCTCGTAGGCATAGCCCTTCGAGAGCACCTGTCCTGTGGTGGTCGAAGTTGCTTGCGGGCGATAGGCTTGGATATCGGCGATGGTTGTCGGCTCGCGTCCGAAGGCGTGGTCGATGAGATACTCGGCATTGACGCCGAGCTCGTCGTAAAGCAGGTTTTCGTCGAGCGCCGCGACGCCCATCAGATCGTAGACGCCGTATTTTTCGAGTCGTGCTGCCACGCCGGGGCCGATGCCCCAGATATCGGTGATGGGACGATGGGGCCAGATTTCCTTGCGAAAGGTCTCATCGTCGAGTATGCCGATGCGGCTGGGTACGTGCTTGGCGGTGACGTCGAGCGCCACCTTGGCCTGGAATAGGTTGGGGCCGATGCCGACCGTCGCCGTGATGCCGGTGCGCGCCAGGACCTCGTCGCGCAACATGCAGGCGAAGCCTTCCGCATCGGTGTGATAGAGGTCCAGATAGGGTGTCACGTCGATAAAGCACTCGTCAATTGAGTAGACGTGCACGTCCTGGGGGCTGACGTATTCCAGATAGATGCCGTAGATTTGCGCCGACACCTCCATGTAGTGCTGCATGCGCGGCACTGCTTTGATGCAGTCGATGCCGTCGGGAATCTCGAACAGACGGCAGCGGTTGTGAATACCTAAGTCCTTCATGGCCTGCGTGATAGCGAGGCAGATGGTCGTGCGTCCGCGCGATTCGTCGGCAACGACCAGGTTGGTGGTGAGCGGATCGAGCCCACGGTCGACGCACTCGACGCTGGCATAAAACGTCTTGAGGTCGATGCAGATATAGGTGTGCTGCTCGTGCGCCATCCGTGCCCTTCCATCAAACACATGTTCTTATCGAATACCTGTTCGATAATACCCGCTTGCACGGACACCGTCAAAATCTGTCCCTTTTTGGCAAGTATGGTCGTGCGGCTTCATCGGGGTTTTAACGCAGCCCTAAAGAGCGCGAAACAGCTCGGAAAAGCTCGCTTCGTAGCATGAGCCTAACGATCGATACCACCATAAAGCACGGAAGGGTTGTGGGGATAATGGTCAACTATGGGTTTGGTATGCCGACGCGCTTGGTTGCGGATGGGGATGTGGCTCGCTGGTGCGGGCGATTGGTTGCCCACTATGGCGGCACCAAGGCACTGGTCGTGCTGGGAGGCGACAAGCACACGCGCGATGAGCTCGTTTCGGCGGCGCTGGGCTCGCTCGATCGTGCCCTGCTCGAACGCGTACTCTTTCGTTGCGGTTCGGCCGGGGGCGACGGGGGAGACGATTTGGTCGATGAGGCCGTAGCCCTGGCAACCGATGAGGGCGTGGACTTTGTCCTGGCGATTGGCGATGCCGATACTGCTGGCTTTGCGCGCGAGCTCGCGCGTCGCATGGCGGCGCTCGATGCCGGCGAAGACGGTTTTGTCCCTTATGGATGCATTCTCTCGGAGGGCAAGGCGCCTGCTGTCGTGGGCACCGGTGAGGTTCCCGTTTTTGCCATTATCGCGCCCGAACTGCTGGAGGGCATCGGGTCTCCTCTGCGTGAGTTGCTCGGTAGCATCTGCGCCGCGGCCTAATATTTGCCATAAAAGGACGGGTTATTATTGGTTGGTAAAGCGTTTGACCTGCCAAAATAAGCCTGTCCCTTTTTAATCGGTTGCCGTTTGGGGGCCGATTGGCAACGCTCGCTGATTGTAGTCTTGACCTGCGCTAGAATAGTGGCATCTGAATGTCCGGGCGCATGGAGGCGTGCGCCCGTATGCTGAGGAGGACTCTATGGCAACTGTTGCCGCACCTATCGATGCTACGTCGACTGCCGCTTGGAAGGCGCTCGAGGCTCATCAGGAGAAGCTCGAGGCCGAAGGTATCGACCTCAAGGCCTGGTTCGCTGCTGACGCCGACCGCGTGAACAAGCTGAGCTTTGACGCCGGTGACCTGCACTTCGATCTGTCGAAGAACCTGGTGACCGATGAGACCGTCAAGCTGCTGTGCGATCTTGCCCGCGAGGTGAAGCTCGAGGAGCGCCGCGACGCCATGTTCTCTGGCGAGCACATCAACACTACCGAGGACCGCGCTGTCCTGCACACCGCGCTGCGCCGCCCGGCAAGCGAGAAGGGCCAGCTCATCGTCGACGGCCAGGACGTCGTCGCCGACGTGCACGAGGTCCTCGACCGCATGTATGCCTTCGCCGAGCGCGTGCGCTCCGGTGAGTGGAAGGGCGTTACCGGCAAGAAGATCGAGCATCTGGTGTCCATCGGCATCGGCGGCTCCGACCTGGGCCCGGTCATGGCCTACGAGGCTCTGCGTCCCTATGCCGACGCCGGTATCGACTGCCGCTACATCTCCAACATCGACCCCAACGACCAGGCCGAGAAGCTCAAGGGCCTGGATCCCGAGACCACGCTCGTAATCATCGTCTCCAAGACCTTCACCACGCTCGAGACCCTCACCAACGCCCGCGAGGTCAAGACCTGGATGCTCGAGCAGCTCAAGGCTCAGGGCGCCATCGACGGCTCCGATGAGCAGAACGCCGAGGCCGTGGCAAAGCACTTCGTCGCCGTTTCCACCGCACTCGAGAAGGTCGAGGCCTTCGGTATCGACCCCGCCAACGCCTTCGGTTTCTGGAACTGGGTCGGTGGCCGCTATTCCGTTGACTCCGCCGTGGGCCTGTCGCTGATCGTCGTGCTCGGCCCCGAGCGCTTCCAGCAGTTCCTCGAGGGCTTCCACGCCATCGACGAGTACTTCTGCAACACCCCGCTCGAGAACAACGCCGTCGCGCTGATGGGCCTGCTCAATGTCTGGTACGTCAACTTCTTCGGTTCCAAGAGCCACGCCGTGCTGCCGTACTGCCAGTACCTGCACCGCTTCCCGGCCTACCTGCAGCAGCTCACCATGGAGTCCAACGGCAAGCATGTCCGCTGGGACGGCAGCGCCGTGACCTCCGACACCGGTGAGATCTTCTGGGGCGAGCCCGGCACCAACGGCCAGCATGCCTTCTATCAGCTGCTGCACCAGGGCACTGTGGTGGTTCCGGCCGACTTCATCGCCTTCGCCAATACCGCCAACCCTGCGACCGACGGCGGCCAGGATGTCCACGAGCTGTTCCTGGGCAACTTCCTGGCCCAGACCAAGGCGCTCGCCTTTGGTAAGACGGCCGATGAGGTTCGTGCCGAGGGCACGCCCGAGCAGATCGTCCCGGCCCGTTGCTTTGAGGGCAATCGCCCGACGACCTCGATCTTCGGCGACACGCTGACCCCGTTCGCACTCGGCGAGCTCATCGCCCTGTACGAGCACATCACGTTTGTCGAGGGCACGGTCTGGGGCATCGACTCCTACGACCAGTGGGGCGTCGAGCTGGGCAAGCAGCTTGCCAAGCAGATTACCCCGGCCTTCCACGATGACGCCGCCAAGGCCGAGCAGGACGCTTCGACCCAGGCGCTCATCGAGTTCTATCGCGCGCATCGCAAGTAGTCGCTGCTGTTAACGCATCGCGCCTTATAGTCAGGGGCCCGTATCCTATCGGATGCGGGCCCCTTTGCTTTGCCGTAGTCCCGGGGCGCACGGCCTTTGTGGAACATCGCTGGGGCGCCGCGCGCCGCGAGAACCCTGCGCCTAGATCTCGGCCTCCGCATGGTCTCGCTGCGCCTCGGGCAGCTCCCCGTAGAGCGGATGGTCTTCGAGCCTAAAGCGCTCGACCTGTTCGGGAGTGCGACCGCGCACAAAGAGCCACGAGCGATCGATCGGCGTCGCCATGAGCGTGCTGGGCAGCGCGTCGGCGCGGTCGGAAAACACCCGGGCACTCTCGGGATCCTGGAACGCCAGCACCAGATGCGTGTCGCAGTTGCCCATGATGGAGCGTGCGCGTGCCTCGCCATAGAGCGCATCGAGCTGGTTGGTCGACTGCAGCAGCAGCGTTGCCCAGATGTTGCGGCTTCGGATAATCGAGAGCACGTTGTCGATCTGGGAGATCTGCAGATTTGCGAAGTCATCGAGCATAAAGCGCACGGGCACGGGCAGGCTGCCGTCGGGCTGCCTATCGGCCTCACGAATGAGGCCCATAAACGCCTGCGAAATAAAGAGGCCGGTCAGCGGATCGAGATTGCGGTCAATATCGCTCACGGTTACAAACAGGACGCAGGGGGTGTGTCCCATGGAAGCGAAGTTCACCTGATGGCACTCACGATAGAGCTGTGCCGCACCGTCGAATCCCAGACACATGACCTTTTCGGCAAGGATGCCGACGATGCTCGCGTGCATGCGCTCGGCATTTTGCGTAATGGCGTAGCGCCGCCATAGCGAGAGGGCATAGCTTTGGGGGTCGGTCGTGATCAGGTCGTCAAACAATCGACCCGTGGCACCGTCCTGCAGGTGCTCGATCAGCTTGATGACCGAGCTGATCGTCTGCTCGTCGGCGGGTAGCTGTTCGGTGACGTAGGCGATAAGACACGACAGCAGGTTTGCCGCCGCATGATCCCAAAAAGGCTGGTTGTTGTCCTCGATGGGGCAGATGGCCTTTGCCACCGAGAGGATGTCCTGCTGGTTGGGCCTGCCGTCCGCCTTGCGGCGAATGTGCCTCAGGGGGTTGTAGCCGCAGCGCTCGATGCCGGGCGCAAGGGCCGGGACGGTGTTGAGGTCGGCGAAGTTGAGGCATTGCACGCGGTAACCGTGGGCTGCCAGCACGGGTCCCACTTCGCGACAGAGCGTGCCTTTGGTGTCGAGCACGATGTAGCTTGCGTTCATTTGCAGCAGGTTGGGCTTGAGGACGTTTCGGGTCTTGCCGGCTCCCGAGGGGCCGATCACAAGTGCGTTGTTGTTGAGTCCCGTTTGGCGGGTGTCGCAGGAGAGCGTTCGATCCTTGGCGAGGATGGTGGACGATGCGGACTCAGATGCGGCGAGGCGGCTGGCGAGGTTAGACATGGGCGACCTCCTTGGTGGTCGAGAGAATTTCGTGGGCAAAGCCGAGCTCGACGGCGCGCTCGGCCGAAAGGTAGGTGTCTTTTGCAGTGAGGGACTGGATGCGCTTGGGCGTGAGGCCGCTGCGGTCCGAGAGGATTTGCGTGAGGGTCTTGCGGGTCTGCATGAGACGCCGGCTGGTTTCCTGCAACGCAAGTGCCGAGCCGCCTGCCCCCTGGGGGATCAGCGGGTCATGAATCATGAGCTCTGCATGGGGCGCCATACGGCGATCGTCGCCGCCCATAAAGATCACGGTGCCCATGGACGCGGCGAATTCCAGGCAGACGGTGCGGATGGGGCACGATGCGAGGCGCATGGCGTCATAGATCGCAAGACCCGATCGCACGCTTCCGCCGGCGCTGGCGACAAATATGGTGATGGGGCGGCTGGGGTCGGTGGCATCGAGCAGACGAATCTGCTGGCATAGGTCGTGGGCCATCGGGGTTTCGATGTTTCCCATGACGGAGAGCTCGCGACGGGCGAGCATCTCATCGTAAATGCTGGTGAGCGTGATACCTCGGGCGGATTCACGCATGGTGAGGGGGCTGATGATGGGGGAATGATTGGTGTCCATGAGGACTCCTTTCTGTTGGTTGTGTTGTGGAATAGGATTGTTGCCCGCGGAGGGGCTGGCGGGCTACAGGGTTCGTCCGAGCCTGAGATCGAGCTCGGTTGTGGGGCAGGCTGCCTGTTCGTGCGGCTCGCAAGCGCCAAGGGCTCCAAAGCGATGGAGCGTTGCGACGGGCGTGGTGTAGGCGAGCCGCAGCTGATGCTCGATAGGGGCACATCCGTCATTTTTGTAATGAGCCGCGTAGTACTGCGCGATGCTGGCGTTCATCTCGCTGCCATTGCGATGGCGCTCAAACTGGCGTCTGCAGGTCTCGATGATCTTTGCTACCGACTTGGGTGCCGTCGCGGGAACAAGGGCGAGATAGCCCTCAAATAGTTCGTTGATGCTCAGGAGGCACAGCAGGTCGATCAGCGTCCTTATGGCTGCTCCCTCGGCAGAAAAGTGCGCGGTCATGCGGTTATATCGGTTGCGGTCGACGATGGCCACATGGGGTCTAGGAGTTTTCTGCCCCGTGGTCCCGGGCTTTTGCCGCGCCTGTGAATTGAGCTCGACGTTGCAGCGCTTGAGGCCGTCCAACGGAAGGAACAGTGCGGTGCGCAGGGTGTTCCGCTTGCTTTCGAGTTCATGACGCTCGTCGGGTTCCCATTCGAGCTTGAGTTTCGTGTCGAGCGCCGTAAGCATATGGGCTAGGCAGCCTACGGTAAGAATGTGCGAATCGTTGTCGCGTTTTGGGGCATAGGGGTCTGTCAGCTTGCGAATGTCGGGGTCGCCCATGATCATTGTGCAGCGCTTCAGCGGTTGAGGGTGATCGGCCAAGATCGTCGCGAGCGGTAGCGACGCGTAGTTCTTGATGGTCGCGGCGGCAAAGGCGGCGTCATATTCGTTTGCATATGCTCGCTCAATGCGGGCATCCAGAATGCTTTTCTTATCGCCGTCTTCAGCGTGGTGGTTTGTCATAGCTTCTCCAATCGGTTGATGTTCGTGCTGTTTGTTGATGTGTTGGTTGTCGTGAGTGATGTGCTTGCCGTGGGTGATGTGCTGACGTTGGGGTGCTATGCGGTTTTCAATGAGCCCGTGAGGCAGTTGCTGCAGGGGCGGGATGGAACGGCCCATGCAAGGCGGAAGGCATCGTGCTCAAAATCGAGACAGCAATGCCCTGGGTGCCTCACATGTGGCAGTTACCTCATTAAGTTGTCATTGCGTTTGGGGTTGTACTTTGCCGATCTTCCTTCTCTTACACGCTAAAACTCAAACTTCATATGCTCGATCTACTTAAAACCGCAACGGCGGTCTTTTATCAACTTATATGTCGGAACGCGTCTTTGCAAGTACTTTTTTGTCTTTGTTTCAAATGGGGTGGTTTTGCAACCGTCATACGCGCGCCGTGCGAACGTGCCCCGGCTCGGATAAGATAGTGCGCGATAAAAACGATGCAAGGAGGCACATATGGCAATTAAAGCCATCGCAATGGATATCGATGGTACGCTCACCAACGATCAGAAGGTGATCAGCCCGCGTACGCGCGAAAAGCTGCTCGCGGCGCAGGAGTCGGGCATTAAGCTCATCTTGGCTTCGGGTCGTCCCGCATGGGGGCTACATGCTCTGGCACAGGAGCTTGACCTCCAAAACCATGACGGTCTGCTAGTCGCTTTCAATGGCGCGCATGTTGTCGACGCTCAGACCGATGAGGTCCTTTTTGACCAGGCCATGCCGGCTGACGAGCTGCACCGTCTGATTGATCATCTGCAAAACTATGATGTGATCCCCATGATCTCGCTCGGTCGCGACTTGCATGTCGAGGACTCGTACCACTGCATGATTACGCTGCCGGATGGCTCGCAGAAAAACATTGTCAAATACGAGCGCGATGCCTGCGACCTTAAGATCCGCGAGGTCGAGAGCTTGCATGAGGTCGTGGACACTTATCCCGTGGACAAGCTGCTGACGGCGGGCGATCCGGCCTACCTGCAGGCACATTACGAGGAAATGTACGCGCCCTTTAAGCAGACGCTTTCGGGCATGTTTACGGCCGGCTGGTACTTTGAGTACACGGCGCCCGGTATCGACAAGGCCCGTGCGCTCGAGGGTGCTCTGCCCAAGCTCGGCATCGATGCCAGCGAGGTCGTATCGTTTGGCGACGGCCAGAACGACAAGTCCATGATCGAGTGGGCTGGTACCGGCGTCGCCATGGGTAACGCTGTCGATGAAGTCAAGGCCGTGGCCCAGATGGTGACCGCCAACAACAACGAAGACGGTATCGCGGTGGCACTTGACCAGCTACTGGGTTAGAATCGCCGATAGTGCATGGTTCGGGCGTCCGCTTGCGGGCGCCCTTTTGTTAGGGAGGGTGCCGTGTCCGCATTTCCGTTCGACGCCGTTATCTTTGACATGGATGGCGTCATCGTCGATACCGAGTATTACTACCTGGGCGAGACTGCCGCGTTTGCCAAGGAGCTTGGGCTTAATCTGACTCAAGAGGAGTTGAATGGGCAGGTCGGTACCTCGCATCAGTTCTTCCTGCATATGCTGGTCGATTGGTTTGAGCGCGCCGGTAAGGGGCATTTCACTGGCGATGAAGCGTTGGCCCGTTGGGACGAATGGGCTCATAAGCGTCCGCGCGACTATCAGGCTTTGATTAACCCAGGCGCCGTGGATACGATTCGAGAGCTGCCGCGCCGTGGCGTTCGCGTGGCGCTTGCCAGCTCGTCTCCCATGGTTAGCATCGAGGAAGTGCTCAACGCATGCGGGCTGTCGGATGCCTTTGAGTATGTGGTGAGCGGCGAGCAGTTTAAGGAGAGCAAGCCCGAGCCCGACATCTACCTGCATGCGCTGGACCTGCTGGGGCTGCCCGCGAATCGCTGCTGCTGCGTCGAGGATTCGGTGCCTGGCATCACTGCCGGCAAGCGAGCCGGCCTGACAGTCATTGCCAAGCGCGAGGAGCGCTTTGGCTTTAGCCAGGATGCCGCGGACAAGATTATCGACCAGCTGCCGGAGCTGCTCACGCTTTCTTAGGAGCGCGGTAGTTGCGCGTTTTTCGGGTCTGATGAGTAAATAGCCAACATTTTGGTGCGACACCTAGCATACTTTAAGCTAATGCGGGCTTAAGGGCTTGTTGAATGCCCTTAAGCCCGTTTTAGAATTAATTGTGCTGGGAGAGGGTATATGCCACCGACTGAAGGGCCAACTGACGGTAAAGCAGCGATACCGCTGTACCAACAGGTTATTGATATCATCAAAAACGAAATCAACTCCGGCGCCTACAAGGCGGGCGCGCGGATACCCAACGAATTCGAATTGGCTGAGAGCTATAAAGTTGGCCGCGTTACCGTGCGACGCGCTATTGAGGAGCTCGTCCAGCAGGGCTATCTAACGAAGCGGCAGGGGAAAGGCACGTTTGTCAATGCCCCCAAGCTTAAGCGCAAGATTCGCCAGAAGGATGACGTCCAGAGTTTTTCGGACGCATGTCGCGTTAACGGAATGGAACCGGGGGCGTGTGTCATTTCGAGAAAGATACTGCCGGCGGATTCCACCGAAGCACAGTTCTTTGGTGTTCCCGTTGGAACTGACTTGATTTGCGTTGAGCGCGTGCGCACTGCCGATGGCGTCCCTGTCATGCTCGAGAACAACATATATGTTTACGAGGACAACGCCTATCTATCAACGGCACCTCTATCGAACCAATCCATTTTTGAGTTCGTGCGCAACCGGACGGGCCGCACGCCCGCGTTTACCGACCCGTGCACGCTCGAGATCGCGTGCGCGTCGCCCGAGGTCGCTCGACTGTTGGCAGTTCCCGTTGGCGAACCCTTGTTTTATATGGAAGCCTTCTTTTTCGATGAGCAGCGGCGGCCGTTTATCATCGGTCGTCAGCGGATCGTTGGGTCTCGCTACGTTTTTGACATCTAGGACATTGCGAATGGAAACGCCCGGTGGATCATCTCACCGGGCGTCTCCATACCGTTCACGGCGCAAACGCAACCGTTCAACCGCGTTGCGGCAATCAGTTTGAAATTATCTTGATGAAGGAAAAAGCTGCTGATAATCTATGGGACGTCATAGAACGTTTGCATTATGCAAACGTTGAAGCGAGATGCGATGCAGTCTCGAGTTCTTTGGGGGTATCTATGTCAGATACGAAGGCGAAGAAGACAAACAGACGTTTTAAGTTCAAATTACCGCATGTCTATACGATCATGTTCTTGCTGATCGTTGTCTTTGCGGTCCTGACTTGGATCGTTCCCTCTGGTCAGTATCAGCGCAAGACGATTTCGACAGCGGCGGGCGAGCGTGAAGTCGCCGTTGCTGGAACCTATGAACAGGTCGATAAGAACTACACCGATTCCGAGACCGGCGAGACCATCAATCTGGGCCAGGATATCTTCGCGGTTCTGCAAGCGCCCACCAAGGGCATCCAGGAGGCTGCCGACGTCGTTGCGTTCGTCTTATTGATTGGCGGATCGTTCGCGATCATCACCAAGACCAACGCTTTGAATGCCGGCATGAGCCGTGTGATTAAAAAGCTCAAGAACAAGGACATCCTCATCATTCCCATCACGATGACATTGCTGTCCATTTGCGGCACTACGTTTGGTATGTCTGAGGAAGCCCTGCCGTTCTATGCCATCTTCATTCCCATCATGATGGGTATCGGTTATGACTCGATGACGGCATTCATCATCTGCTTCCTTGGTCCTAACCTGGGATATTGTGCTTCGACCATCGACCCGTTTAATGTTTTGATCGCCCAAGGCATCATTGGCATCGAGGGTAATCCGCAACTGTGGCTGCGCGCTGTTTCTTGGGTCATCTTCACTGCCGTCGGTATCGCATGGGCCATGCGCTACGCCATGCGCGTCAAGAAAAACCCCGAGTCGTCCATTGTGTACGAGGACGATAAGCTCAAGCGTATTGAGTTTTCCGTGACCGATGCCTCCATCGAGGAAGAGTTCACTATCCGTCAGAAGCTCGTGCTTATCGATTTTGCTTGCGGTATGGGCATTATCGTCTGGGGTCTTGTTACCCAGGGCTGGTACATGAATGAGATTTCCGCCGTGTTCCTTGGCATGGGCTTGCTTGCCGGTATCCTGGGCGGTCTTGACCAGCAGACAATCGCAGAGGAGTTCGTTAAGGGTCTCGCCGACTTTGCGTACGCTGCCATCGTTATCGGTATCGCTCGCGGTATTCTGGTCATCGCCGAGGGCGGCATGATCATCGACACCATCCTCCAGGCGCTCGCTACCGCGCTCGCCGGTGCACCCGCCGCCGTCTACACCACGTTTATGTATATCGTCCTTGGCCTGCTCTCTTTGCTGGTTCCCTCGAGTTCTGGCCTGGCGGCGCTCACCATGCCCGTTATGGGCCCCCTGACCGAGCTCATGGGCCTCAATCCCGAGGCAGCCGTCACCGCGCTCCAGTTTGCCAACCAGACCATCAACACCATCAGCCCCGTGGCGGGCATGACGGTCGCCGGTCTTGCCGTGGCTAGGATTTCGTTTGGCCAATGGTGGAAGACCATTTGGAAGTTCTTCATTTTCATGGTCGTCTTTGGCGTGATTGTAACGGCAATCTCTGGCATGCTTCCGGTGTAGGTGGTTGTGATGTCTGATCGTTTGACGGTCCTGACGTCTAAGAGCGTCTTTACCGGTACGGGGGACCTGCCGTTTGAAGGTTTCGTAGCGGTCCGTGGCAATCGAATTGAGGCTGTTGGCACCAAGTGTGAGGCGGCTTCGTATTTGACCCAGGCGGACGAGGTAGTTGACCTGGGCGACCGTACCGTCATGCCTGGCCTGATCGATGTGCATACCTTCTATACAGGCTGGGCGCTGCGGACGTTGGGGTCTGATCTGTCCGGCATCGCCGATGCCAAAGAGGCCGTGTCGCTCTTGCGTGCATGGAAAGAAGGTCATCCGGATTGCGCGGCGGCTTTTGGCCACAACCTACCCGAAACGTTGGCATCGGATGCCGAGAACGCAAATACGGCAGCTGTGTTTGACGATTGTTTTGGCGATATCCCCGTTGTCTGCTTTACATCGGGTGCGGAGACCTGCGTTCTCAATGCTGCCGCTAGTGCGCGATACGGCTTTACGCCCCAGGCGTGCTATGCCGAGAAGATCTGGCGCATGATGAGCGATTTCCTCGCGCTGCCCGAGGTGCGTGCCGGGTATTCGGACTACATGAACATGCTTAACGAGCGCGGCGTCACCGCCATCAAGGAGATGGCGTTTGATGACTATTACGGCTTTGCCGACGAAATGGCTCGCCGTGAGGAATCTGGTGAGCTGACGGTTCGCGTCTCTATGATGTCGCAGCCGGTGGGTGCCGGTGCAAATCTGGCATATGCCCGCGAGGCGCGAGAGCGCTTCCGGGGACCGTTCGTTCGTTTTTCTGGCTTCAACCGTATGACCGATCGCGGCGTATGGGCGGGGCTTGCCGAGATGATTGAACCCTATGAGGACACGGCCGATGCGGGCGCTGCCGGCAAGACGGTCGTCGAGGAGCCAGAGTGGGATCTGATTGAGAACGAGC
Organism: Collinsella sp.; assembly: GCA_014871665.1. Classification (GTDB taxonomy): domain Bacteria; phylum Actinomycetota; class Coriobacteriia; order Coriobacteriales; family Coriobacteriaceae; genus Collinsella. Next base: position 4,451 of record WGSL01000010.1, on the reverse strand, counting down.
TGCGTGCAATTGATGCTGACGGCTTCCGATATTCCTTGCATTGCCAGGGCGATGGCGCCGTTCGTCGCACCGTGGCGCTCTATGCCTCGCTGCCTCGAGACGAGCATGGACGGATGCTTCGCCGCCATGCGATTACCGATCTCGAGAACTCTGATCCGACCGATCTTGTCGAGTTTGGCAAGTTAGGTGGAATTTGCGAGGTCTATCCGCAGATTCTAACGCTGGACCGGCGCGAGGATTGCCTGTCGATGATGCGTCGACAAATTGGTGAGACGCGACTTTTGCACAGCTGGAATCGCCGCGGCATGGAAGATTCCGGATGCACAGTGTGCTGTGGCACGGATTTACCGCTGTTGATTCCGAGTTTGGGCGAGTCAATCTACAGTGCGTGCGGCGGATACTTCGACGACGGACTGCCCGTGAATGAGGTCAACGCGCTGACGCTTGTCGAGCTCTTGCGCGCTTGGACTGCCGGGGGCGCGTACGACCTGATGCGCGAAGACGAGCTGGGTACGCTTGAGGTTGGCAAGCTTGCCGATATCTGCGTGCTCGATCGGGATGTGTTCGACCTCGATTATCGCGACGCACGCGATCTTGCGGTTGATATGACGATGTCGGACGGACAAATCGTGTTCGATCGAAATAAGGAGGCATAAGATGTCTGAATCCAAACCGACGCTGCACCGCGAACAGATTGCGGGCATGAATATCCACTACATCATGTGGTCGCTCGATTACTTCCTTGATGTGCAGCAGCGTTTGGGCTTTGAGTCCATTGAGCTGTGGTGTGCGGAGCCGCATGTGACGCTCGACCACACGGGCTACTTTGAAGCTGAGGTCCTGGCGAAAAGGCTGCAGACCGTGGGCTTAGGTATCGTACTCTGTGTCCCGAGAATGTTGTCTATCCTTGGCAGTACTGCGCACGCAAACCGCTGCATGAACAGCGCAGCTTGGCGTACTTTAAGCACGGCATTGAGCTTGCCGAGGTACTTGGGTGCGACCGCATGTCCATCAACTCGGGCTGGGGCGACTGGGACGAGGACCGCGAGGAAGCCTGGAAGCGCAGCCGCGAGCACTTGTCCATTCTGGCGGAGTATGCCGGCGAGCACGGTATGGTGCTTACGATGGAAAGCCTGCGTCCCGAGGAGAGCAACCTTGTGACGACGGTTTCCGATGCGAAGCGCATGATTGACGAGGTCGCGAGCCCGTACTTACAGCCCATGGTTGATACAACCGCGATGGGCGTTGCAGGCGAGACGCTCGAGGACTGGTTTGCCGCCTTTGGTGATGGGGCAATTCACGAGATGCACTTTATCGACGGTGACCCGTATGGCCATCTGGTGTGGGGCGATGGCAAGCACGATATGGACGCCTTCGTCGCCACGCTCAACGCCCATGGTTTCGACGGCATGCTGGGCCAGGAAATCACGGACGGTCGTTACTACGATGATCCGGCGGCGGCAGATGCCAAGAACATGGCCGCATTCGAGAAATATCTGATTGACTAAAACAACCATCGGCCACGCAACCAACGTCATTGATTGCGGGCCAAATAAGAAAGGAACTGGATATGAACGCACACGATCTGATCAAAGAGGCAATTGCCGAGAAGGGCAAGTTCGACAGCGTCTACTGGATTGCTTGCGGTGGCTCCATGATCGATTTGATCCCGGCTCATGAGCTTCTGCAGCGCGAGGCAACCACCTTCACTTCGTATATCTATACGGCTCGCGAGTTCGATATCATGCGTCCGCGTCGTCTGGGCGAGAAGTCCCTGGTCATCGCTTGCAGCCACAGCGGCAATACCCCCGAGGTCGTCGAGGGCTGCGAGATTGCCCTTGCTGCCGGCGCTACGGTGATCGCCCAGACCGACAACGCTGGATCCAAGATTGACTCCGGCAAGTGGACCACGTGGGTCTACCCATGGGGCGAGGGCGTGCCGCAGGCCGAGGTCCCCGCTGGCATTTCGCTGTCGCTTGCGGCAGAGCTGCTCGATCAGCAGGAGGGCTACGCCGATCTTGCCGATATGTATGCCGGTATCGCCGAGATGGATAAGATTCTTCCCCCGGCACGCGAGAAGGTAAATGCCGAGCTGGGCGATCGCTTTGCCAAGCTTTGCCAGGAGCACGAGTTCTTCTATATTCTGGGCAGCGGTCCCAACTTTAGCCAGACCTACGGTTTCTCTATCTGCTCTCTTATGGAGATGCAGTGGCAGCACTGCAGCTACATTCACTCTGCCGAGTACTTCCATGGCCCCTTCGAGGCTACTCAGGATGGCGTTTTTTACTTCCTGCAGATGGGCTCCAGCGAGTGCCGTGCTATGGACGAGCGCGCCCTGGCGTTCCTTAAGACGCATACCGATACGCTGATGGTGCTCGATGCCAAGGAGTACGGTATGGAAGCCGTGCCGGCGAGCGTCCGTGCCTATCTGGACCCGGTGCTGTTCTACGCCATGAACTGCGAGCTGCGTGCCGCACGCGGCAAGGTGTTTGACCATGATCCCGATTTCCGTCGCTATATGGGTGTTGTCGAGTACTAGAAGGGACAAAGGCCATGGCATTTAACGTTAACGCGCTCGGATTTGGCGACAACGTCGTCGATCGCTACGAGCATATCCACACCATGTATCCCGGCGGCAATGCGGTGAACTTCGCCGTTTATGCCAAGAAATGCGGTGCCGCACGCTCTGCATACATGGGCATTTTTGGTAATGACGCCGCTGCCGAGCATGTCATTGCAAGTCTCGAGGATGAAGGTATCGAGCTTGACAAGTGCGAGCAGATGATTGGCGAGAACGGAGCGGCTCGCGTGACCGTCGTTGACGGTGACCGTGTCTTCCTCGGCTCCAACGAGGGCGGTATCCGTGGCGATGCGCGCTATGTCCTCGATCGCTTTGACCTTTCGTACATGAAGCAGTTCGATGTGGTTCATTCGGGCAACTATTGCTTTACCGAGCGCGAGCTGCCCAAGCTGAAGGCTGCGGGCGTCACGGTCTCTTTTGACTTTTCGGACGACTCCACCGACGAGTACTACGAGCAGATTGCGCCCTACGTCGATTTCGCTTTCTTTAGTGCGGCGGATGCCGCGAGTGAGGACGAGATCCGCGAGCGTTTGGCATGGGTGAAGGGTCTGGGTCCGCGTTTTGTGTCGGCTACGGCGGGCGCCGAGGGCTGCATTGCTTACGACGGCGAGCGTTATTACCGCCAGCTGGCTAAACCGGTAACGGACATGAAGGACACCATGGGGGCGGGCGACTCGTTCCTCACCTCGTTTTTGATGTGCTATCTCGATTCCGCCAAGCGTGGCGAGGACGGCGCCGAGGCCATCGAGCGCGCGCTCGACTTTGCTGCCGGGTTTGCCTCGACCGTGTGCGGTATGGAAGGTTCTTGGGGCCACGGAGCACCAATCGTCGAATAGCCGAGCTGTCCCGGGGAGCTGTATTGGTGCCTTCCCGTGACTCGGTGGTCAAAAAAGCCAAATATGAGTACTGTGACTAATTTAGTCGCAGCAAAATCGACCCCTTCAGACGTGATTTGAGCGTTTGGAGGGGTTTAAGATTGCGAAAATGCAGGATGAGTGACTGTAAAAGTGTTAGTTAATGGACAATCGTAGATTATTCTGGTGGTCGGAAAGCTCAGAGTAATGTATCCATTTCGCTAGCAGTACTCATATTTGACGTTTTTTGACCACAGGGGTTAGCGAAGGCTAAAAACAGAGTGTGCATTCGCTAAAACCGCCGACTCAATATGCTTTGCGTCGCATTTTTTGAGCGAGGCGACGTGTTCTGAGGCGCTTTCGAGCGATCTGATGAGCGACTGTGCGCTTGTTTCTGTGTTTGGTTCGGCTGGTGAATCGGTCTCGAGCAGTAAACGATCGAGTGGAATCTGTCGTGCGTATTCGCGTCCTCGTTTAGATGCGAGCATGCGTTCGTTGACGGAAAAATAACAGCCCGCATTACGCGCGCGGACGAGTTCGTCCGAAGTACCGCTAAACCAGTGGAAGATGATAACGGGGGAGTCGGGGTTTGGGATGAGTAGTCCATGCGATTCGAGGACGTCCAGTATGGCTCCTGCCGAACGAACGGCGTGAATTGATATCACGCGCCCGGTAAGAGGATGCTGCACGAGCGCATCGCAGAGCCGGTTAAGTGCCTGTATTTGTAGCGGCTCACTTCCAGCAAAGCGCGCGGAAAAGTCGAGTCCGACTTCGCCGATGTAGCGTTCTTGGGCAGCAACTTCGCAAAGCAGATTGACTTCGACAAAACCGCAGTGGCCATCGGCGAGCCACCAGGGGTGAAGCCCAACGCCGGCGATGATGCCTGGTTGGCGACAGGCGCGCTCGTTTGCGGCCGAAAAGTCGCGCGGATTGACGCCGCAGTCAAATAGACCCAAGCCCAGCACCGTCGCCTCATCGGCAACGGCGTCCGGGTGAGCCATTAAATCAAGATGGCA
>WGSL01000001.1 GCA_014871665.1 Collinsella sp. | reverse complement strand
GCCACGTATCCTATCGAACTGCGTGTTTCGTAGGGGGATGCTGACCCCTCGATTCAAGCCGTTGCACTTTACAGAAAGCTGGAATCATTCGAGAAGGAGTACGCTTTGCCTACTATTAACCAGCTGGTTCGCCAGGGCCGTCGTTCCGTGCCCAAGAAGTCCAAGAACGCTGCTCTGCAGCACAACTCCCAGAAGCGCGGCGTGTGCACCCGCGTCTTCACCACGAGCCCCAAGAAGCCGAACTCGGCTCTTCGTAAGGTTGCCCGTGTTCGCCTTGTCAACGGCATCGAAGTTACTGCTTACATCCCGGGTGAGGGCCACAACCTGCAGGAGCACTCCATCGTGCTCGTCCGCGGCGGTCGTGTCCGTGACCTCCCTGGTGTCCGTTATCACGTCATCCGTGGCGCCTACGACGCTGCTCCGGTCCAGAACCGTATGCAGGCCCGTTCCAAGTACGGTGCTAAGCGCCCCAAGGCTAAATAAGCCAGATAACGTTTTGATACTTTCGCCGTGTGCCGCCTAAGCGCCGCACGGTAGACACTTAAGGAGATTTCACATGCCGCGTCGTGCAGCAGCTAATCGTCGTGAGGTTCAGCCTGACGCCGTTTACAACAACCGCCTGGTGACTCAGCTCATCAACAAGGTCCTTCTTGACGGCAAGAAGGCCACCGCTGAGCGCATCGTTTACACCGCTTTCGAGATCGTTGCCGAGAAGTCCGAGGGTGGCGACGCTCTCGCTACCTTCAAGAAGGCTATGGACAACGTCAAGCCCACGCTCGAGGTTAAGCCCAAGCGTGTCGGTGGCGCTACCTATCAGGTCCCGATGGAGGTCAACTCCCGTCGTTCCACCGCTCTGGGTATCCGCTGGATCGTCAACTTCTCCCGCGCTCGCAAGGAGAAGACCATGGCCGAGCGTCTCGCCAACGAGATCCTCGACGCTTCCAACGGCCTGGGCGCTTCCGTCAAGAAGCGTGAGGACGTCTTCAAGATGGCCGAGGCCAACCGCGCGTTCTCTCACTATCGTTGGTAAGTTAAGGTAAGGAACTAACATGGCTAAGCCTAAGTACAAGCTTTCCGATACCCGTAACATCGGCATCATGGCCCACATCGATGCCGGTAAGACCACCACGACCGAGCGTATTCTTTACTACACCGGTAAGACCCACAAGATCGGTGAGGTCCATGAGGGCGCTGCCACCATGGACTGGATGGTTCAGGAGCAGGAGCGCGGCGTAACCATTACCTCCGCTGCTACCACGTGCTTCTGGAACAAGGACGGTAAGGACTACCGCATCCAGATCATCGACACCCCGGGCCACGTTGACTTCACCGCCGAGGTCGAGCGCTGCCTGCGCGTCCTCGATGGCGCTGTCGCCGTCTTCGACGCCGTTGCCGGCGTTCAGCCCCAGTCTGAGACCGTTTGGCGTCAGGCTTCTACCTTCAACGTCCCCCGCATCGCCTTCATCAACAAGTATGACCGCGTGGGCGCTGACTTCTTCAACGCTATCGAGACCATGAAGGATCGTCTCGACGCTAACGCCGTGGCCGCTCAGGTCCCGATGGGCGCCGAGGACAACTTCTGGGGCGTCATCGACCTGGTCACCATGACTGCATGGGACTTCAAGGCCGACGAGAAGGGCATGACCTACCCCGAGCCGATGGACGAGATCCCGGCTGAGTTTGCCGACATCGCTGCCACCAAGCGCGAGGAGCTCCTCGACGCTGCTGCCAGCTTTGACGACGAGCTCATGGAGAAGATTCTCATGGAGGAGGACTTCACCGTCGAGGAGCTCAAGGCTGCTCTGCGCAAGGGCGTTCTGGCCAACGAGCTCAACCTCGTCTTCGTGGGTTCCGCCTACAAGAACAAGGGCGTTCAGGAGCTGCTCGACGCTGTCGTCGACTACCTGCCCAGCCCGCTCGACGTCGAGGCCGTCACCGGTACCGATCCGGACACCGGCGAGGAGATTCAGCGTCATCCTTCCTTCGACGAGCCCTTCTCCGGCCTGGTCTTCAAGATCATGACCGACCCGTTCGTCGGTAAGCTCACCTATGTCCGCGTTTACTCCGGCCGCGCCGAGTCCGGCTCCTACGTGGTCAACGCTTCCAACGGTCAGCGCGAGCGCCTCGGCCGCATCCTCGAGATGAACGCCGCCGAGCGTATCGACCGTGACGACGCTGCCGCTGGCGACATCGTCGCTTGCGTCGGCTTCAAGAACTCCACCACCGGTGACACCCTGTGCGCCGAGGGCAAGGAGATCGTCCTCGAGAAGATCGAGTTCGCTAAGCCCGTTATCGACGTTGCCATCGAGCCCAAGACCAAGGCCGAGCAGGACAAGATGTCCCTGGCTCTGACCAAGCTCGCCGAGGAGGACCCGACCTTCCAGGTGTCCACCAACCACGAGACCGGCCAGACCATCATCGCCGGCATGGGCGAGCTGCACCTCGAGATCATCGTCGACCGTCTGCTCCGCGAGTTCAAGGTTGACGCTAACGTTGGTAAGCCCCAGGTTGCCTACCGCGAGACCGCTGGTCACGACGTCGAGAAGGCTGAGGGCAAGTTCGTCCGTCAGTCCGGCGGTCGCGGTCAGTACGGCCACGCCGTCATCAAGCTCGAGAAGATGGAGGAGGGCTTCGGCTACGAGTTCGTCAACGCTATCGTCGGCGGCGTCGTGCCCAAGGAGTACATCCCGTCCATCGACAAGGGCATCCAGGAGGCCCTGAACACCGGTGTTATCGCCGGCTTCCCGGTCCTCGACGTTAAGGTCACCCTGTTCGACGGTTCTTACCACGAGGTCGACTCCTCCGAGGCCGCCTTCAAGATCGCCGGTTCCATGGCTATCAAGGACGCCCTCAAGAAGTCCGATCCGCAGCTGCTCGAGCCGATCATGGCTGTCGAGGTCGAGACCCCTGAGCAGTACATGGGCGACGTTATGGGCAACCTCTCCGGTCGCCGCGGCAAGATCGAGGGCATGGAGGATCGCAAGAACAGCAAGCTCATCCGTGCCAAGGTGCCGCTGGGCGAGATGTTCGGTTACGCTACCGACCTTCGCTCCCAGACCCAGGGCCGTGCATCCTACACGATGCAGTTCGACTCTTATGAGCCCGCGCCCAAGTCCATCGTGGACGAGGTCATGAGCAAGAACGCCTAAGTTCGAGCTCCCTGTTACGTAATCCGCGAGAACATCTCTCGCACTCTTTGGAGGTTTAAGTTGGCTACCCAGAAGATCCGCATTCGCCTCAAGGGCTATGATCACGAGGTCGTCGATCAGTCCGCGAAGCTCATCGTCGAGACCGCTCAGAAGACCGGCGCTCGCGTTTCCGGTCCTGTCCCCCTGCCCACCGAGCGCAACCTGTACACGGTTATCCGCTCGCCGCACGTGAACAAGGACTCCCGTGAGCAGTTCGAGATGCGCACCCACAAGCGCCTCATCGACATCCTCGACCCCACCTCGGGCACCGTTGATTCGCTCATGCGTCTCGACCTCCCCGCTGGCGTCGACATCGACATCAAGCTCTAAGCGATATCGCTCATAGCTTATAGAGCCCCGCTGCCATCTTGGTAGCGGGGCTCTTTTGTTTTGAATGGTGGCCTTGGGGGCCCGGATAATGCGGCCGAATGGGTGGCTATGGCGTCTTATTTACCCATGGGGCGCAGCGATGCCTCCTCAAAATGGAAGGATCGCAAGTCGTCTTCTGTCTCGATGCACGCGCGACCAAAGTCATCGACCGTTTGAAAGATTCCACGCGCCAGCTCGTCTCCTGCGGGGGAGCGGGCGATAACGTGCTCCCCAATCCAATTGAGGTGAGTGACATATTCCCCGTGGACGGGCGCGAGCGGTCCGGCGTCTTCTTCCATGGCGTTGAGACGCTCTGCCCACGCATCTACAGCGTCTATAACTGCGTGATAGACCTCATCGAGGAGCACATCGACGGCGGGAACATTCTCGTTGAGGTCCGAGAGACCGATTGCCGGCAGGCCGCCATCGGGAACCTCCGAAGGCACATAGTTCACATTGACGCCAATGCCGCAGACGGCGAAAGGTTTGCCTTCGTTATCGCGTGCCGCCTCGACCAGAATGCCGCCGAGCTTGCGTCCTCGCGCGACCAGGTCGTTGGGCCATTTGAGGCCAATCTCGTTTGCAAGACCCTGCTTTTCGAGCGCCTCGAGCACCGCTAGGCCGCTGACGGCGGCAAGACCAGAGTACTTTGCAGGATTAACGCATGGACGCAGGACAATCGAAAGCAATAGGTTGCCGGCGGTTGAATCCCACTTGTGGCCGCGCCGGCCGCGTCCTGCTGTCTGAGCCCGGGCGGCAAGTCCTGTGCCGTGCGGCGCTCCTTGTTTTCCTGCTTCGAGCAGGTCATCGTTGGTCGATCCGGTTACGTCGACTATCGTTAATTTGACATCCATAGCGGCTGCTACCTCCTTAATGAATAAGTGAATAACGCAATGGTGTCGTGAGGCAGACACAATGTGAAGCCTTTGTCGCATTTGGACAATTTAATGTTAACACGTCAACAATGACTGAAATGCGCTATCCTCTCTTGGTCGATGTAAACACGTCAACAACTCAAAGGAGGTTAGTGATGGGTTTCACGATACTGGGAACGGGCTCGGCGCTTCCTGCGCGCAGCGTTTCCAATGACGAGCTGTCCGAGTTCCTCGATACCTCGGATGAGTGGATTTTTACCCGCACCGGTATCAAGAGCCGCCACGTCTGCACCACTGAGTCGCTCGACGACCTTGCCGTAGCAGCGAGCGAGCAAGCGCTCCAGACGTCCGGAATCGATGCGAGCCAGCTGGATCTGATCGTCTGCTCGACGACGACGGGCGATCACCTCGTTCCTGCCGAAGCGTGCGCCGTTGCTGAGCGCCTGGGTGCCACATGTCCAGCCTTCGACGTTTCGGCGGCTTGTGCCGGCTTCGTATTTGCGCTCGATGTCGCCGAGGGCTATATCGCTCGAGGACGAGCCAAGCATGTGCTTGTCGTTGCCTCCGAGCAGATGACGCGCGCCCTTGACTGGTCAGACCGCGCCACGTGCGTGCTCTTTGGCGACGGCGCGGGCGCTGCAGTGATAGGGGCTGGGGGAGACAACCCCCTTGCCGTTGAGCTTTCGACGGCGCCCGACGTCGAGACGTTGCGCGTTCCCGGTCTGGTCGGCACCTCGCCGTTTAAGGACTCCGCAGATAGCGCGAGCGTGCTGTCCATGAATGGTCGCCGCGTGTTCAAGTTCGGCGTCAACGCCATCTGCGACACGGTCCATAAGCTTGCGAGCGATGCGGGCATTTCGGTCGAAGACATCGACCATTTTGTATTCCATCAGGCTAACGAACGAATCCTGAGTCAGGCGGTCAAGCGTCTCGACGTGCCAGACGAGCGCGTGGTTCGAACGCTACGCGAGACCGGCAACATTTCGAGCGCCTGCATTCCCTTTGCGCTTGACCGGCTGGCACGTACCGACGCACTGAATGAGGACGACACCATCGCCCTCGTTGGATTTGGCGCCGGCCTGGATATAGGTGGCTATCTGCTTCGTTGGAAGTAGTCGCACATAGGAAATAAAAACGCCCCTAGGGCACAAACAAAGGAGAACTACCATGGCAGATCAGAAGACCTTCGAGCGCGTTTGCGACGTTATCCGCGAGACCGCTGGCCTTGACGACGTCGAGATGAAGCCCGAGTCCACGCTCGAGGAGATTGGCCTCGACAGTCTGGGCACCGTCGAGATCCTCGTCGCCGTCGAGGACGAGTTTGGCATTGAGCTCGATACCGAGGAGAACCCCAAGACGGTCGGCGAGTTCGTCGATACGGTCGAGGCGGCATTGGAGAAGTAGTGATGCTCAAGTCTCCTCTCTGCGATCTGCTCGGCATCGAAAAACCCGTGTTCCAGGGTGGCATGGCCTGGATTGCCGATGCCTCGCTGGCATCTGCCGTGTCCGAGGCGGGCGGCTTAGGCATTATCGCGGCCATGAATGCCGACGCAAACTGGCTGCGCGATCAGATTCACGAGCTGCGCGCCAAGACGGATAAGCCCTTTGGCGTCAACGTTATGCTCATGAGCCCGTTTGTCGACGAGGTCGCACAAGTGGTGATCGATGAGCGGGTGCCCGTTGTGGTGACCGGCGCCGGCAATCCCACCAAGTACATGAAGGCCTGGGGCGATGCGGGCATCAAGGTTATTCCCGTCGTGGCTTCGGTGGCGCTGGCGCGTCTCGTGGCGCGTCGCGGAGCCACTGCCGTGGTTGCCGAGGGTACCGAATCAGGCGGCCATATTGGCGAGACCTCGACGATGGCGCTGGTGCCGCAGGTTGTCGATGCGGTCGATATTCCCGTGGTTGCGGCTGGCGGCATCGCCGATGGTCGCGGTGTGGCGGCCGCCTTTATGCTCGGCGCCGCTGGCGTCCAAGTGGGCACGCGTTTTCTCGTTGCCGATGAGTGCACCGTCTCCGAGCAATACAAAGAACTGGTGCTCAAGGCGGGCGACACGTCGACGCGTGCGACCGGTCGCTCGACGGGACATCCGGTTCGCGCCCTCAAGAGCCCCTTCACCAACGCGTATGCCAAGAACGAGGCGGCGGGCGCAAGCCCCGAGGAGCTCGGGGCCATGGGCACGGGAGCGCTTCGTAAAGCCGCAAAGGACGGTAATTACGAAGAGGGTTCGTATTTGTGCGGACAGATTGCCGGTATGGCCAACGAACGCCAGAGCGCACGCGAAATCGTCGACGATCTGGTCGATGGCGCCGAGCATGTCCTGAAGGGTGCGTCCGCATGGGTAGCGTAGCGTTTCTGTTTGCCGGTCAGGGTGCCCAGCATCCCGCGATGGGCGTCGACCTCATCGAAGCATCACCGGCGGCTGCCGAGGTGTTTGCGATCGCCGACGAGGTGCGCCCGGGGACGAGCGAGCAGTGCCGGAGCGCCTCGAAAGAGGAGCTCTCGCAGACCGAGAACACGCAGCCTTGCGTATTCGTGCACGACTTGGCAGCGGCTGCCGCCCTGCGCGAGCGCGGCGTGGTGCCTGCCGCTTGTGCGGGATTCTCGCTGGGCGAGGTCGCTGCACTCACCTTTGCGGGGGCGTTCGATACGCGAGCGGGCTTTGAGCTTGTGTGCGAGCGCGCGGCGCTTATGGCCACGGCGGCTGAGCGTCACCCCGGCGAAATGCGCGCCGTCATCAAACTCGATGCGGCGCAGGTCGAGGGCTTGGCAAAACAGGCCGGCGAGGACTGCTGGCCGGTCAACTACAACAGCCCCCAGCAGACGGTTGTGGCCGGAGCGCCCGATGCGTTGCAAACCCTCGACGTCCTGGTAAAAGAGGCTGGTGGCCGGGCCATGAAGGTCGCGGTGTCGGGTGCATTCCATAGCCCCTATATGGCCGAGGCGACCTGTGGCCTTGCTGCATATATCGAGGCCGGTCACGCGCCGTCCCCGTTGCTCATTCCTGTTATGGCAAATATGACGGCGGCGCCCTATCCGGTCGACCCACAGGCGGCATCGGAGGTGCTGGCCAACCAGTTGAGTCATGCCGTGCGCTGGGTCGACACGCTGCATGCTCTGCAGAATCAAGGCATCGACACGTTTATTGAGGTCGGTCCCGGCAAAACGCTGTCCGGCTTGGTCAAGCGTACGCTGAGCGACGTTCGTGTGCATTCGTGCGAAACGGCCGAGCAGGTCGCAGCTATTGCCGACGAGCTCGCATAGTCCACAGGGCTGTAACCCGAAAGGAATGACATGGGCAACTTGAACAACGGCGCGATCGAGCGCAACGACTCACGTCGCGTGGCACTGGTCACGGGCGGCTCGCGGGGTATCGGCCGCGCCTGCGCTGTCGGTCTGGCGGAGGACGGCTTTGATATCGCCGTCGTCTATGCCGGTAGCGTCGATGCGGCGCGCGAGACGTGCGAAGCCTGCGAGGCGGCTGGCGCTACGGCACGCGCATATCAATGCGACGTGGCCGATCCCGCTGCCGTCAACGCGTGCGTGGAAACGGTCCTCAACGACTTTGGCTCCATTTGGGCGCTCGTCAACAACGCCGGCATCACCCGCGATGGCCTGCTCATGCGCATGGGCGATGACGCCTTCGACCGCGTGCTCGATGTCAATCTCAAGGGCACGTTCAATACGACGCGCGCGCTCACCAAGACCTTTATGCGCCAGCGCGGCGGTTGCGTCATCAACATGAGCTCGGTTGTGGGCCTGATGGGCAATGCCGGGCAGGCCAACTACGCTGCCTCCAAGGCGGGCGTGATAGGGCTTACCAAGGCGGTGGCGCGCGAGCTTGCGCCCCGCGGCGTACGAGTGAACGCGGTCGCACCCGGGTTTGTCGAGACCGATATGACGGCAAAGCTCTCGGAGAAGGTGCGCGCGGCGTGCGAGGAGCAGATTCCCCTGAGGCGCATGGCGCGCCCCGAGGAAGTGGCCGGCGTGGTGCGCTTTTTAGCGAGCGATGCAGCTGCCTACATTACGGGCGAGGTCGTGCGCGTCGACGGCGGAATGGCGATGTAGAAACCAGAGCCACACAACGGCTTGAATGAGGAGACCATGATGGAACAGAGAGTTGCAATCACCGGCATCGGTGCCGTATCGCCGCTCGGTAACACGGCGCTTGCTACCTGGGCGGCCATGTGCGCCGGCACGTGCGGCATCGGCCCGATCACGCACTTCGATACCGATGCGTTTGCCGTTAAGGTGGCGGCCGAGGTCAAGGGTTTTGACGGCAACGAGTACTTTGGCAAGCGTGACGCCAAGCACCTGGACCCCTGCGTTCAGTTTGCCCTGGCAGCGTCGGACGAGGCCATGCACGATGCGGGCTTTGATGTCGAGGGCGCCATCGATCGCGAGCGCCTGGGCGTCTACGTGGGTTCGGGCGTGGGCGGCATGCAGACACTCGTCGACAACGTCCACACGATCGCCGATCGGGGACCTCGCCGCGCATCGCCCTATATGATTGCGATGATGATTCCCAATATGGCTTCGGGCAATATCGCAATCCGCCACAAGGCAAAGGGCCCGACCCTGCCCGTGGTGACCGCCTGCGCGACCTCGGCCCATGCCGTGGGCGAGGCGTTCCGCGCCATCAAGCATGGCTATGCCGATGCAATCCTGGCTGGCGGCGCCGAGGCCGCAATCATCCCCGATGCCGTTGCGGGCTTTACGTCCTGCCGTGCTCTCACCACTAATCCTGACCCGTCGACGGCATGCCGTCCGTTCGATGCAGACCGCGACGGCTTTGTGATGGGCGAGGGCGCCTGCGTGCTGGTACTCGAGAGCATGGAACACGCGCTGGCTCGCGGGGCGCACATTTATGCCGAGGTCGTGGGTTACGGCAACACCGATGATGCCTATCACATCACGAGCCCCGATCCCGAGGCTGCCGGCATCGCCCGTGCGATATCGATGGCAGTGGCCGAGGGCGACGTCAAGCCTTCCGAGGGCCTCTACATCAACGCCCACGGCACATCGACCAAGCTCAACGATTCGTCCGAGACGGCGGGCATTAAGCGTGCGCTCGGCGAGGACGCGGCGCGCACCGCACATGTCTCGTCGACCAAGTCGATGACCGGCCATATGATCGGCGCCACGGGTGCCATCGAGGTCATGGCTTGCGCCATGGCGCTCGAGCAGGGCGTGGTGCCGCCGACCATTAACTACCACACACCCGATCCCGCCTGCGATCTTGACTACACGCCCAATCGCGCGGTTCGCGCCGACCTTACCTGGGCGCTTTCGACCAACCTAGGCTTTGGCGGGCACAACGCCGCCATCGCGCTGCGTAGATATACGAGGAGCTAGAGCATGGATTCCAAAAGACTTGCCGAGATAGCCGATGTGATGGAGGACCGCGGCCTCACGCGCGTGCGCGTTGAGGAGCCCGATGGCACCGCGGTCGAACTCGAGCGCGCGAGCGCCGCACAGCCGGTTGCCGTGCCCATGCCCATGCCGAGCGCTATGGCCGCTCCAGTTGCAGCTCCCACAGTTGCGCCTGCCGCACCGGAGCCCGCCGCGCAGACACCTGCCGCCGCACCGGAGCCCAAGGGCACCGAGGTGACCGCTCCCATGGTCGGCGTTTTCTATGCTGCCCCGGCGCCGGGCGACGAGCCGTTTGTGCACGTGGGCTCTAAGGTCAAGGCCGGCGAGACCCTCTGCATCATCGAGGCCATGAAGGTTCTCAACGAGGTGACGGCCGAGGCAGACGGCGAGGTGCTCGAGATCTGCGTGGCCGACGGCGACCTCGTGGAGTTTGGCAGCTGCCTCATGAGGATCGGATAGGTGATGTCCATGAACAAAGAAGAGCTCAAGAAGCTGTTGCCGCATCGCGAGCCGATGCTTTTGCTCGACGAGGCCGAGCTGGTGGGCGACGAGGCCCACGGCAAGATCACGATCACGGGCGACGAGTACTTTTTGCAGGGGCATTTTCCGGGAAACCCGGTGGTCCCCGGCGTGATTCAGTGCGAGATGCTCGCCCAAAACTGTTGCGTGCTGCTGATGGGCGACGAGGAAGCGCGCGGCGCGACGCCGTTCTACACGAGTCTGGACAAGGTGCGCTTTAAGCGTCCGGTGCGCCCGGGCGACACGGTTGATCTGGTGTGCACCATCACGCGTGCGCGCGGGCCGTTCCGCTTTGCGACGGGTACTGCGAGCGTCAACGGTGAGGTTTGCTGCCGCGCCGATATGTCTTTTGCACTCATGCACGAAAGTTAAGGAAGGCTTCATGTTCGACAAAGTGCTCATCGCCAACCGCGGAGAAGTCGCGGTCCGTGTTATCCGCGCGTGCCGCGATATGGGCATCAAGACCGTCGCCGTTTATTCCACGGCCGATTCGGACGCGCTGCACGTGCAGCTTGCCGACGAGGCGTATTGCATCGGCGGCCCGCGTCTTGCCGAGAGCTACCTCAACGACGATGCTGTGCTCACCTGTGCCGTGAAGTCGGGAGCAAAGGCGATCCATCCCGGCTATGGCTTCTTTTCCGAGAAGGCGAGCTTCGTGCGCGACTGCGACAAGTATGGCCTGACGTTTGTCGGTCCTTCGGCCAAGGTGATCGACAGCATGGGCGACAAGGACGCCGCACGTCGAACGGCTGCCGCGGCGGGCGTGCCCATCGTACCGGGCTGCGATTTGCTCAAAAGCCCCGAGGAGGCGACGGCCGAGGCCGAGCGCATTGGCTGCCCCGTGCTTATTAAGGCGCGTGCAGGTGGCGGCGGTCGCGGCATTCGCAAGGTCGAGCGCGTGGAAGATGCGGCAAAGGCGTTCATCGAGGCGCGTGCCGAGGGCGAGGCCGTTTTTGGCGACGGCGAGTGCTACATGGAGAAGTTCGTCGCGCCGGCGCATCACGTTGAGGTGCAGATTATGGCCGATAAGCAGGGCCATGTGTTTTCGCTCGGCGAGCGCGAGTGCTCGGTGCAGCGGCGCAACCAAAAGCTAATCGAGGAGAGCCCCGCGCCGTGCCTCGACGGACACGACGACATTCGTGCTCGCATGCACAAGGCAGCGCGTGACCTGGCTCGTGCCGTCGGCTACGAAGGAGCCGGTACCATCGAGTTCCTGTATTCGGACGACGGCAATTTCTACTTTATGGAAATGAACACGCGCTTGCAGGTGGAGCATCCGGTTACGGAGTTTGTGACCGATACCGACTTGGTCAAGTGGCAGCTGCGCGTGGCAGCCGGCCAGCCTCTGCCCTTTGAGCAGGAGGACATGCCGGTCCGCAACCACGCCATGGAGTGCCGCATCAATGCCGAAACGCCGGACTTTCTGCCGTCATGCGGAACGGTCACCGCGTTGCGTGTGCCGGGTGGTCCGCGCGTGCGCTGGGATTCCGCCATGTTTACCGGTGCGAAAGTTCCGCCGTACTACGACTCCATGCTTGGCAAGCTCATCGTGTGTGCGCCCACGCGTGACGGCGCCATTCGCAAGATGCGCTCGGCCCTGGGCGAGCTCGTGATTGAGGGCGTGAGCGAAAACAGCGAACTGCAGCTCGACGTGCTGGCAAACGATGAGTTCTTGTCGGGCATGTACCACACCGATCTGATGGGGCATCTCTATGCTGATGAATAGAAAAGCGAAGACGGTCAACGTCCTCGAGGGGCCGATGACCGAGTCGTGCGCCGAGTTTCCCGCGCGCCACGTGTTTATCAAGTGTCCGGAGTGCCGCCGCGTGATCGATGAGGCACGCCTGCACGACAACCTCGAGGTCTGCCCTCGTTGTGGCAAACACTTTCGCGTGAGCGGTCGCGCGCGCATGCGCAAGACGGTCGACGAGGGAACGTTTGAGGAATGGGATGCCAATCTGGCGTCGGAGGATTTCCTCTCGTTTCCCAGCTATGCCGACAAGCTCAAGAGCGTGAGCGAGCGTTCGGGCGAGCGCGATGCCGTTGTGTGCGGCAAGGGCAAAATCTGCGGTTGCGATACGGCGCTCTTCTTTATGGACGCCATCTTTATGATGGGCTCGATGGGTTCCGTGGTGGGCGAGAAGATCTGTCGCACATTTGAGCATGCGACCGAGCTGGGATTGCCAGTTGTCGGCTTTACCGTTTCGGGCGGTGCACGCATGCAAGAGGGTGTGACATCGCTTATGCAGATGGCCAAGATTTCTGCGGCGGTTAGGCGCCACAGTGAGGCGGGCGGCCTGTATATCACGGTGCTCACCGACCCCACGACCGGCGGCGTAACCGCGAGCTTTGCCATGGAGGGCGATATTATCCTGGCCGAGCCCGATGCCCTGACGGCATTTGCCGGCCCGCGCGTGATCGAGCAGAACATGCACAAGCGCCTGCCCAAGGGATTCCAGCGCTCCGAGTTTTTGCTGGAGCACGGCTTTTGCGATGCCGTCGTTCCGCGTGGCGAGATTGCGCTCACGGTGGGCGAGCTGCTGGCGCTGCACGAAGGGCACGTGCCCGGCCTGGGGGCACCGCACGAGATTGTGCATACGGGTCGCCGCGGCAAAAAGTTGGGACACTTGTTCAAGCGCTCGGCCGCACCAAAAACCGCGCTCGAGATTGTCAAACAGACCCGCTCGGCAGATCGCGCCACGGCAGGCGAGATGATCTCGCTGGGCCTGGATGGATTTGTGGAGCTGCACGGCGACCGCTACTTTGGCGACGACGCCGCTGTGGTGGCTGGCATTGGCTGGAAAGACGGGCGCCCCGTAACGGTCATCGCCATCGAGCGCGGCACCACGACCAAAGAGCGCATGCGTCGCAACTTTGGCATGGCACATCCCGAGGGCTACCGCAAAGCGCGTCGCCTTATGCGCCAGGCCGAAAAGTTTGGTCGACCGGTTCTGTGCCTGGTCGATACTTCGGGCGCGTTTTGCGGCATCGGTGCCGAGGAGCGCGGCCAGGGCGAGGCGATTGCCCAGAATCTCATGGAGATGAGCGGCCTTAAGACGCCGATTGTCTCGGTGGTGACAGGCGAGGGCGGCTCTGGTGGCGCGCTGGCGCTATCCGTGGCCGACCGCATCCTGATGCTCTCGAGCTCGGCCTATTCGGTCGTGAGCCCCGAGGCCTGTGCGTCGATCCTGTGGAAGGATACCGACCGCGCGAATGAGGCCGCCGAGGCGCTGAAGCTCACGGCTCCCGATCTGTTGGCGCTCGGCATCATCGACGGCATTGTTGACGATAGGGGCCTGTCGCATGAGGAGATCGCCGGTGCCGTCATGTCCTCGGCATTTGATGCCTTCGATACGCTTGGGCAGCTCGACGAGGCGACCCTCACAAACCTCCGCTACGAAAAGTACCGCGCAATCGGTCAGTACCGCACGATGTGACAAAGGGGCAGCCCGCATGTCACATTGGGAAAGGCGTTCCATGTCACAAGTTTCCAACACCACGTTTGCAACGACGGTTTCATCAAACGCCATGGCCGTGGTGGACTATCTGTCCAAAAGCATGATGTCGGCGCTGCCGTTTATTGTCTGCGCGGCGTTGTTCCGCACCGTCGCCGTCATTATGGGCGAGGGCATGCTGGGCCTGTGGTCTGCCGATTCCGAAATCCATCGCCTGTTCTACAGTTGGCTCTATAACGCCGGCTACTACTTTTTGCCCATTTATCTTGGTTGGGCGGCCGCCCGCCAGCTCGGTTGCTCGGAGCAGCTGGGCATGATGCTGGGCGGCGTATTGATTGCACCCGATCTGCTTAAGCTCGTTGATGCCGCCTCGACGACGGGGGCATCGATGACTTCCGTGTATGGTCTGCTTCCCGCGCCGGTCAACGATTACACGACGACTGTTATTCCGGTTCTCATCTCGGTGCCCGTGCTATGGCGAGTGGAGTGTTTCTTTTCGCGCGTTATCCCTAAGGCCGTGGCGTTTTCGTTCGTTCCGTTTGCAACCATGCTTGTCATGGTTCCGGTTTCGCTGTGCATTACGGCGCCGGCGGGCAGCTATCTGGGCATGCTGTTGGGCCAGCTTATGTTTATGCTTGGCAATTCCGGTGGCATCGTGTCGCTGCTCACGCTCATGGGGCTTGCCGCTGGCTGGGAGTTCCTAAAGATCGCGGGCGTCAGCAATGTTGTCCTATCGCTTGCGTACGCGCAGTTTATGAGTGTGGGAACGGATTCGTGCATCCTGATCGCCGCGACAATGGCAACGTTCGCTGTTTGGGGCATGCCCTTTGGCGCTGCGCTTCGCATTGCGAATAAGGACGAGAAGGCGCTCATGCTGGGCTATTCAATCTCGGGCGTGCTTGGCGGCGTAAGCGAGCCGGCGCTGTACGGTTGCGGCTTTAAATATGGCAGGTGCCTGACGTGCATGGCCATTGGCGGCGCCGTCGGAGGCCTTGTTGCGGCCGTGGGCCACGTTACGGCCTATACCATCGGCATGACGAATGTCCTCATGGTCATTGGCTTTGCCACGGGCGGTATTTCGAACCTGCTGTGGTGCTGCGCTGCCGGCGGCACGGCATTTGCGGTGTCTGCGGCGCTGAGCTACTGCTTTGGCGTGGTGCCGACGAAGGAGCAGACGGCAGAAGACGAAGCCGATTCGCCCGAAACGATGGTGAGCGCTGCTGAAGCAAGCGCATAGACCTGTGCGACAAAAGGACGATTCCATTGTCATGTTCCAAGGCCGCGGCTCGTGTGGGTTGCGGCCTTTTGTATCTGGGGGACAAAGTGGCTACACTACAATCCGTTTGAGCAATAGATATATGGGTAGTGCCGTGGGGGCGGATATAGATGGTCGAGTGGATTGTTCGTCGTGCGCAGGGTGACCGTGCGCGCGTGGGAACGTTGGCAGGCGTGGTGTGTATTCTCGCCAATGTGGCACTATGCGCTGCGAAGGGTGCAATTGGCGTGCTGTCGGGATCGGTT
The DNA here is from genome assembly GCA_014871665.1 of Collinsella sp. GTDB lineage: Bacteria > Actinomycetota > Coriobacteriia > Coriobacteriales > Coriobacteriaceae > Collinsella. The sequence continues at coordinate 56,695 of WGSL01000001.1, read as the reverse complement.
TCGATCGTGGCGGATGCCATGAACAACCTGTCCGATGCCAGCTCGAATATCGTGAGCGTGCTGGGCTTTAAGCTGGCGAGCAAGCCGGCCGATCCCGAGCATCCTTACGGACATGGTCGCTACGAGTATCTTTCTGGCCTGGTCGTGGCGGCGCTCGTGCTGCTGATTGGCGTTGAGCTGGTGAAGTCCTCGTTTGAGCGCATCATCCACCCCGAACCTGTCGAGTTCTCGCTTGCCCTGGTGGCAGTTCTGGCGCTTTCGATGGTTGTAAAGCTGTGGATGGCGGCCCTCAACCAAAAGCTCGGTGATCGCATTGAGTCCGATACGCTGCATGCGACGGCCCAGGATTCCAAGAACGATGTTCTTGCCACGGGTGCTGTGCTGGCGTGCGCGATCGTTTCCCAGGTGACGGGCATCAACCTTGATGCTTGGGTCGGCCTTGCCGTTGGCGCCTATATTGGCTGGAGCGGCTTTGAGCTTATCCAAGATACGGTGAGCCCGCTTTTGGGTCAGGCACCCGATCCCAAGTTGGTCAAGCACATCCGAGACAAGATCATGAGCTACCCCGGCGTTTTGGGCGTTCATGACCTAATGGTTCACGATTACGGTCCGGGCAGGAAGTTTGCAAGTGCGCACGCCGAGATGGCGGCCGAGGCCAGCCCACTGGAAAGCCACGACACGCTCGATAACATCGAGCAGTGGTTTAGGGACGAGGACGGCATGATCGTTACGCTCCATTACGATCCCATCGTGACCGACGATCCAAAGGTGGCGAGCATGCGCCTGCGCATCAACGCTATGGTCCAGGAGATTGATAGCCGCCTTTCGATTCACGATCTGCGCTGCGTGCCGGGTCCCACGCACACCAATGTGATCTTTGACTGCGTGCGTCCCTCGGATCTGCAGATGAGTGCCGATGAGCTCAAACACGCGCTGGCCCAGAGGGTCGAATCGGAATATCCCAAGTCGATTGCCAAGATTACGATCGACGAAGACTACGTAGGGCATACCCACGAATAGGATTGCGCCACGCAAGCTATTGATGCAGAAGGGGAGAGCATGAAGAAGCTGTATCTACTCCGTCACGGCCAGACGGAATTCAACGTTAAAAAGCTCGTCCAGGGTCGCTGCGATTCACCGTTGACCGACCTGGGCCGCAAACAAGCGGGAATGGCGGCCGCATGGCTCAAGGCCCACGGCGTCGTCCCCAACAAAGTGGTCTCATCGCCCTTAGGCCGAGCCATGGACACGGCAAGTCTCGTCGCATGCGAACTCCTCGGTCCGGACGCCGCTGTCGAGCCCTGCGAAGGCATCATCGAGCGCGGCTACGGCACCTTCGAAGAAGGTCCCCACGATGCCCTTCCCACCGACGTCTGGGATCCGGGCGAGGACCTGGTCCCCTTCGGAGGAGAAGGAAGCCAGGCACTGCAAGAGCGCATGGTAGACACCCTCACCAATCTCATGGGCGCCGAGGGCATAGAAACCCTCCTAGCAGTAAGCCACGGCAGCGCCAGCCGCCAATTCATCAAGGCTGCAGCCCCAGAGGGCTTTGAGCTCCCAGCAAAACTCCCCAACTGCGCCATCATGATCTTCGATTTCGATGATGCGCGAGAAGAGGACGATACGCCCCAATGCAAGTTCACCTTGCAACAAATTGTGGACCCTCAACAAAGTCATTAGCCTGAGCGAGCAAGGTTTAGCAGACATCAACGTGGCGTTCCCAGTGCGCGGCGGAGGGGGCGGGCCTGAGACATATTAAGGTTGTCGCGAGTTCCGCACGAACAGGAGAGCACTTAATGTGCTCTCCGTCGTGAGCAGGACTGTAGAGCAGCAACCTTAATATGTCTCAGGCCCGCCCCCTCCGCCGCGCACTGGGAACGTGTCACGCACTTTACCTGCGTAAACAATGTGAGTGAAATATGAATCTCGATGGATACGCCCGCAGCCGTGTATACTAAACAGCTGTGTGTAACCAGGGGAGTATTCTGGCTGGACAAAATGCCTGCTTAATAGGGTTGTCAGGTAGTCTGGACGCAATACAAGACTGGGGAGCACGACGTGTAAGTAGTGGTCCTCTAGGGGCGTACGCTCGGTGGTGTACGCATTGTCCCAAGACCACGCGAGAGTTGGGATCATATCTTGATCAGCATGATTCTCGGCCGCAAGATTGGCATGACCCAGGTTTGGGACGAGGACGACAACGTCGTTCCCGTCACGGTCATCCAGGCTGGCCCCTGCGCTGTCTCGCAGGTTAAAACTCAGGCAACCGACGGCTATGACGCCGTCCAGATCGGTTTCGGCGACATCAAGGCCAAGAACGTGAACAAGCCCATGGCTGGTCACTTCGCCAAGGCTGGCGTCGAGCCTGTCCGCTTCCTTCGTGAGGTCCGCGTCGAGAACGGCGAGGAGCACAAGGTCGGCGAGGTCGTCACCGTCGCTGATTTCGCTGATGTCGAGAAGGTCGACGTCATCGGTACCTCCAAGGGTAAGGGCTTCCAGGGTCGCATCAAGCGCTGGGGTCAGCGCCGCGGTCCTATGACGCATGGTTCTCACTTCCAGCGTCACCCCGGTTCTATCGGTCAGTGCGCCTATCCTGCGCGCGTCCTCAAGGGCGTCAAGATGGCCGGTCACATGGGTAACGAGCGCGTTACCGTCAAGAACCTTTCCGTTGTCCGCATCGATGCCGAGCAGAACCTCATCTTGGTCAAGGGCGCTGTCCCGGGTGCCAAGAATGGTCTCGTCGCCATCCGTATGGCCTAAGGGCCCAGCCCATTTAGCCCAGCGTCATACCAAGGAGAACACTTAAATGGCAAAGTTTGAAGTAAAGAACAGCGAGGGCAAGAAGGTCGCCGAGGCCGAGCTCGCCGCTGAGGTGTACGGCATCGAGCCGAACATCCACGTTATGCACCACATCGTCAAGTGCCAGATGGCCTCTTGGCGTCAGGGCACCCAGTCCGCTAAGGGCCGCTCTGAGGTTTCCGGTGGCGGCAAGAAGCCTTGGCGTCAGAAGGGCACCGGCCGTGCCCGCCAGGGTTCCATCCGTGCTGCCCAGTGGCGTCACGGTGGCGTTGTCTTCGCCCCCAAGCCCCGTTCCTACGCTAAGCGTATGAACAACAAGGAGGTCAAGCTGGCTATGCGCTCCGCGCTGTCCGCCAAGCTGGCCGATGGCGAGCTCGTGCTCGTCGACGACTACGGCTTCGAGAAGCCTTCCACCAAGGCTGCCGTCGCCATGCTCAAGGCTCTCGGCCTTGAGGGCAAGCGTCTGACCATCATCGTTCGCGATGAGGACGTCAACGCCTACCTGTCGTTCCGCAACATTCCCAAGACGTTCATCATCACCGCTGACGAGGCCAACACCTACGATCTCGTCAACAACAACGCTGTGCTGATGCCCGCCGACATCGCCGCTCACTTCGGGGAGGTGCTTGCATAAATGACCGCCCACGAGATCATCATCCGTCCGATCGTGTCCGAGCGTTCCTTCTCCGGCATGGAGCTGAACAAGTACACGTTCGAGGTCGCCAAGGATGCTAACAAGTATCAGATCAAGGACGCCGTCGAGGAGATCTTCGGTGTCAAGGTCGTTCGCGTGAACACCCTGACGGTCAAGCCCAAGACCAAGCGCGTGCGCTATGTCGCCGGCAAGACCCGTTCTTGGAAGAAGGCCATCGTCACGCTGGCCGAGGGCGACACCATCGAGGTCTTTGGCAACCAGGCCTAAGACTCGCTGCTGTTGAGTGAGCTCATGCCTCCCAAATAGGGGAGGCGGGAGCTCAAGGTTTTGGGCGTATAAAATGGACACGCCCGGAACCGTGTATACGTCCGGTGTCATCGCACCCGAGGCAGAACCTCGAATCCCTGTCTGCGATGGCTAACGGATTCCTATTGAAAGGGATTGTAATGGCTGTAAAGCACCTTAAGCCGACCTCCGCTGGTAGGCGTTGGCAGACGATCTCCGACTTCTCCGAGATCACCTGCACCAAGCCCGAGAAGTCTCTTCTCGAGCCCCTGCCCAAGAAGGCCGGTCGTAACAACAACGGCCGCATCACCACCCGCCACCAGGGCGGCGGCGTGAAGCGTCGTTACCGCGTGATCGACTTCAAGCGCAACAAGGACGGCGTGCCCGCCAAGGTTGCCACGATCGAGTACGATCCGAACCGTTCCGCTCGCATCGCTCTGCTGCACTACGCTGACGGTGAGAAGCGCTACATCCTGGCCCCCAAGGGCCTCGAGGTCGGTCAGACCATCATATCCGGTTCTGACGCCGACATCAAGCCGGGCAACGCTCTGCCCCTCGCCGACATCCCCGTCGGTACGCTCATCCACGCCGTCGAGTTCCAGCCGGGCAAGGGCGCCGCTATCGCCCGTTCCGCCGGTAACTCCTGCCAGCTGATGGGTAAGGAGGGCAAGTACGCTATCGTCCGTATGCCTTCCTCCGAGATGCGCCGCATCCTCGTTACCTGCCGCGCCACCGTCGGTGAGGTCGGCAACGCCGATCACTCCAACATCGTCATCGGCAAGGCCGGCCGTAAGCGTCACATGAACGTGCGCCCGACCGTCCGCGGTACCGTCATGAACCCTGTCGACCACCCGCACGGCGGTGGCGAGGGCAAGAACCACACCTCTGGTCGTCCCTCCGTTACCCCCTGGGGTAAGCCGACGAAGGGCCTTCGTACGCGCAAGAAGAAGAAGGTCTCGAACCAGCACATCATTCGTCGCCGTAAGAAGTAATTTCGGATACCGAGTTTTAGGAGAAAGCACTTATGAGCAGAAGTCTCAAAAAGGGCCCGTTCGTGGAGACTCGCCTTCTCTCGCGTATCACCGCGATGAACGAGGCTGGCAAGAAGGACGTCGTGAAGACCTGGTCCCGCGCGTCCACCATCTTCCCCGAGATGGTTGGTCACACCATCGCCGTCCACGACGGCCGCAAGCATGTGCCCGTGTATGTTACCGAGTCCATGGTTGGTCACAAGCTCGGCGAGTTCGCGCCGACTCGTACGTTCCGTGGCCACAAGGCCAAATAGGGGGTTAACCGTAAATGGCAACTAAGTCTATTGAAACTGAGGCCACCGAGGTTCGCGCCGTCGCAAAGTACGTGCGTGTTTCCCCCAGCAAGGCCCGCCTGGTGGTCGATCTGATCCGCCGCAAGCCTGTCGCTCAGGCCTTCGACATCCTCCACTTCTGCGACCGCGCCGTCGCCGTGGATGTCGAGAAGGTTCTCCGTTCCGCCGTTGCGAACGCCGAGAACAACAACGGTCTGCGTGCCGACAACCTGGTTGTCGCCGCTGCCTATGTTGACGAGGGTCCGACGCTTAAGCGCATCCGTCCCCGCGCCAAGGGTTCCGCTTCTCGCATTCTGAAGCGTACTTCCCACATCACCGTCGTCGTTGCTCCTCGAAAGGAGGCGTAAAGCTGTATGGGTCAGAAAGTCTACCCCACCGGCTTCCGTCTTGGCATCACCGAGAACTGGCGCTCCCGCTGGTTCGCAGAGAAGGATTACGCTAAGACCCTCGGTAACGATCTCGAGATCCGCAAGTACCTCGAGAAGCGTCTTTCCCGCGCAGCTGTCTCCCGCGTCGAGATCGAGCGCGCTGGCGACAAGGTGAAGGTCATCATCCTCACCGCTCGCCCCGGCGTTGTCATCGGTAAGAAGGGTGCCGAGATCGATACCCTCCGCACCGAGCTCGAGAAGGTCGCTGGCGTTTCCAAGGGCCAGCTCTCCGTCGACGTTGTCGAGATCAAGCGCCCCGAGCTCGACGCCAACCTCGTTGCTCAGTCTATTGCCGAGCAGCTCGAGGGCCGCGTTGCCTTCCGTCGCGCTATGCGCAAGGCTGTCCAGTCCGCCCGCAAGGCCGGCGCTAAGGGCATCCGTATCCAGTGCTCCGGTCGTCTCGGCGGCGCCGAGATGGGCCGTCGTGAGTGGTACCGTGAGGGTCGCGTGCCTCTGCACACCCTCCGTGCCAAGATCGACTACGGCACGGCTGTCGCTAGCACCACTATGGGCGCTTGCGGCGTGAAGGTCTGGATCTACCTGGGCGAGAAGCTCCCGGGCCAGCCTGTTCCCAACCCTGCACTCGAGGGCTCTTCCCGTCCTCGTCGTCGTAACTCCGAGAGGAGGGGTCAGTAGTGCTTGCCCCTAAGCGTATTCTTCACCGCAAGGTGCAGCGTGGCTCCATGAAGGGCCAGGCCAAGGGTAATACCGAGCTGCATTTCGGCGAGTTTGGTATCCAGGCTCTCGAGGCCCATTGGATCACCAACCGTCAGATCGAGGCCGCTCGTATTGCCATGACCCGCTACATGAAGCGTGGCGGTCGTGTCTACATCACGATCTTCCCCGATAAGCCCATCACCAAGAAGCCTGCCGAGACTCGCATGGGTTCTGGTAAGGGTAACCCCGAGGAGTGGGTGGCCGTCGTCAAGCCCGGGCGCATCATGTTCGAGGTCAAGGGCGTGCCCGAGGAGGTCGCTCGCGAGGCTCTGCGTCTTGCACAGCACAAGCTTCCCATCAAGACCAAGATTGTTGCTGCCAAGAACGCCGAGCAGCGCATCGAGAAGGAGATGGCTGAGGAGGCCGCTCTCGAGGCCAAGTGGGCTGCTGAGGACGCCGCCGCCGCCAAGGAGGAGAACTAATGAAGCCCGCAGAGATTCGTGAGCTCTCGGACGCTCAGCTCGTTGAGAAGCTGAAGGAAATGCGCGCCGAGCTCTTTAACCTTCGTTTCCAGATGGCCACCAGCCAGCTGGACAACACCGCTCGCGTCAACACCGTGAAGAAGGACATCGCTCGCGTCCTCACGGAGCAGCGCGCCCGCGAGATCGCAGCGGAGAAGTCCGCTGTCGCCGAGTAGGACCTAAGGAGAGAACATGACTGATTCGCGTAACTCGCGTAAGGTCCGTACGGGTGTCGTTACCTCCGTCTCCGGTGCCAAGACCATTGTCGTCACCATCACCGAGCGCAAGCGTCACCCCAAGTACGGCAAGATGATGACCAGCTCCAAGAAGCTGCACGCTCACGACGAGGAGTGCACGGCTGGCGTGGGCGATACCGTCCGCGTTATGGAGACCCGTCCTATGTCCAAGATGAAGCGTTGGCGCCTCATCGAGGTCGTCGAGCGCGCTAAATAAGCAGTCGCTCTTACGACTTGTACGTTTCCGAAGATGTGCGTATGCCTGGTTTGCATACCACAGGCCGTCTAAAGGCTGCGCACCTCTCTTCGGTTCTTAGTTCGGAGGAACATCTACCATGATTCAGATGCAAACCATGCTGAACGTCGCCGACAACTCCGGCGCTCGCAAGATTCGCTGCATCAAGGTGCTTGGCGGTTCCAAGCGTCGTTATGCAGGCATCGGCGATGTGTTCATCGGTGCTGTCCAGGAGGCTACCCCTGGCGCCAACGTCAAGAAGAAGGACGTTGTCCGTTGCGTCGTCGTTCGCACCGTTAAGGAGATCCGCCGCAAGGATGGCTCCTACATTCGCTTTGATGAGAACGCCTGCGTTGTCATCAACAACGATGGTTCGCCCGTCGGCACCCGTATCTTCGGGCCCGTCGCTCGCGAGCTTCGTGACAAGAAGTACATGAAGATCGTCTCGCTCGCTCCCGAGACCCTGTAGTTAGGGGAGATATATGTATATCAAGAAGGGCGATAAGGTCCAGGTTCTCTCTGGTAAGGATCGCGGCAAGCAGGGCGTTGTCCTGCGTGCTCTCCCCGCCGAGAACAAGGTCGTTGTCGAGGGCGTTTCGGTCGTCAAGAAGGCCGTCAAGCCCAACGCTGCCAACCAGCAGGGCGGCATCGTTTCGCAGGAGGCTCCCATCGACGCCTCCAACGTCAATCTCGTCTGCCCCGAGTGCGGTAAGGTTACCCGCGTCGGTCACGAGAAGGACGGCAAGAACAAGCTGCGCGTCTGCAAGAAGTGCGGCCACAAGTTCTAAGCTGCCCGCAACATCAAGTTGCTAGCAAAGGCCCGGATGCCCCACGGCAACCGGGCCTTATTCTATACCCACTCATTGGGGACAGACTTAAATGAGTGGCCTTGATTGGCAGTCATTGGGGACAGACTTAAATGACTAGTTGATAGGGACGGTCTTTAGATCTGTATATCTGGCCATCTGGGATAGGCTTCAACGAAAGCGGCACCTAGGGACAGTCCTTCGATGTCTGGTGTCCCCAGAGGGGTGAAGTAATACAGCTGGCTCTGTCTTTAGGGCTTTGGTGCTCCGCCCCTATATGTTTCACAAGGATTGTCGCATGCGCATTTACGCGCAGAGTCTTGCGCGATGATTCGCATGGCCGCGCAAATATCTGCTAACTATGGCTAAATAATGACCGACAAGCAAATAAACACGCAAATACGAGCAAATGCGCGCGCATTTGTGCGAATATAGGGCTGTTGGAAATGAAGAACTTCCGATGATTCAGGAGGCACATATGGCAGATTCCAAACAGGCTCCGCTCGACGCCGAGGCAGCCGCAAAGGCGGCGTTTGCCTCGGTCCAGGATCAGCCGTTCCCCGATGATATCTTTACGGCCCCCGAGCTCCGCTGGGCCGTGATCGGGTGCGGCGTTATCGCCAACCAAATGGCCCAGTCCCTCGCTCTGGCCGGCCGCAAGCTCGCGGGTGTCGCCAACCGTACGCTGTCCAAGGCCCAGGCTTTTGCCGAGCAGTATGGCGTCGAGAAGGTGTACGAGACGATTGAGGACCTCTACGCCGATCCAGACATCGATGCCGTCTATATCACCACGCCGCACAACACGCATATCACCTATCTGCGTGCCGCGCTGGCCGCCGGCAAGCACGTGCTCTGCGAAAAGGCCATTACCCTCAACTCCGCCGAGCTCGACGAGGCCCGTGCCATCGCCGACGAGCATAACGTGGTCCTTATGGACGCCACCACGGTGCTTCACATGCCGCTGTATCAGGAGCTGCGCCGTCGCATGGATGCTGGCGAGTTCGGCCGCATGAATCTCGCTCAGCTCAACTTTGGCAGCTATAAGGAGTACGGCGACCTGACCAACCGCTTCTACAACCGTAGCCTTGCCGGCGGCGCCATGCTCGACATTGGCGTGTATGCCCTGTCCGTCATGCGCCTGTTTATGGCCAGCCAGCCAGCCGAGGTCGTGTCTCTGGGCAATACCTGCGAGACTGGCGTTGACGTCGCGGGTGGCATTGTCTGCCGTAATGCTGAGCAGCAGCTGGGCGTCGTGAGCCTTACGCTCCACTCCAAACAGCCCAAGCGCTCGGTCATCAGTTTCGATAAGTGCTATATCGAGGTCAACGATTATCCGCGCGCCGACCATGCAACCATCGTGTGGACTGCAGACGGTCACCGTGAGGAGGTCCACGCTGGCACCGAGGCATACGCTCTGTGCTACGAGATGGCCGACCTGGAGAAGGCCGTTGCCGGCGATGATTCGAAGCGCGAGCTTCTGGGCTATGCTTCCGATGTTATGGAGCTTATGACCAAGCTCCGCGCCGATTGGGGAGTCGTGTACCCCGAGGAGGAGTAAGCGATGCTTGCGGAAGATAGGCTCAACGCGATTGTGTCGATGGTACAGCAGACCGGCTCGGTCACCGTACCGGAACTTGCCGAAGCCCTGGGCGTGACACCGTCCACCATTCGCCGTGACTTGCAAACGCTCGACCGCGCGCACCGTATCGCCAAGGTGCACGGAGGCGCGACAAGTCTGGAGCGCGCGCACGTGACGCGCGACCTAACGCTCAATGAGCGCAGCGATCTCCATAATGATGACAAGGAGCGCATCTGCGCCCGTGCGGCGGCGCTTGTGGAGCCCGAGAGCTTTGTGTACATCGATTCAGGTTCGACGACGCTTAGGCTCATCGAGCATCTTCCGCGCCTTGAGGGCGTCACCTATGTGACCGATTCCGTGCTCCATGCTCAGCACCTCGCTCTGCGCGGCATGCGCACCGTGGTGCTGGGCGGCGAGCTCAAGCCCGAGACCGAAGCACTCGTTGGCCCCGATGCCTTGGCAACCCTGGACCGCTATAACTTCAACTGCGGTTTTTGGGGTTCCAATGGCATCGCCGCCGAGCAAGGTCTCACCACACCGGATATCGAGGAAGCGCAGGTCAAGCGTATCTCGATGCGCCATACCGCCAAACGCTTCGTAATCTCGGACGCCAGCAAATTTGGCATGGTGGCGCCCGTCAAGTTTGCGGACTTCCGCGACGCAACGATCATTACCGCAGGTGAGGTCCCCGCCAAGTATCGGGCGATGGATAACGTCATCACGGTCTAGCGACAGGGCAAGGTCAAAACCATTTAGGTTCCTCAATAGAAAAGCGGCAACACCCTCGATGGGCGATGCCGCTTTTGTTGTCTGCCGTTTTGTCTAAATCTGTAACAACTAGACCGTTAAAAGTGGGCTAGGTGTTACAGATTGAGATGCTTCCGAACCTTGCCGTCCCTTTGTCTCGATCTGTAACATCTGGGACCGATTTTGACGAGTTATTGTTACAGATTGAGATTTTCCCTTGAGGGGGATTCGAATGTCTCGATCTGTAACAGATAGACCGGAAAATGGGTTCTAACTGTTACAGATCGAGACGTTTTGGGACCGCGGCTGAGCCATTGGGGCAAAACCACCACGAAGGTGCCTGTCCCCATTGTGGTGGTTTAGGGCTCCCAGGGGCAGGGGGCTTCGATGTGGATGTGCTCGCCGGTTACGGGATGCGTAAAGGACACGCTGTGGGCGTGGAGCATCAGGCCACAGGGGCGCGGCGTTCCGTACAGGTCGTCGCCAACCAGGGGATGACGCTCGCTCGCCAGATGCACGCGGATTTGGTGCTTGCGGCCGGTGAGCAACTCGACATCGATATACGAGCGCGTGGGCAGGCCACGGCGACTCTTAAGACGCTTGAGCACCTTGACGCGCGTCTGAGACGGCTTGCCGCTGGCGCCGACGCGCATCTTGCGGCTGTCGTGACGGTCGCGGGCGATGGGCTTGTCGATGAGCTTTTCGTTCCAGTCGATTTTGCCCTCGGCGAGCGCCAGATAGTGCTTTTCGAAAGCGTGGTCGATCACCATCTGGTCAAAGGCGGGCTGCGTCTGCTTGTCGAGCGAGAACAACACCACGCCGGTGGTGTCGCGGTCCAGGCGGTTGAGCGGCTGCATGTCGGTCGCGGCAAAGCCGTCGCCCATCGCCAGCAGCAGGTCGCTGGCGTAGTCGGTGAGCGTGCGCTCGCCGGTGCCGTCGCCGTGGACGATCATGCCGGCGGGCTTGTCGATGGCCATGAGCCAGGCGTCGCAGTAGAGGACTTGAGGTTCTTCGTTCACGTGTAAGCCTTTCGGTTAGCTGATTCCCGCAAACATGCAGCCCGAGGTCGCCCCGCGCAGACGGGCGGCGGGCTTGCGGCCGGCCTGCGCGGCCTCGACGGCACGACGGACGCGGGCGACGGCACGGCCCACCTCATCCGTCTCGAGCAGCGTTCCGTCCACCATGAGACGACGCACGCCGGCATCGAGCAGCTGAGGAACCTGCGGCGTGAGGTCGATGGGATAAGCATCGTACAGGCGAGAGCGGCCGTGGATGTCGGTGCGGACGGGCATGACCTTTCCGTCGATATTCTTGAGCGAGAGCTTGCGGGCACGCAGGCGGCAGTTGGCGCAATCGTGGATGCAGCCGTTGGCGACCTGCAGAATGCAATGCTCGCTTGTCATGACGCGCGGGCGGCCAAAGACGGTGATGCCCAGAGCCGCGGGCGCGGCGGCGCCGAGCGAGACAATCTCTTCGAGCGTGATCTCGGGCGAGAGCCAAAACGCACCGGCTCCGCGCTCGGCAAGCGCCTCCATGCAGGCCGTGTTGTGCACGGGCAGACAAGAGCGGACTTCTGCCGTGGCGCCAACCTGGGCGGCCAGGGCAAGCTCGGAGATGTTGCCAATAGCCACCGTGGCACCGGCAACAACCCACGGGTCGACGCGCTCGTGGTCGACGGCACGGCAGACCTCGTCGAGTACGGGCACGATACCCTGCTCAAATGCATCGGCAGGGGAGAGTCCGACAGCCTCGAGCACGTCGGTGGTCATGTAGATGCGCGTTGCACCCTCCGCGCGAGCGGCCTCGGCGGCCTCGAGCGAGGTGACGGTGGCGCAGATCTGCGGCTCATCGCGGTAGTGCTCGGGCGCGGGGCGGGAATTACTGGTTACAATTGCCGGCAACTCGAGCGTTTTCGCGCGCCCCTCGTACGGCGACAGAATGGCCTCCTCCAATGCTTTGCAGGCGGCAGCGCGCACCTTGTGCACAGCGGAGAAGCCCATGCCGCAGCCCTCATCGAGCGCCACATCAAAGCTCGCTGCCTCAAAGGGCGAGGAGCCCATGCGGCCCACATGCTCAACCAGGTCTGCCGCCTCGACGGCGCGGGTCTTGGCGGCCTCGACGGTGAAGCCCGTGGCGGTGGCGGTGAGCGCGGGGTTGTCAGAGCAGGTGAGTGTGACGGTAAACGGCTCGCCCAGGCGCGCCACGACGGACACATCAACAGCTCGGCGGCGCAGCACATCGCGCTTGAGCGCGGCGCCGGCGGCGTCGATGGCACGCTGACTGCGAATCACGCGGACGCGGCAGCCCTCGGGCATGCTGCGGGGCACGCGGCACTCGATAACATCGCCGGCGGCGGCATCATCGGCGGCAATAGTGGTCAGGAACTGGTCAAACTCGTTATCGTGGCGAAGCTCCAGCAGGTCGCCCTTGCCCACGGGCTCAAACAGCTCAATGCGGGCGATGGCGGCGCGGCGACGGCGGTCGTCGGGCTTGAGGCCGCGCACATCGCGGTTGGCCAGACGGCTGCCCAGCACCGTGCCCACGATCTGGCCGCGATTGTTGGAACGCTCATAGCTCATCATTTCGTCGCCCGAGGTGCCGTCCTGATAGGCGTGCGTAAAGTCGCGGTTGAAGCAGCGCTTGAGCTGGCGCTGGCGGGCGGCTTCCTCGTCCTTGGCAACGGTGGCTCCGGATAGCATGTCGTCAATTTCGTGACGATACACATCAACGATGGAGTACACGTAATCGGGCGCCTTCATGCGGCCCTCGAGCTTGAGCGACGCGGCGCCGGCGTCATACAGACGGCGAACAAGCTGTGAAGTGTTGGTGTCACGCGGGCATAGCGCACGCTCGCGGCCGGCGGGGGAGAGCGCGCGACCGTTTTCGTCGATCAGTTCGTAGGGCAGGCGGCAGGGCTGGGCGCACATGCCACGGTTGGCCGATCGTCCCGCCATGGCAAAGCTCGAAAGCAGGCACAGGCCCGAGTAGCAAAAGCAGATGGCACCATGGCTAAAGACCTCAAGGTCCACATCGGGCGCGGCATCATGAATGGCGGCAATCTCGTCGATGGAAAGCTCGCGCGAGAGGGTCACACGGTCGGCGCCCTGCTCGCGGCACCAAAGGGTTCCGCGGTCGTCGTGGATGTTTGCTTGGGTTGAGATGTGCGTCTCGATGCCGGGCATCGTGCGCTTGACCTCAAAGAACAGGCCCCAGTCCTGGATGATGAAGGCATCGGCGCCCAGCGTGGAGCAGCGATGGATGAGTTGCAGCGCATCGCCCATCTCGGACTGCTTGATGACGATGTTGACCGTGACGTAGACGCGCGACCCGGCTAGATGTGCGGCTCGGCAGGCTTGCTCAAAGGCCTCGTCGGTAAAGTTGGTGGCCTTGCGACGGGCGTTGAAGCTGCCCATGCCGCAGTAGATGGCGTCTGCCCCGGCAGCAAGCGCGGCGGCAAAGGGCTCCGGGCCTCCGGCGGGTGCCAAGAGCTCGGGTCTGCGGTTAGTGGTTCTACTGGCGGTTGCGGTCATATCCTGCCTTTCAAAATGCTCAGATACTCAAAAGTATAGTGGTGCCGTCGCGGCGGGCGACGCCCGTGCTCCAAGCAGGATAAAGTCTTCAGCAGCCCTTGCAGCAAAAATGATCCGTTTCCCTTCGTTCCCATCGGATTAGGTGATCCATAGGTGGCGGAGGAAAACGGATCATTTTGAGCTTCACTGTCCGGTCGTGCCGTTCAGCGGCCGACAGGCACCGTTGGGCGATAAAATATTCTCGCAACGTGATAATAATCTTGCATCGCGCGGAAACCTTGAGTACTATCCCAAATCAAGCGCGGTGTTCAGACCGAATTGTGCCTCCCGGTGTGAACGCCGCGCTCACGCTCTCTATCTGATCGTAAGGAGAAAAACATGAGCAAGACCGTCGTGTCTTCCGATAACGCACCTGCAGCCATCGGCCCGTATTCCCCCGGCATCCAGACCGGCAACATGGTGTTCCTGTCCGGCCAGCTGGGCATCGACCCCGCAACCGGCAAGATGCCCGAGGGCGTCGAGGCCCAGGCTAAGCAGTCCCTTGCTAACGTTGAGGCCCTGCTGACCGCTGCCGGCGCCACCTTTGCCGATGTCGTTAAGACCACGGTCTATCTGGCCGACATTGCCGACTTCGCTGCCGTGAACGAGATCTACGCCTCCAAGTTCGAGGCTCCGTTCCCCGCGCGCAGCGCTTTCCAGGTTGCCGCCCTTCCGGCCGGCGGTCTGGTCGAGATCGAGGTCGTCGCCGCTCTCTAAGGCGTTGGCAACAACTAAACATAACATGCAAAAAGACCCTGCAGTGCGTGTGAACTGCAGGGTCTTTTGTCAAGCGATGCGACAAAAATGATCCGTTTTCCTCCGTCCCCAAGGAGTCAGCGGGTTAGCCTTCCTTGCGGACTTTTTGCAGGTAGCGGTAGACGCTGGGCTCCGAGATGCCCAGCGCGGTGGCGGCGCAGGCTACGGCGCCCTTGAGCATGAACACTCCGTTGCCGTTGAGGTGGCGAATGACGTCCACGCGGTCGCTTTGACCAAGCGACGTCACATCCAGCCCGCGAGCGCTCAGCAGCTCGGAAATACTGCGGTCGATGAGCTCCTGCGTGGACTCCGAAAGGCTTTCGACCTCGATGGGGGAGGGCTCGGTGCGTGCGGGAGCGGCGTCAAAGCAGGCCATAAGCTGCTGGGCCATGGCACTGATGTTGCGCAAGGCCGAAAGATCGGTGTTGACGCAGAGCATGCCGACGATCTCGCCGTCCTCGCGAATGAAGTACGTCGCCGACTCCAGCGTCTTGCCACCGGCACCGCGGCCTTCGTAGCCCGTAATGAACGGCAGATCGCGATATTTACCATCGTGCATGATCTTGAGTGCCAGATCGGTGGCGGGACCGCCGACCTTACGGCCGCTCACGATGCCGTTGCGAATATCGACGATGGCGTGGTCGGGATCCGAGAAATCGTGCAGGACGATTTCGCTGTTCTTACCGAGTACCTGCTCCAGGAAATCGACCATCGGCAAAAAGCGGCGTACGGTCTCGTTCACGGGCAACTCCTTTGGGTGAAATCGGAAATGTTCATAACAATTTTTTCTCATGGTAACACGGTGTCTATTGACTCGTATATCCGCAGGTACATTGCGTAATACAGACGAACGGTAGGAATTTAGCGGTAAACGGTCGACCAAAAGAAAAGTTAGATGTCATTTTGACCAGACACTTTCCTGACCTGCGGAAATGCATTATCTCAGCTGAAGAATAGTCTGATAACAAAAAATTATTATTGAGAATGAGAATCATCTTTAATACGATATGCAACGAAGGCACAACCTCAACCCCGCACTGCGTCACAATAGAGCGTTAGATGCGAAAACAACTATTTCGAGGATTGGTGGTCAAATGACCCAGGAGACGGTTACGAACGGCACTGAAGCCCTGTTCACTCGCGAAGGCATGCCTCCCGTTAAGGAAATGATCCCGTGTGCCCTTCAGCACGTACTGGCATCGTTTGCCGGCATCATTACCCCGGCGGTCATCATGGCCGGCGTCTACGGCTTTAATAGCCAGCAGAGCACCGACATCATCCAGGTCGCGCTCATTCTTTCGGCGATCGACACGGCCCTTCAGGCCTTCGCTCCCTTCCGTCGCATCGGCGGCGGCCTGCCCATCGTCATGGGCGTTTCGTTCGCGTTTCTGCCGGCCCTGCAGGCCATGGGTGCCTCGGGCTTTAGCTTTGGTGCGCTGCTGGGTGGCGAGATCGTCGGCGGCGCCGTCGCGGTCCTCTTTGGTCTGGCTTACAGCAAGATCAAGTGGCTGTTCCCGCCTGTCGTGACCGGCACGGTCATCTTCTCCATTGGCGTCTCTCTCTATCCCACGGCCGTCAAGTATATGGCCGGCGGTATGGGTACGCCGCTGTGGGGCACCCCGCAGGCCTGGTGCGTCGCTCTTATCACCTTCGCCGTGGTCTTTGCGCTCGCCAACTTTGGCAAGGGCACGCTCAAGCTGGGATCCGTGTTCTTTGGTATGATCGTTGGCATGATCGTTTCGATCCCCTTTGGCATGATCGACTTCTCCAGCGTCGCCACCGCTCAGGTCTTCGCTCTTCCCAAGCTCATGCCCTACGCGCTCGAGTTTGATCCCGAGGTCTGCATTACCCTCGCCGTCGTGTTCCCCATGGTTGCCATCCAGGTTATCGGTGACGTCTCCGCCGCCTGCCTGGGCTCCATCGACCGTATGCCCACCGAGCGCGAGCTCTCCGGCGCTATCGTGTCCCAGGGCCTCACTTCTATGGTCGGCGGCCTGCTGGGCGGTCTTCCCACCAGCGCCCTTGGCCAGAACGTGGGCATCATCTGCTCCAACAAGGTCGTCAACAAGTGGGTCTTTGTGATCATCGCGGCCGTCTTTGCCATCGCCGGCCTGTTCCCGCAGCTCTCTGCCGTCCTTTCCGCCATCCCGCAGCCTGTCATCGGCGGCGCGACCGTCGGCGTCTTTGGCACCATCACCATGAACGGTGTGCGCATGTTCACCCGCGAGGGCCTCACGCAGCGCACTACCACCATCGTCGGCACCTCCGTCGTCTTTGGCCTGGGTATCTGGATGGCCAGCGGTTGCCTTGCCGGCGAGGGTATGCCCGCCTGGGTGTCCACCGTCATCGGCTCCAATGCCGTAACCCCCACCGCCATCATGGCCATTGTCCTTAACCTGATCCTTCCGCAAACGCCGGTCGTGGCTCAGCACATCGATGCTGCCAAGGACGCTGCCGTGGATCTGGTCTTGCCCGAGAGCAAGAAGTAACCAATTCGGTGCTATTCGTCGGCGGACGCATCGCCTCGTCCGCCGACGCCATGCGGTGCCAAGCCGCACTTCAAAGGGTTCGTCCCTTTGGTGAAGCGTTGACGGGAGAGGGCCCGTTTCCGGTGTAGGCCGGCGCTTCGCACTCCGCCATGTCAGAGGTGTCAAACCCCGCCCCTGATGTTGAAGGGAGCATTTATGCTTCTGGTCGCTAACGGTTCCGTCTTTACCCGCAACGCTCAGACCCCGTTTATTCCAAACGGTGCGGTCGCCATTGACGGAGATATGATCGTCGAAGTGGGCCCCGAGTGCGAGCTCAAGGCTAAGTACCCGGATGCCGAGTACGTCGATGCCCGGGGCAACCTCATCATGCCCGGACTCATCAACTGCCACACCCACATCTACTCGGGTCTGGCCCGCGGCCTCGCCATTAAGGGCTGCAACCCCACCAACTTCCTGGAGAATCTTGAGCAGCAGTGGTGGAAGATCGACGACAACCTGACGCTCGACGGCACCAAGGCCAGCGCCTATGCCACGGTTTTGGACTCTATCCGTGATGGCGTCACCACGATCTTCGATCACCATGCGAGCTTCTGCGAGATTCCGGGAAGCCTTTTTACCATTAAGGATGCAGCTCAGGAGCTGGGCATGCGTTCGTGCCTGTGCTACGAGGTCTCCGATCGCCGCGGCCAGGAAAAGTGCGACCAGGCCATTGCCGAGAACGCCGAATTTGCCCAGTGGGCCGCCAAGGAGCGTCGCGATAACGACAACCACATGATCGCCGCCATGTTTGGCGGACATGCTACCTTTACGCTTTCGGACGAGACCATGGATAAGATGGCTGAGGCCAACAACGGTCTGACCGGCTTCCACATCCATGTGTGCGAGGGCATGAACGACGTGTGGGATTCCCGCCTCAACCGCGGCGGCATCAGCCCCGTCGAGCGCCTGCTGCAGCACAACCTGCTGGGTCCCGACACCATGCTGGGCCACTGCATCCACGTGACGCCTGCCGAGATGGATATCGTCAAGGAGTCCGGCACCTGGCTCGTCAACAACCCCGAATCCAATATGGGCAACGCCGTGGGCTGCGCCCCCGTGCTCGAGTTCTTCCGCCGCGGCATCCCCGTGTGCATGGGCACCGACGCCTACACCCACGATATGCTCGAGAGCCTTAAGGTCTTCCTGATCATTCAGCGCCACAACGCCGCCATGCCCAACGTGGGCTGGTGCGAGGCCATGACGATGCTGTTCGAGAACAACGCCAAGATGGCGAGCAAGTACTTCGATCGCAAGCTCGGTGTGCTCGAGGCCGGCGCTGCCGCCGACGTTATCGTTATGGACTACAAGCCCTTTACGCCGCTGAGCGAGGAGAACATCGACGGTCACATGCTCTTTGGCATGATGGGCAAAAACTGCCGCACCACCATCATCAACGGCCGCGTCCTGTACAAGGATCGCGAGTTCGTTGGCATTGATGAGGACAAGATCAACGCGTGGACCATGGCTGAGTCCAAGAAGCTCTGGAGCACGCTCAACGAACGCACCTACTAATTACAAGTAGATTCACGCGCGTCGGATGTTTCGCCGCGTTCGACGCGCGTATAGGCGGCCTCCGCGGGGTCGCCGGCGCTGTGCTAGCGCTACACCGTATTTGCGCCCGTCGCGCGGTCTCGCCGGGCGTTACAGAGAGGAGCTCATTATGAGCGACATCATGAGGCCGATCCCGTTTTCGCAGCTGATGAACTGGATCATCGAGGAGCACAAGACTCAGGGCGCCGTCTTTGGCGTGCGCAAGATGGTCACGACCAACCAGGAGGGCGCGCTTCCCATTTTTGACGAGCGCATCGAGACTCCGTTTGGCCCGGCCGCCGGTCCCAATACGCAGCTGGCCCAGAACATCGTGGCATCCTACGTGGCCGGTTCCCGCTTCTTTGAGCTCAAGACCGTTCAGGTTATGGACGGCGAGGAGCTCTCCAAGTGTGTGAACAAGCCCTGCATCGTGGCGCAGGACGAGTGCTACAACTGCGAGTGGTCGACCGAGCTCGAGGTTCCGCAGGCCTTTGCCGAGTACGTGAAGGCATGGTTTGCCTGCCACCTGATCGCTCGCGAGTACGGCCTGGGCAGCCCGGATGGTTTTGTCTTCAACATGTCCGTGGGTTATGACCTCGAGGGCATCAAGAGCCCCAAGGTCGATGCGTACATTGAGGGCATGAAGGACGCCAGCGGCTCCGAGGTTTGGAACGAGTGCCGCACGTGGGCGCTCGCTAACCTGGACAAGTTTGAGCATGTCGATGCCGCGTTTGTCGAGTCCATCCCGGCGCGCGTCTCCAACTCCATTACCGAGTCCACGCTGCATGGCTGCCCGCCGGCGGAGATCGAGCGCATCGCGACCTATCTGATTACCGAGAAGGGTCTCAACACCTACATCAAGTGCAACCCCACGCTGCTGGGCTATGAGTTTGCTCGCCAGCGCCTCAACGAGCTGGGCTTCGACTACATCGTCTTCGATGACACGCACTTCCGCGAGGATCTGCAGTGGGTCGACGCTGTGCCCATGTTTGAGCGTCTGATTGCCCTGTGTGCCGAGCGCGGCCTGGAGTTTGGCGTCAAGCTGACCAACACGTTCCCCGTCGACGTGACGAGGAACGAGCTGCCCTCCACCGAGATGTACATGTCCGGCCGTTCGCTGTTCTCGCTGACCATCGAGGCCGCCCGTCGCATTACCGAGCAGTTCGATGGCAAGCTGCGCATTAGCTACTCTGGCGGTGCTACGGTCTACAACATCCGCGCCCTGTACGATGCCGGCATTTGGCCCGTCACCCTGGCGACCGACGTACTCAAGCCTGGTGGCTACGAGCGCTTTAGCCAGATGGCTGGCGAGTTTACCGACCTGGATGGCAAGCCGTTCGCGGGCGTCTCTCTCGAGGCCGTGACTGCGATCCAGACCGACTCGCTCACCAACCCGCTCTACAAGAAGCCGCTGCGCCCGCTGCCCGACCGCAAGGTCGCCGGCAAGAGCCCGCTTTCCGACTGCTTTACCACGCCGTGCCGCACGAGCTGCCCCATCCAGCAGGATATTCCCGCCTATCTGGCGGCTGTTGACGAGGGCCGCTACGAGGACGCACTCAACATCATCATCGAGCGCAACGCCCTGCCGTTCATCACCGGCACCATCTGCCCGCATCCTTGCGGTCGTGCCTGCGAGCGTGCGTTCTACGAGCCCGAGGGCGCCCAGATTCGCGCCAGCAAGCTCAAGGCCGCCCGCGAGGCCATGACCGCCGTGCTACCCAAGCTGCGTGCCCAGGCTATCGCCAACGACGGCGAGCGCAACGTTGCCGTTATCGGCGGCGGCCCGGCCGGCCTGGCGACGGCATTCTTCCTGACGCGCGCCGGCGTGCCCGTCACCATCTTTGAGGCCCGCGATTCGCTCGGTGGCGTGGTCCGTCACGTGATTCCCGAGTTCCGCATCGCGAGCGACGATATCTCCCACGATGCCGAGCTCTGCCTGGCCTTTGGCGCCAAGGTGCAGCTCAACGCTCGCGTTGATTCCATTGACGAGCTCAAGGCCCAGGGCTTTACCGACGTGGTCGTGGCCACTGGTGCCTGGATGCCCGGCTCTGCGGGTCTGGGCGAGGGTGCCGAGCTCGACGTGCTGGAGTTCCTCGAGGCCGCCAAGAAGGGCGAGAAGCTCGAGCTGGGCGAGGACGTCGTGGTCATTGGCGCCGGCAACACCGCCATGGACGCGGCCCGCGTGGCCAAGCGCCTGGCCGGCGCGAAGAACGTGCGCCTGGTCTACCGCCGCACCAAGAAGCAGATGCCCGCTGACGAGGAAGAGCTTGATCTTGCTCTTGCCGACGGCGTTGAGTTCTGCGAGCTGCTGGCGCCCAAGGCGCTCAACGGTGCCGTGCTGACCTGCGACGTTATGGAGCTTGGCGAGCCGGATGCAAGCGGCCGTCGCAGCCCCGTCGCCACGGGCGAGACCGTCGAGCTTTCCGCCACCACGGTGATCTGCGCCGTGGGCGAGGGCATCGATGCCAGCCTGTACGATGCCGCGGGCGTCGAGCACGACCGTCGCGGCCGCCTTGCCGCCACCTCCACCGGCGTCGAGGGCGTCTGGGCTGCGGGCGACTGCCGCCGCGGTCCTGCCACCGTGGTCGAGGCTATTGCCGATGCCGCCGAAGTCGCCCGTGCCATCGCCGGCGTGGACTTTAACAAGTACGCCGACCAGAATGCTCAGGCCGATCGCGAGGACGCCTGCTACGAGCGCAAGGGGTCGCTGTGCCGCGACAAGCGCAACTGCACCAAGACCCGCTGCCTGGGCTGCGGCTCGGTGTGCGAGGTCTGCTGCGATGTGTGCCCCAACCGCGCCAACGTTGCCATTAAGGTGCCGGGTCTCGCCAAGCATCAGGTCGTCCACGTCGACGGCATGTGCAACGAGTGCGGCAACTGCGCTGTGTTCTGCCCCTACCAGGAGGGCCGTCCCTACAAGGACAAGCTCACCCTGTTCTGGAGCGAGCAGGACATGGAGAACTCCGAGAACGAGGGCTTCCTGGCTGTGGACGAGGACCACTTTAAGGTCCGCGTCGCCGGCACGGTCCGCACCGTCTCGGTCGATGCCGTCAACACCGGCCTTCCCGAGGCCGTCCGCCTGACCATCAGGGCTGTGCGCGACAACTATTCGTATCTCCTTAAGAAATAGGCGAGTCTCTTATGGCCAAATCCATTCAACATAACGTGGCCTACGTTGCCTGCGGAAGCGGTTGCGCCTCCGCAGGCGGCGACGCCCGCTGCAGCGAAGGCTGCATTGGCTGTGGTGCCTGCGTCACGGCCTGCCCCCACGGCGCCATTGCGCTGGTCGATGGCATCGCCCGCGTAGATCGCTCCAAGTGCACAGGCTGTGGCCTGTGCGGCATGGCGTGCCCGCAGCGCGTGATTGCCTTCGTCCCCGGCTACCAGAACATTCTGGTGCGCTGCAACAACACCGATAAGGGTGCCATTGCGCGCAAGGTCTGCGACACGAGCTGCATCGGTTGCGGTATGTGCGCCAAAAAGTGCCCTGCCGGCGCTATCCGCATCGAGGACAACTGCGCCCATATCGACGGCGTGGATTGCTTGTCGTGCGGCATGTGCGCCGTCGTCTGCCCGCATGGCGCCATCCACGACCGCACCGGCATCGCCGCCGGCGTGTAGAAGGGAATCACCATGGCACAGGAATTCACTTTTACCGTTAACGGTGTCGAGCACACGACGACGGAGAATAAACCACTGCTGCGCTATCTGCGCGACGACCTGCACATTCACTCCGCCAAGGACGGCTGCTCCGAGGGCGCCTGCGGCACCTGCACCATCCATGTGGACGGTGCGGCCGTCAAGGCGTGCGTGCTGACCACCGCTCTTGCCGCCGGCCGCAACATCGTGACCGTCGAGGGCCTGCCCGAGGACGTGCGCGAGGCCTTTGTGTACGCCTTTGGCGCCGTGGGCGCCGTGCAGTGCGGTTTTTGCATTCCCGGCATGGTCATGGCGGGTGCGGCGCTCATCGCCGAGGACCCCGAGCCCACCGAGGAGCAGATCAAGTACGCCATTCGCGGTAACGTCTGCCGCTGCACCGGCTACAAGAAGATCATCGAGGGCATTTCGCTGGCAGCTGCGGTGCTCCGCGGCGAAAAGCAGATCGACGAGGACCTGGAGCGCGGCAACGACTACGGCGTGGGCAAGCGCGCCTTCCGCATCGACGTGCGCAAGAAGGTGCTCGGCGAGGGCAAGTATCCCGACGACATCGACGAGCTCGATCAGCCGGGTCTGACCTATGCCAGCGCCGTGCGCTCCAAGTATCCGCGCGCCCGTGTGCTTTCCATCGATACCTCCAAGGCCGAGGCCCTGCCCGGCGTGGTGGGCATCCTGCGCGCCGAGGACGTGCCGGTCAACCAGGTCGGCCACCTTATCCAGGACTGGGACGTCATGATCGCCCAGGGCGATATCACCCGCTGCGTGGGTGACGCCATCGTGCTGGTGGTCGCCGAGGACGAGGCGACGCTCGAGAAGGCCAAGAAGCTCGTAAAGATCGACTACGAGCCGCTGGAGCCCGTGCGTAACATTGTCGAGGCCAGGGCTGCCGACGCCCCGCGCCTGCACGACAGCTTCTTTGCCTTTGGCAACACGGTGGAGCTCAAGGACAACGTGTGCCAGAGCCGCCATGTGACGCGCGGCGATGCCGCCAAGGCGCTGGCCGAAAGCGCGTTTACCGTGACGCAGCGCTTTACCACGCCCTTTACCGAGCATGCCTTCTTGGAGCCCGAGTGCGCCGTCGCCTTCCCGTACAAGAACGGCGTCAAGGTGCAGTCGACCGACCAGGGCGCCTACGATACGCGCAAAGAGTGCGCCCACATGTTTGGCTGGGACAACGAGCCCGAGCGCGTGGTCGTCGAGACCATGCTCGTGGGTGGCGGCTTTGGCGGCAAGGAGGACGTGTCCATCCAGCACCTGGCCGCGCTCGCCGCATATAAGTTCCAGCGTCCTGTGAAGTGCAAGCTCACGCGCGCCGAGTCGCTCGCGTTCCATCCCAAGCGCCACGCCATGGACGGTATCTTTACACTGGGTTGCGACGCCGAGGGCAACTTTACCGGTCTGGATTGCGAGATCAACTTTGATACCGGCGCCTACGCGTCGCTGTGCGGCCCGGTGCTCGAGCGCGCCTGCACGCATGCCGTCGGCCCCTACAAGTACCAGAACACCGACATTCGCGGTTATGGCTACTACACCAACAACCCGCCCGCCGGCGCGTACCGCGGCTTTGGCGTTTGCCAGTCCGAGTTTGCGCTCGAGAGCCTGATCGACTTGCTGGCAGAGAAGGTCGGCCTGGATCCGTGGGAGATCCGCTACCGTAACGCCATCGAGCCGGGCGAGGTTTTGCCCAACGGCCAGATTGCCGACTGCTCCACGGCGCTTAAAGAGACGCTGCTCGAGGTCAAGGATGCCTACTATGCGCATCCCGGACACGCCGGTATCGCCTGCGCCATGAAGAACGCCGGCGTGGGCGTGGGCCTGCCCGATGCCGGCCGCTGCAAGATTCGCATCGAGGACGGCGTGGCTGTGGTCTATGCCGCCACGTCCGACATCGGCCAGGGCTGCAACACCGTCTTTTTGCAGGACGTTGCCGAGGCATGCGGCCTGCCGCTTCGCTGCATTGCCAACGGCGAGTGCTCCACCGAGAACGCTCCCGACTCCGGCACCACGTCTGGTTCGCGTCAAACGGTCGTGACCGGCGAGGCCGTGCGCGGTGCCGCCTTCCTGCTGCGCGATGCCATGCTTGATATCGAGGCCGGCAAGTCTGCGCCCGCCGCTCCCGTGAATGCGCATGGCGACGGCGTCAAGATCGAGTACGACGACGGTCGCGCCTATCAGCTGCACACGCAGGAGCTCGTCGCCGGCCAGGGTATGCATCCTCAGGATCCCGCGGCCGCCATCAAGGCGCTCGAGGGATGCGAGTTTGGCTACGTGTACCTGGAGCCGACCGACAAGCTGGGTGCGGATGTTCCCAACCCCAAGAGCCACATCTGCTACGGCTTTGCCACGCATGTGGTCATTTTGGATGATGACGGCCGCGTGAGCGAGGTCTATGCCGCGCACGATTCCGGCAAGGTGGTCAACCCCATCTCCATCCAGGGTCAGATCGAAGGCGGCGTGCTCATGGGTATGGGCTATGCGCTTACCGAGGACTGGCCGCTCAAGGACTGCCTGCCCCAGGCAAGGTACGGTACGCTCGGGTTGTTCCGTGCGCCCGAGATTCCGGATATCCATGCCATCTACGTGGAGAAGGACGAGCTGCTGCCCGTGGCATACGGCGGCAAGGGCATCGGCGAGATCGCAACGATCCCCACGGCGCCCGCCGTACAGAACGCCTATCGCGCATTTGACGGCAAGCTGCGTCCCGATCTGCCCATGGTGGATACGCCCTACAGCCGCGCCCGTCGCCGCGGGTAGGGTAGGGTGCGGACAGCCATTGCTGATGGGCTGTTTGCGCTTAACACCAACTGCACATGCTGCGCCTTTGGCCCCAGCTCCATCGCGAGCCGGGGCCTTTTGTTTGGAGCGGAAACTGTGTACCGGAATTTGGCTCCAACGTGGGTTGCATTTTCCGGTTGAAGCCTCAAGCGGAAACTGCGTCCCGGAATCGTGCCTCAGAATGGGATGCGTTTTCCGCTGGCCGGTCGTTTGGAAAGCGCATCCCAGTTTGAGCGTTTATTCCGGGATGCGGTTTCCGCTGAAGGACTCAACCGGAAAGCCTGTCCCGTTCCGAGGCTGGATTCCGGGACACGCTTTCCGCTAGGCCCGCCATACGGAAAGTGCATCCCGTTTTGAGCGTCCAGACTGGGACGCGCTTTCCGTTGGCATGGCCGTTGGGAAAACGCGGCCCAGATAGGGGGGATGCGATTCAGCGATGCGTGGCCTAGCAGCTCCTACAGGTCCACCTCGTTGAGCCATGTCGGCAGCACGGTCTGCCGGATGCCTGCCGTCTGCAGCTTTTTGGCGAGCATTCCTGCCGAGCGGACCTCGTTCATGGTAAAGCGCAACAGAGGGTGACCGTAGAGCGATAGGTGTGCCTCGCGCTGTCGTTCGGCAACGAGCGCTTCGGCGGTGGTGCGTCCGGCCAGCATGGTTTGGTCGGTATATTTGATGAGCCCGTCGAGCTCGCCTAGCGTGAGTTCCCGCGCCTGGCGCTCCCAGGCAAAGTCCGTTCGTATGGGCTTGGCCGAATCGAAGGGGTCCGTCAGCTCGTATTGAAGCCAGTCGGGCGCAAAGCCCGTCTCGATCATGACGGCTCGGGCGACCGATTCCCCGCCGCTCTCGGCGCGGGCGTCGGCATATCGAAGCGTTGTGAGGGCGGTGCGAATCGCGCGACCATTGCGGGCAGTCGCTCGTTGCTCAACGGCCTTCATCAGCTGTTCCCGCGCAAGGCCGAGCTTTAAGATCGTCGAATCGGCAATGGGCATGCCGTCGGCAAAACCGGTCTGCAACAGGCAATCTGTGACCGTTTGGATGGGCGGCGTTACCGATATGCCGGCTCTGCGTATTGCTCCGGCCGGCTCAATCTGGTGCCGCTGGATATGTGCGCCCGGGCGAGCCGACGGCTTTGTCGAGCTGCAGACATGCACGACATTCAGGTGTCGCCACGAGACCTCGAGCCCCAGCAGACAGGCGGTCGAAAACGAGCAGAACGTCCAATCGGGCTGGATGATCGCAAGGGCGCGAATAATCTCGCAATGACGCTGCGCCCGGTTGAGTTCATCCCAGCGCGTTTTTCGCGCAAACAACCCCGGCATGGGCGAGACAACCGTGCCGCCGGTGCGCCGAAGGAGCGCTTTTCGGATCGCCGTGCTCAGGGGAATCAGACAGCGCCCCTCTTGTTCGGCTTGAGTGAGCAGTTGGTCGATGAGCTGGTCATTGCAATGGGTCATGAGCTACCGCCTCCTTTTGGGTAGCAAAAACGTATCAGCTGGAACTTGCCACTCAGCTGACCAAAAGCTGACCAAAATCTAACCATGCAGGTAGATGACCTGCTTTTGGCGACATATTTCTTGTTTGAATCGGTGGGCGGTAATCGGCGACCGTGAACGGTAGCTGGATATGAAGTCTTGGTAAGTTTCGGGACGTGTACTTTTTGAAAAAGAGCATTCTATCTGCTGTTTTGTGTTTCTGGATCGCATATTTGAAGGCATGTGATAAAGGCGGCGGATTGTCGTCTTGTATCTGCGGAAGCTGTGTCCCGGAATGGGCGCTCGGAATGGGATGCATTTTCCGGTAGAAGCTTCAGCGGAAAGTGCATCCCAGAATTCAGGCTCAGAACGGGACACGCTTTCCGGATGGCATGTTTGGCGGAAACTACGGCCCAGTTTTTGGCTCCAGAACGGGATACATTTTTCGGAATGGTCCACGTGCGGTGGTGTACCGCTCCTTTTGCGTGCTCCGCTTGGCGAATTACGTTATAACTAGATATATTATAGGAAGGTATAATATAGCTAGCTATAACGTAAAGGAAGGATGGCCCTATGTTTATCGGAAGAACGGCGGAAATGTCCGAGCTCAATCGACTGTATGGCACGGGCTCCTTTGAAATGCCTGTGATTTACGGCCGCCGTCGTGTGGGTAAAACGCGCCTTATCACAGAGTTCATCCAAGGCAAGAAGGCTATTTACTTTCAAGCTCGTCGTACCAATGCAGTGGCAAACCTGCACGGCTTTAGCCAGGCGATACTTGCGGGTTCGGTTGGTGCTGCAGGTGTGTCGTTTCGTAGTTTTGACGAGGCGTTCGATGCGTTGGCCACCATGGCTCGCACGGAACGTTTGGTTGTCGTGATTGACGAGTATCCCTATCTCGCCCAATCGAATCCCGAGATCAGCTCGTTGCTGCAAGACAAGATCGATCACCTGTACAAAGAGACCAAGCTCATGCTTATCCTGTGCGGGTCGTCGCTTTCGTTTATGGAGGAACAGGTGTTGGGCTACGAGAGCCCACTATACGGTAGGCGTACGGCCCAGTTTAAGATCATGCCGCTCGATTTTACGACGACCCTCGGGTTGTGGCAGAGCATGGGTCGCGAAGACGCTGCAGTTTGCTATGGCATGACGGGTGGCATTCCTGCATATATCGAGAAAGTCGATCCTGCCGCACCGCTCAAGGACAACATCAAACGTCTTTTTCTTACTCCTACGGGCTATCTCTTTGAGGAGCCGAGTAACTTGCTATTGCAGGAGTGCCGCAATCCCGAGCAATATGATGCGATCGTGCAAGCAATTGCTCAGGGGCGCTCGAAGATCTCGGAGATTGCGAGCTCTACGGGAATCCCTGCGAGCAACGTAAAGAGCTATGTGGATAAGCTGGCGTCGCTTGGGATTGTCGAGCGCGAGCTGCCCCTAAACGAGACGAGTAATAAGCGAGCCGTGTATCTGCTGAGCGACCAGATGTTTAGGTTCTGGTACAAGTTTGTTCCGCAGAACATTGGGCTGATTCAAAACGATATGGCTGAGATGGCGTATGAGCGCATTGAGCCACACGTATCGGATTACATGGGTACGGTCTTTGAGCTTATATGCAGACAATACGTGTACGAACTCGCGCGCGCGGGCCAGCTCGATGTGGTTCCGGCGAGTGTCGGGCGCTGGTGGGGGACGGATAATCGCACGCATACGCAGGAAGAAATCGACTTGATTGTTGACGATGGCGAGGGCACTGCGCTGTTTGCGGAATGCAAATGGCGCAATGAACCGGTGGGCGAAGACGTGCTGCAAAAGCTCGTGCATCGAAGCGAGCTCTTTAGACGGCAGCACAAAAGCTATGCGATCTTCTCGAAGCGAGGCTTTACGCAAGGATGTCAGGAAGCTGCGGCGAGCAGGGGAGATGCCAAGCTGATTTCGTTTGCCGAGATGTGCGAGCGGAGATAACCAAGCACGCTCTGATGTGATGCTCGGAATGGGTCGCGCTAAGGATGCCAAGCGTAAAACCTTCAATGAAAATGGCGTAAAAACTACATCTGTCATGGCGTAAAAACTACATTGAAAGTAGCGTAAAATCAGCATTGAGAATGGCGTAATTTCGCATATCGCGTGATAGAGAGGGACGGCCGTCTATGGATGCACCAAAGAGATTGACCCAAAAGGGATATAGGCCCCGGCTCATAGAGGAGCGCCTCGACACCCTTATGCGGGCGTTTGGCTGTGTGGAGATCAACGGCCCCAAATGGTGCGGCAAGACCTGGACGGCGCTCTCTCGCTCGGCGAGCGTCTCCAGGCTCGATGAGCCTGCGCAGCGTGCGGCGGCAGAGGTCGACCCAAGCCTGGCGCTCATCGGCGATGCGCCACACCTGGTCGATGAATGGCAGGAGGTTCCCGAGGTTTGGGATGCCGCCCGGCGTTTCGTGGACGCGAGCGGCAACGAACGGGGGACACTTTTGCTCACGGGCTCGACCGCGCTCAAAAGCGAGGAGCGCAGCCATGTTCGTCATTCCGGCACGGGTAGGATCGCCCGTCTGTCAATGCGCCCCATGGCCCTGTGTGAGTCGGGCGACGGCGAGCCGCTCGTGTCACTGGCAAGCCTCTTTAAGGGCGAGGATTTTGCCCCTCAGCGTCGCGAGAGCACGGTGGATGACGTCGCCCGCTGGTGCTGCAGGGGCGGTTGGCCTGCAAATCTTGGGCTTTCGGAAGATCTTGCGCGAGAGACGGCAAGCCAGTACGTGCACTCGGTGCTCGACGTCAACGTGCTGGACGAGGGCATGTCGCCCGAGCTTGCACACGGCCTTTTGCGAGCTCTTGCCATGAACGAGAGCCAGGCTGTCACGTACAAGACGCTCGTAAAGGACGCCTCGTACGGTGAGGCGGGCCCCGACGAGAGGACCATCGCTGCGTACTTGGACCTCTTCAACAGGCTCAAGCTGACCGAGGACCTGTGCGGATGGGAGCCGCCCATGCGCTCGAAGGCCCGCGTTCGCGTGCGCCCCAAGCGCTACTTCTGTGACCCGTCACTTGCGGCGGCGTTGCTGGGGGCTACCCCTGAGCGGCTGCTTGGCGATATGCAAACGCTGGGGATGCTCTTTGAGAATCTCGTCCTGCGCGACGTGCGCGTGTTCCTTTCCACCTACGGCGGTGTCGACAACAGTGTCCATTATTTCCGAGATGAGAAGGGCCTTGAGGTCGATCTGATCGTTGAGCACGACGGGCGCTGGGGAGCCATCGAGGTCAAGCTGAGTGATGCGAAAGCAGACGATGGAGCGAGAAATCTCAAGGCGCTGGAGAGGAAAGTGCTCTCCAATCCTGCCGCCCAGAATGCCGCGCCGGCGTTTTTGGCGGTCGTGGTTGGAAAGGGGAGCATTGCCTACACACGCGACGACGGCGTGGCGGTGATTCCCATGGCGGCACTTGGGGCGTAGTGGTTTTGCGGGCGTGCCGTGCTTCCTTTACCGAAAATCCATTTGGTAAACCAGATGCTCGCGGATAGAATAAAGTTGACGGCAGCCCAAGGGTGATAGCTGGGCAGCGCCGTTGCTTGGTCAAGAGGTCAGTGCCTTAATGGCAGCGACTTGTTATGCTTCGAATGCTGCTTGAGTGCCTCGGAAAGTTCGATAAGCGCCGTGAAGAGCGAGACCAAAGCAACCAAGAGCTCTACGAGCTCTGATGGGCCCGGGATGACCGCTGATTCAAGTCACCGGGCCTAAATCTTTTTCATGCATTTGAATAGAGCGGGCGACTCCCTTGGGGCCGTCTGTGTGGCGAGTGCCTGGCGCATGGCATTGCGTCCCGCTTTCATGTCCGTGCGGGCGCCTATCCTTACGGCAATGTAGCCGCCTATGTAGCAAGCGGCAGGCAACGGAGAAAGGCCCTAACCGTGTCAGCTGAAAAGACGCCGTGTATCTCGGCTATCGATACGACGAACTTTGCGCGCCAGATTGTGCTGGACTTTGAGTTTGCGCCGGTGCCAAAGCAGCGCCAGCGCCGTGGGCTGCGCAATGAGATTATTGAGGCCGGCGCCGTCAAGCTCGATTACCACGGCAACGTTATGGGTGAGTTCTCGCAGTTTGTGCAGACAGAATTTACCGAAGGCGTTGCGTATCCCGTCCGCGAGCTTACGGGGATATCGGCTGTGGACACCGCGATGGCCGATCCGCTCTATGTGGTGATCAAAAGGCTCAGCGATTGGATCGGTCGCTACTCCGCCCAGGTGGTTTGTTGGAGTGGGGCGGATCGTCGACAGCTTTTGACCGAGTGCCAGGCAAAGCACATCGACCTTTCCGCATTTCCTACGGACTGGGCCGACCTGCAGGCGTTTTACACCTCGATCATGGACGTGGGCAGCCACGGGTGTGTCTCTTTGAGTGACGCGGCAACGTGGTTTGGCATCGAGTTCGACGAGTCGACGGGTCACGCCCACAGCGCCCTAGCCGATGCGCGCGTGACCGCTAAGTTGCTCAAGCAGGTAATGGACGGGGGCTACCACGTGAGCCCGCGTGCCCAGGAAGTCCGCCAGCGGTGGGGGATGGGCGAGCGAGCCCAGACACGCCTTTCCAGCAAGTGCCCCGAGCTGAGCGATCTGCTGCTGAAGCTGAAGGCGGAGGGGAGATAGGGGGCGTTAGCTGTCTGCGTGGCGCGTGCCTGTCGTGTATCGCTACTCTTCCTGCTGCTCGGCAGGCAGGATGTAGACGTTCTCGGCGTCCACGGCGATTTGCGTGGGGCGGTTGTAGAGGGTGTCGATCTCCATTATGCTCTGCCTGAACGGCGCGACGTCGGGCGTCTTTGCCTGGTGGAGCTTCTCGATGAGTTTCTCGGATTGCTCGTCGTTGAACCTGCCGATGTCCTCTCCTGCACCCTCAAGCGCCTCGTCTATGGGCGTGAACTCGCCGATGGGCGTCGCCGCGATGACGCGACCGAGCATCTTGCCAGCGGACGCGATGCCGCCCAGAAGTGCCACGTCGATAGTGTCGGCAGCGCTTGCCTCGAGTGCGTCGTAACACTCGGTGTAGAGCTCGCGGTACGCAAGCGAGTCCGCTTCGATTTTTGCGGCAGTGTCTGCGAGCTTTGCGGGCTCGAAGTTCTGGGTGAGCATGGGCTCGAGGAACAGCGAGAACGCGTGGATATAGGTGGCGAGCTGGTAGTCCTTGAGATAGTCGAGAACCTGGTCGAGACGCCTTTTCACGTCGTCTCGCACCTCGATGAACCCTTTCTTTTTCAGGTCCGCCTGCGCCTGCGAGCGGAAGAGTTCCATGTCACGCGTGGACGCGTGCTCGATGTCGAGCACCTTCATATGGGCGTTGGCCATGTAGGTGGCGTCGCCGCAGTTGAAGCTGTAACCGTTGAGGATATCTGCGAGCGTCTTGAGATCGCCACGCATGTTGGCCTTGTCGCGCTGACGCATGTACTCGAACATTTCGTCGACGGACTCCTGGATGGAGTCGAGCTTTTGGTTTATCTGCGCGATTGCGGCTGCCATGAACAACGACATTGGATCGTAAGGCACCTGCGTGACGCTTGTGGCGATGTCGCCCTCGACTACGTGGAGGCGCGCCTGCCCGAAACCCTTGGCCGCATCGCGGTAGGACCCCATGAGGCCGCTGCCGTCCTTGAACGATTGAAGTATCGATGGGTCAAGCGGATTGCCAAACTTGTCGGTTGGCCGGAGCAGCATAGGCACACTCACCGTATTGGTGACGGTGCGGAATGTCGAGGGAAGTGAGGCGAGCGCTATGCCGAGCTGGGGGACTCGTTCGAGCGGGAGCTTGATGGCGCCGGAGACGTCCGCCCGCTCCTGAGTGAGCGCGAGGTGGATTTTGGTGGATGCGAGTTGTTTTGCCACGAGTTCCTCTCGGCCGTCA
This sequence comes from Collinsella sp., assembly GCA_014871665.1. GTDB lineage: Bacteria > Actinomycetota > Coriobacteriia > Coriobacteriales > Coriobacteriaceae > Collinsella. The sequence goes on along the minus strand of WGSL01000001.1, from coordinate 24,254 downwards.
TCCGCCGAGGGTTTGGTCTCGTTGTCTGCCATAGCGTGCTCCTTGCTTACGTTGATAGTCGTGGGCATTATCTCACCGTTGAGCGGCCTGCTGGGACGGGACGGACTAGTGGCGGTTCGAGGACGATTAGTGGACGAAGCACGTCAGCCTTGCTGGCTTTCCTACGGACTGGGCCGACCTGCGGGCGTTTTATACCTCGATCATGGACGTGGGCAGCCACGGGTGCGTCTCTTTGGGTGACGCGGCAACGTGGTTTGACATCGAGTTCGACGAGTCGACGTGCCACGCCCACAGTGCCCTAGCCGATGCCCGCGTGACCGCCAAACTACTCAAACAAGTGATGAACGGGGACTATCACGTGAGTCCGCACGCCCAGGAGATCCGCCAGCGATGGGGGATGGGCGAGTGCGTTCAAACACGCCTTTCCAGCAAGTGCCCTGAGCTGAGTGATCTGCTGCTGCAGCTGAAGTTGGAGGGGAGGTAAGGAGATGTGCTGAGAACGGTGGTCGAGTGTTGGATATACCTTGGCATCAAGGCCAATTTGATAGATCAACGCATGCAGATAGGCTGCCTACCGATAGTCCCAGGAATGACCTTCGATTCAAGTCGCCAGGTTTCAAGCTGTATATCATTTGGAACATCTGAACGGCTGGCTGGCTTGGAGGGTTCACGGCTGTAGCGTGCCGTGAGTGAGTTCGGCTCTCGCTTTAACTTGGGGCCTCGCTGATTTCTCATGCGTGACGTTTAGAATCTGATGCAAATTAAAGGCCGTATGCTCTTTTGCGGGACATGTTGTTGAACGACCGGCTTCATAAACCTGTAGCAGCTTCTCAGGGCAGATGAAAAGGGGCTAAAAACTGCTTATCTTGTTCGTGATATACGATGCTATTCTGCCAGGACTAACAACTTTCTCAAGGACGTTCCGGATCGCATTCGCGATTTGAGTTATCGACTGGACCTTGCAGACCTCGAGCGGGAGAGCTTGGATGAAACCCTCGGCAAAGTTTTGGGGCGGTAGCCACATTGCGGGCCCTTATTGTCTAACCTAGCTCGTCAAGCAGAGAGGGGTTTGCGTCTATATCCATGCCAAGGGCTTCTGCGACAGATTGCGCAACCGCAAAGGCCATCTTGGGAGGAACGGCGTTTCCAATTTGCCGATAGCGGGAGCATTGCGAACCATACCAAGGCATATCCCTCGGGAAGGTCTGTATGGTGGCGGCTTCCTGGACCGAGATGCGGCGAAGGCGAGGAGGAACGCTATCGGCTACTTTCCCGCCTTTCTGAAGCTCTTCGTGGTATTTCTCGACCCATTGGGTCGCTCCGGTTTCGAGCGTCTCTTGATCGACAATCGGCGTTCTGTTCCCGCCCATTGAGGCGGGAAGCGTCGGCGCGGGCTTGTCCATGTCCATCGGGCGGCCTTGGCCGTTGAACAGCATGCCTGCAAACGGCGACGGGCGGAGCACGGGGCTTTTTGCCGTAGTTACCTTCGCCTTGCAAGTCTGATCATTGCCCGGCTCGCCGAGAGGAGGCAGCCCGCGCAGGGCGTCGGCCACACCCACCCATTCCTTGACTGTCGGCTGCGGGTAGTTGTACTCGATGCAGGGGTCCTTGATCCCGACAAGGAACATGCGCTCTCTGGTCTGCGGGACGCCGTAATTGGCACTGTTCAGCACCTCAAGGTTGGTTTTGTAGCCAATCTCTTCCGCCTTCTTGCGGATGTCGGCAATAGTTCCAGCCCAGCGTTTGTTCTTGGCGAGTGCCTTGACGTTCTCCATCACGAACGCTTGGGGCTGGACCCTCTCGACCATGCCGAGGAAGTCGAAGACGTGACGCGAGCGGGGGTCGTTCGGGTCCATCTTCCCCGCGACCGAGAAGCCCTGACAGGGCGGTCCTCCAATGACTAGCTCCGCCGAACCCCTTCCGGGCAGTTCCTCAACTTCCCTAATATCTCCCGTGACTATCCTGTGGCTCAGTGTTTTGCCGGTCTTCTTCGAGATCGCGTCCATCGCGGCAGCGTAGGTTTTCATGGCGTCCGGGTTGATATCGTTCGCAAATACGGGGGTGAACCCGGCGGCGATGAAGCCGAGGTCGAGACCGCCCGCTCCCGAATAAAGGCTGACGAAACGCTTCATTAAAGCAATCCTCCTGAATAGTAGAGCTCATTCCAATATGGAATGAGCTCATGAGATGATATCATATACAAGCATGGGTTGCTGCCGGAAGGGGGCGTTTATGGAAGACTTCAATCTTTCTCTCGGGAGACTTATCGCTAAATGGCGGAGACGCTCCGGGATGTCACAGGCGGCGCTCGCTGAGGCAACGGGATGCCAGCAAGCGTCGATTTCGAAACTGGAAAGCGGCTCCAAGCGCATAACTGTCTCTGAGCTTTCTCAAGTGCTTTGTGCCTGCGGATTAACCTTCAGTGCGGTAAGCGACGATCTTGATGGCCTTATCGCTTATGAGCCTCAACCTTTATGGGAGCGTGTAAATGAGTAGCAGTGCAAACATTTCTGAAATATGCGAAGCGCTTCTGGCGGCGTCCCTGCCTATAGATCCGAACTCGATGGAAAGCGCCGCGATTCAGGTTGCGGACTATTACGAGAATGGCCCTGAGGAATCCAGGATTCCCGCCGAAGAGATCTCCGATCGCTTCGGCGAGATGTGGAGCTTTTGGCTTGAGAACTACGATAGTCCCTCAAAGGAATTGAAGGACGTCATTAGCGCCGCGGTTGGCGTCGACCATGGAATGGAAGAGCTCGCGAACGGCTACTTCAAGCTCGAAGAAAAACTCGAGGAGAAGCAGTTCATGGCAAGGAGTCATGCAATCGCTTTGATTGGCTGTGCTCCGCTCATTCGTACCCTTGTCGTGGAGCAACACCTCGGTCTCGATAGGATTAGAGGCATTCTTAACGTTCCTGCCGCAACTTTCGACGCCATCAATGCTGTAATCAGTTCTATCGGTATTGACCCGCCCTTCGGCTCTGAGAGGATAGCCGGAATACATGAAACTGACGTTTCAGACGTCGCCGCCCTGTTTGGTGATATCGAACCTGACGTCGCTGGAGAAACTTTCCGAGGCCTTCTCGGATCGTTCTCGAGATGCGATACGCTTGCCGACGATGTTATCGACTTGGGCCTCATTCCTTTTGAGCCGTACCAGTTTATGCTCTACTTTGAGTTGCTTACGCTTGAGATGGTTGACAGATTCCCCGGCAGGGCGATTTACGAATGCACGCCCCGTTCGAGCAATGTAAAGGCGCTTTGGAACTCCATGTATCATCCCACTCAGGAGAATCCATACCTCAACAACGCCAAGTCCGTCTATTCACTTGACGAAGCATGGGCCGAAACGAAACTCTCCCGGCAGACTGGGAACGGCTCGATTCTGCTTGCCGATGTCTTTAGCATTCTGGCAGAGTTGCCCTACACGACGAGAAGACGCGTTGCTCACATTATTCGTTGTTATTTGATTCTCATTGCCGATTCTCGTCAAACGAAGACGCCTTTGGAGCCGATCGGCGTCGATTCCATCAAGGCTTTTGTCAAGCGCGTGGGGATCTCAAACAGTTTAACCAAGGGCGTTCTCGATCAGAGGCTGGTAGATTTCCTTACCCGCTGCATTCATCCGGAAGAGGGCTGGTTCGCAAGGGGTCTCGGCTCTTCCGTGAACGAGACGAACGCTTCGGGGCGCAAATATGGCGATGTTGAATACTTGGACCTTTCAAATCGTGCACATATCGAGGCCTATGAGGCACACGGTGGCGGTCTGCGGGATGAGTACATTCAGGCGCACATTAACTCCCTGCATGAAACTGTGCGCTACCACGAGCACGAGGCGAAGTTGCGCAACGAACCCTACGACATGACCGTTAGAGTCACGTACGTTGCCCATGACGTTTCGAGACTGATTGACTTTCATGATGGATGCACAAAGGAAATCGAGGGCATTCCGTTCGAGTTTCGCTTTATGACGTACGTCGATTTGCTCAACGCTGCTGGCGGCATCGATGTCGTAATCGGAAATCTGGCGGATTTTAATGAGTTGATTCATCAGAGGATCTCTAGGCTTCCCGATGCGTATACGTTGAAGCGGCGCTATCAGGAGATTACTGGATTGGGATTATCCGAAAAGAATTAGTTGCTGGGGCCCGCGTTCCGAGCTGTGGTGGTTCGGAACGCGGGCCTCTCTGTGCTTCCATGTAGCATAAGCGCTCGGGTATCTGTGCTTATTTTGACGTGTTGGATCCATTGGAGATGGGTGCGATTTGTATTCAGCATCTCTTTACTGCTGCGCATCTAGCCGCGGCATCGATGAACTTCGCTAGCGCTTTCGGACTGTCAAAAGGCATACACAAGTGTCAGTCTTTTGACATCGCGTGGCCTGAGCGGCGGCGTGCAACGGCTGCACGCCGCCTGCGTCTGCCTACATCCCCGCAACCCCACGCGCGGCGCTCAACAGCTCGTACTCCCTCTGACTCCACTGGTGCAGCTCGGCCGCGCGTACGGCGTCGCGGCACAGATCCAGGAATACCTCGGCGCCCTCGCAGAAGCACTCGCGGGCAAAGATGCCCGACCCGCCCGCAACGCACGCGCCATCGGCAAACCGCTCCCAGCTAGACGGCTCACGCGAATCGTCTCCGGACAGTTTGATCTGCAACACATGCGGGTCGCCGGCAACGCAGAACTCTTTCTCGAGCTTTTGCACCGTGAAGCGCATCTGGTGGGAGAGGCTGCTCTTGACCATGGCCGAGGCGTAGCCGTTCTGCTTGTCCAGAAGATGCATTCGTTTTGGCTTGGCTGCCAGGTTGTGGAAGTTGCGCTCACTGCGCACGGAGAAATTGTCCATACGGACTCCTTTCATCGATATTGGCAGGGCCACCGTGCCTCTTGGCCGGTTGGCGTCGGGATCGTGGAGCCAACTCTCTACCCCGACTCTGGATAAAACGCGCCCGCTCCTTGCGGGCACGATGGGGTCTATCAACGTGTACGGACAGAAATCAAGCGCCATCCGCGAAATGACGCGCGGATGGCGTTGGTTTCCCAAGTGATTATTCGGCTTCCATCCGGAAAAGTGTCGAAATCAGCCGTGTAAAAGTACGGAAAAGTGTCGAGATAGGCACCTTAAAACTTCGGAAAAGTGTAGCTGGATGACAAAACAGCACTTAGAAGGCGGTGCTGGATGCGGGATTCCGCGGCCGTCTTCAGCCCTCGCTACTCGTCGTCTCCGTCGTTGGGGTCGCCCTTGAGGGTGTTGATGTCCAGGTACTGGTTGTCGTCCTCTTTTTGCTGGGTCTCCGACTCCGCTTGGGTGGGGCCGCGGAACAGCTGGAACCCCTCAAACGCAATGACACCGAGCAGGGCAATGATAATGGCGATAAAGGCAACCTTGACTGCCTGCGGAAATTCCGAGAAACGCAGCGCCTTTTCCTCGGCGTAATAATCGGCGAAGCGCTCTTCGCCCGTGCTTTTGGTATACGCCGGCGCGGACGCGGCCTCCGGGTCACATTCCGGTGCAGGCGTGGCGGCGTACGGATCGTTGAGATAATCGCTCGATGCGGTGCCATAATCCTCGGTCTCGATGCGACCGGTGCCAGCATAGCCATCGGAATAACCGGAATATGCCGCACCGCCCTCATAGTCCGCGGCGCTCGTGTTGGCGGCAAAAAGCGGGTTAACTGGAACATCGAGCGCCGGCATGCCGGTAGAGGTCTCATCCAGATCGGTTGCAGCCCAGGAATCGTAGGCAACCTGATGGGCAACGGGCTCATCGAGCCTTGCGACCGGAGGCTTGCGTGCCGCAGGAACAGGCAACTGCTGGGCGCTGTACATAACGGTGCTGTCGGCCGATTTGCCCTGCGTCGCTGCTGCGAGAAATGCCGCCGTCTCGGACGGGTCGCTTGCGGGGCGGGGAGCGGGCGTGGGCGCCGAAGTGGGTGCGGGCGTAGGCGCGGGCGTCGAAACAGGCGACTGCGCAGGAGTCGGCGCAGATACGGGCTCAGGCGCAAGTGCGGGATTGGGGCTTGACGGGCGAGCCCCGCCGCCGCCCATGAGTTCGTCGGCGGTCCACGGGCGATCATCCATCACGTCGTCAAGGCTCAGCGAAAACAGGTCGTCTTCACCCTCATCGAACATGCGGTGCACATGTCCACCAATTGCCGGAATCAATCCGCGACCGGTGCATGATGCCTTGCTCAACGCCATTCTGTCCCATCCTTTCGAAATACTAATGACATCGATTATATGGAACTTCCCAAGCGGCTCGGTCTCGGATTCGTGCTTTCCAGAACTCGCGCCCAAAAAGGGAGGGGCAATCCAGGCGAGTGCCTACTTGTCGCCGGCCGCCGCCTTGGCCTCATTGAGGTAGCTATAGAAGCTGTACTTGGAGATGCCAAAGAACTCGCAGGCGCGCTCACTCGACTTGGAAATGAGGAAGGCACCGCGACGGTCGAGGTAGCCAATGGCACGAATGCGCTCGTCTTTGGTCATGAGCGCCGCGGGCTTGCCCACAAACTGCTCGCACTCGTGCAGCAGGTCCTCGAGCAGGTCGCCGATGTTCTTGGTAATGGGCTCGGGCTCGGTATAGCCCGTGCCGCCGGTGCCGGTAAAAGCGTCGAGCGAGCGCTCAAATGCCTTCATAAGCGTAATGTCAAAGTTGATGCCCAAAATGCCGACGGGCTTGCCCTCGTCGTTGCGGATAAAGATCGTCGACGATTTGAGCAGCTTACCGTCGGTGGTTTTAGTGAGGTACGGCTCGCGGTCGTGTACGTCGGTGGCGCCCTCGTGCATGGACTCAAACACGATATGGCTGGGGCCGTCACCCAGTTTGCGCCCGCTGACGTGGCCGTTTTCGATCACTACGATGGAGTGGTCCACGTCCTCGGTCTCCAGATCGTGGACGACGACTTCGCAGTTGGGGCCAAATTGGAGCGCCAGGCCGTGTGCGAGGCGCTTGTAAAACTCAATCTGTGCGGGGGTCATGGGTACCTTCCTAAAAATTAGTTTGGGCTCACTGTGCCATAAACCACACCTGTTCGCAAATAACGAAAGCGTCGCTGCGTTGTGTGACCGTTCGGCGGCGAAAAGGTACCGATTACGGCAACAAACAATTCGTTAGGTATGCCAATCAAAAAGTGTGATAGAACAGTGCTAACAAACTTTTTGTTTGGCATCCACATAAAAGTTCAGTCGCATGAATGGGAATGGGCTGAAACGCGTATGCGGGGGCCGGCAAGAGAGGACTTAAGGAGTTCACCGTATGGCCGATAAGATCCAGTGGGCGGGCAACACGATGCCCAAGAGCGATGACAAGCACTTGGGAATCATGAGCCTCGACCACGTGAAGAAGGCCCGCGCCTTCCACCAGTCGTTCCCTCAATATACCGTCACCCCGCTTGCCCGCCTGGACGGTCAGGCTGCGCGCTTGGGTCTGTCCAACCTGTGCGTTAAGGACGAGAGCTATCGCTTTGGCCTCAACGCCTTTAAGGTCCTGGGCGGCTCGTTTGCCATGGCCAACTACATTGCCGACGAGACCGGCAAGGACGTTGCCGACTGCACCTTCGATTACCTGACCTCCGATCAGCTGGCCGAGGACTTTGGCCAGGCCACCTTCTTTACCGCCACCGACGGTAACCATGGCCGCGGCGTGGCATGGGCTGCCAACAAGCTGGGCCAGAAGGCCGTCGTTCACATGCCCAAGGGTTCCACTAAGCCCCGCTTCGATAACATCGCCGCCGAGGGCGCAACGGTGACCATCGAAGAGGTCAACTACGACGAGTGCGTGCGCATGGCCGCCGCCGAGGCCGACGCCTGCGAGCGCGGCGTCATCGTTCAGGACACCGCCTGGGAGGGCTACGAGAAGATCCCGTCCTGGATCATGGAGGGCTACGGCACCATGGCTTCCGAGGCTGCCGAGCAGCTGCGCGAGATGGCCATCAACCGCCCGACGCACGTGTTTGTCCAGGCTGGCGTGGGTTCGCTCGCCGGCGCCGTGGTGGGCTACTTCACCAATCTGTATCCCGATAACCCGCCCACCTTTGTCGTGGTCGAGTGCGCTCCTGCCGCCTGCCTGTACAAGGGCGCTGCCGCCGGCGACGGCGACCCGCGCATCGTGGACGGCGACATGCCCTCCATCATGGCCGGCCTGTGCTGCGGCGAGCCCAACATCCTGGGCTGGGATATCCTGCGCAACCACGTCACTGCCTTTGTGTCCTGCCCCGACTGGGTCACCGCTCGCGGCATGCGCACCCTGGGCGCTCCCGAGAAGGGCGACCCGCGCGTCATCTCCGGCGAGTCCGGCGCTGTGACCACCGGCCTGGTCGAGACCCTCATGCTCGATCCCGAGTACGCCGAGCTCAAGGAGCTCATCGGCCTGGACAAGACGAGCTCCGTGCTCTGCTTCTCCACCGAGGGCGACACGGATCCGGATCAGTACCGTCGCATCGTCTGGGAAGGCGAATACCCCACTTGCTAATCGTTGGGGCGGAGTAAATAGGTATCGCTCCGCCACCTCACAGGTAGATTCCTTCGTTTGAAAGGTTATGAACAATGGCTAAAGAACTCGATTTCGACGCTATCAAGGCTGCTGCTGAGTCTCATCGTGCTGATATGACTCGCTTCCTGCGCGCTATGATCTCGCATCCCTCTGAGTCTTGCGAGGAGGGCGAGGTTGTCGCCTGCATCAAGGCCGAGATGGAGAGCCTTGGCTATGACGAGGTCAAGGTCGACGGCCTGGGCAACGTTATGGGCTTTATGGGCGAGGGCGACAAGATCATCGCCATCGACTCCCACATCGACACCGTCGGCATCGGCAACATCGAGAACTGGGATGCCGATCCCTACGAGGGCTACGAGACCGACGAGATCATCTACGGCCGCGGTGGCTCTGACCAGGAGGGCGGCATGGCTTCCGCTACCTACGCTGCCAAGATGATGAAGGACATGGGCCTCATCCCCGAGGGCTATAAGATCATGGTCGTCGGCACCGTCCAGGAAGAGGACTGCGACGGTATGTGCTGGCAGTACATCTACAACAAGGACGGCATTAAGCCCGAGTTCGTCATTTCCACCGAGCCTACCGACGGCGGCATCTACCGCGGTCACCGCGGCCGCATGGAGATCCGCGTCGACGTTCACGGCACCTCCTGCCACGGCTCCGCTCCCGACCGCGGCGACAACGCCATCTACAAGATGGCCGACATCATCGCCGACGTCCGCGCCCTCAACAACAACGGCTGCGACGAGTCGACCGACATCAAGGGCCTCGTCAAGATGCTCGACTCCAAGTACAACCCCGAGCACTACGAGGATGCTCGCTTCCTGGGCCGTGGCACCTGCACCGTCAGCCAGATCTTCTACACCAGCCCCAGCCGCTGCGCTGTCGCTGACTCCTGCGCCATCTCCATCGACCGTCGCATGACCGCCGGCGAGACCTGGGAGTCCTGCCTGGACGAGATCCGCAACCTGCCGGCTGCCAAGAAGTACGGCGACGACGTGAAGGTCTCCATGTACATGTACGACCGTCCGTCCTGGACCGGCGAGGTTTACGAGACCGAGGCTTACTTCCCCACGTGGATCAACAAGGAGACCGCTCCGCACGTCAAGGCCCTCGTCGACGCCCACAAGGCCATGTTTGGTGACGAGCGCATCGGCTGCGAGCCCAGCATGGACAAGCGCACCGGTCGCCCGCTGTGCGACAAGTGGACCTTCTCCACGAACTGCGTCTCCATCCAGGGCCGCTACGGTATCCCCTGCGTGGGCTTTGGCCCGGGTGCCGAGTCTCAGGCTCACGCTCCCAACGAGGTCACCTACAAGGACGACCTGGTCACCGCTGCTGCCATGTACGTGGCTGCCCTGAACCTCTACGATCCGAGCAAGGCCGATGGCGACGCCACCGTGTTCCGCGCCGGTCTGACCAACAACAAGATCGATTAGTCCCATTCCTCGATTTTGTTGAGCCGGGGGCTGCTCGTGTCCCCGGCACCCCCCTGTTGACTTGGGGCCCGCGGTCGTTATCTCCCATGCTTCCTCAACGGTGGCGGGTCCTCGTCATGGTGCTCTGCATGTTCTAGCCACACGCGCATGCCGGAGCACATCTACTCATTGCGATCGTTTCATCTTTAGAAAGGACATTTCCATGGACGCTAAGTTTACCGAGCTCGTCGAGCAGCTGAACGGCCTCGATTTTAAGGACATGTACGGCAGCGACTTCCTGCACACCTGGGACAAGACCACCGATGAGCTCAAGGCTCTCTACATCGTCGCCGACGCCCTGCGCGAGCTGCGTGAGAACAACGTTTCGTCCAAGATCTTCGACTCGGGCCTGGCCGTCTCCCTGTTCCGCGACAACTCCACCCGTACGCGCTTCTCCTTCTCTAAGGCCGCCAACCTGCTCGGCCTTGAGCTGCAGGACCTGGACGAGAAGAAGTCCCAGATCGCCCACGGCGAGACCGTCCGCGAGACCGCTACCATGATCTCCTTCATGGCCGACGTCATCGGCATCCGCGACGACATGTACATCGGCAAGGGCGACGCCTACATGGCCGAGGTCTCCGAGTCTGTCCAGCAGGCTTACGAGGACGGCGTTCTGGATCACCGTCCCACGCTCATCTCCCTGCAGTCCGACTCCGATCACCCCACGCAGTCCTCTGCCGACATGCTCTACCTCATCAACGAGTTTGGCGGCCTCGAGAACCTCAAGGGCAAGAAGGTTGCCGTTACCTGGGCCTATTCGCCCTCTTACGGCAAGCCGCTGTCCTGCCCGCAGTCGCTGATCAGCCTGCTGCCCCGCTTTGGCATGGACGTCACCCTGGCCCACCCCGAGGGCTACGACCTCATGCCCGAGGTCGTCGAGCGCGCCAAGGGCTATGCCGCCGAGTCCGGCACCACCTTTAAGCAGGTCAACACCATGGCCGAGGCCTTCGAGGGCGCCGACATCGTGATCCCCAAGAGCTGGGCTCCGTTTGCCGCCATGGAGAAGCGTACCAACCTGTACGCTGAGGGCGACGACGCCGGCATCGCAGCGCTCGAGAAGGAGCTGCTCGCCCAGAACGCTACCCATCAGGACTGGTGCTCCACGACCGAGCTCATGGAGAAGACTGCCAACGGCCAGGACACCATCTTTATGCACCCGCTGCCCGCCGACATCTCCGGTGTCTCCTGCGAGCACGGCGAGGTCAACGCCGACGTCTTCGACATGCACCGCGTGGGCATGTACAAGGAGGCCAGCTACAAGCCGTACGCCATCGCTGCCATGATGTTCCTGCAGAAGGTTGCCGATCCCGCCGCTACCCTCAAGGCCCTCGACGAGCGCAACACCGCCCGTTGGCTCCAGGTCTAAAGCCGGGTTGAGGTAAGCCATGTAAAGGGGGCGCTCTGCCAACCGGCGGGGTGCCCCCCTTTTTGCATCGCGGGCGTGCAGGATAAGCGCTTTCGATGTGGATGCCCGCGGCGCGAGTTATGGGTACGATGGTTTCAGGGGGGGTATCACCATGAAACTTGGATGCGTCATTATGGCTTCGGGCGAGGGCAAGCGGTTTGGCTCTAACAAGATGCTTGCCGATATCTATGGCGAGCCGCTGATTGCCCGGACCATCGATTCGGTTCCCCGGGGCTTTGACGTCGTGGTTTCGACGCGTTGGCCCGAGGTCGCCCAGATTTGCGAGGACAAGCATTGCCCGTGCGTGCTGCACGATGGCGGGCTGCGCAGCGAAAGCGTCCGTGCGGGCCTTTCATGGGGAGTCGAACGCAACTGGAAAGGTTGCCTCTTTTTGCCGGGCGACCAGCCGCTCGTGAGTTCGGATTCTTTTGATGCCATGGTTCGCGCATTTGACGAGCGTGGCCGCAAGCATCCGGTGCGTCTTGCGTGCAACGGTGAGCCTTCGAGCCCGGTGCTCTTTCCGGCGGAACTGTTCGATGCACTTATGTGTCTTGAGGGCAAGGACGGCGGGGGCTCGATTCTCAAAGGTCGCGTCGACGTTGCGCTGGTCGAGGCGCGTGCCTACGAGCTGTGGGACGTCGACACCGTCAAGGGACAGCGACGCATAACGGAGCATATTGCCGCCTGCTCGTATTTTGATCGCGTGGCCAACTGTATTAATCAATAAGGAGCAACATGATCATCATCAAAAACGGCGCGCTCGTGACGCCCCAGGGGCTTCGCCGCGCCGATCTTGCCATGGAGGGCGACAAGATCGTGCGGATTGCCGCGGCGATTGAACCGGCCGAGGGCGATACCGTCGAGGACGCCGCGGGCTGCTGGGTGTTTCCCGGCTTTATCGACGGCCACACGCACATGCAGTGCTGGACTGGCATGGATTGGACAGCCGATAGCTTTGAAACCGGCACGCGTGCGGCTGCCTGCGGCGGTACGACGACCATCGTGGACTACGCCACGGCCGACCGCGGCGTGACCATGCCCGATGCCCTTGCCGAGTGGCACCACCGCGCCGACGGCACCTGCACGGCAAACTACGCTTTTCATATGGCACTCGCCGAGTGGAATGAGCGCAACCGCGCCGATCTCACGGCTATGCGCGAGGCGGGCGTTTCGTCGTTTAAGACCTACTTTGCCTACGACCACCTGCGCTTGGACGATGCCGAGACACTCGAGGTGCTGGAGGAGCTCAAGCACCTGGGCGGTATCCTGTGCGTGCATTGCGAGAACGGTACGCTGGTGAATGAGCTGCAGAAGCGCGTGTTTGAGCAGGGCATCCACGGGCCCGAGGGCCATGCGCTCAGCCGTCCGGATGTGTGCGAGGCCGAGGCCGTGAGCCGTCTGCTGTATCTGGCGCACTTGGCCGGGGACGCTCCGGTCAACGTGGTGCACCTTTCGACCAGGCTGGGGCTCGAGGCCATTCGCGCTGCCAAAGCGCGCGGGCAGAAGAACATCTATGTCGAGACCTGCCCTCAGTATCTGATGCTCGACGATACTTGCTACTTGGAGCAGGGCGAGGACGGCTTTGCGGGTGCCAAGTACGTGATGAGCCCGCCGCTGCGCCATGCCGGCGACCGTGCAGCCCTGCGCGAGGCACTTGTGGCCGGCGAGATCGATACTATTGCGACCGATCATTGCAGCTTTAACCTGCACGGGCAAAAGGACCGCGGGCGCGACGATTTCCGCGCGATTCCCAACGGTGGGCCCGGCGTGGAGCATCGTCCCGTCGCGATTGCCACGAGCTTTGAGGGACAGCTGGGACCCGAGGATTTGTGCCGCTTGATGAGCGAGAACCCGGCGCGCGTCTTTGGCATGTATCCGCGCAAGGGCTGTCTTGCCGAGGGCTCCGATGCCGACGTGTGCGTGTGGGATCCCCAGGCACGCTGGACCATTAGCGCGGCGACGCAGCATCAGGCTGTGGACTACACGCCGCTCGAGGGCTTTGAGGCACATGGCCGCGCCAAGGCCGTCTACGTCAACGGTGTGCTGGTGGCGCGCGATGGCGAGCCCACCGGAGCCCAACCCGGCCGCTACGTCCCCCGCTAACAGGAAGATCACCGGATTCCCCTCCGCAGTTGCGGTGGAATACGGACTGTTTGCGGCCGTTAGGCGGCCAAACAGTCCGTATTTCACCGCAACTGACGAGATGGGGCCGGCTATTTGAGGCTGCTGGCGACGACGGGGCGGCCGAGGGCTGCCTCGAAGCGGTCGGCCATCGTGGGGTCGGCAAGCGTGTCGACTTGGTTGAGCATGATGCGGGCATTGTTGAGGTTCAGCATCCGCAGCTCGGCATTGAGCACCATGGCGACGCGCTCTGGGGTGGCAGTGTCGGTGGGCTCGCAGCCGCAACGCTCGCAAAAGAGCTCGGGGCGGTGGACGGCTTCGTTGATGGGCTTGCTGAGTCCCGAGGCGCCGACGAGCCAGATGACGTTGACCGTGCCGGCGGGAACGACCGGCTCCCACGGGGCGTGCGCCTTGAGCGGGAGCCGCTTGCTGCCATCCGCCTCGGCCAGGACGTAGTCAAAGCGCTGCGCCAGCTGGTCGAGCGGCTCGGCAGGGGAGGAGAGCTTGCCCGTCTGGGGGTCCAAGACGCCTGCCTGGCAGATGCTTCCCCGCACAAGCCCCGCGCAGGCCTCGCAGGTGCAGCCTAGGGCGTGTGGGGCACCCGGCTTCCAAGGCGCGGCGTCCAGGCGACGGCCCGACCCGTCCCACGGCACACCGGCGACGGGGAACATGCGCGTGGTGGTGCAGAGGAGCACGCGGCCGCCAGCGCGCATAAGCTCAAGGCCGAGTGTCTTTAGCAAGGTCGACTTGCCACCGCTGCCGATAATCGCGGTAATGTCCGGCTCGATCCTGAGCGCCGAGGCAAGATTGCCGCTAACCGTTTCCATCTGTTCACCGCCGTATAATACTGTGATAATAAATAATCATCAGAGTAGCGGTCGAACCGCTTTTGCTCTGCTCAAACCGTAGCACAGGGAGGTGCCCCGGGAATGCTCGTTTATGTTCGCGGCGCCGGCGATATCGCCACGGGTGTCGCTGCCCGTTTGGTGCGCGCCGGCGTGTCGGTCGTCATGGCCGATATCGCGGTTCCCACGTGCATCCGTCGCACAATCAGTTTTTGCGAGGCCATTCGCTTGGGCGAGGTCGAGGTCGAGGGCATTCGCGCCCGCTTGGCGCAGACGCCGGCTGAGGCGCTCGAGATTACCCAAGCGGGGGATGTCGCCGTGGTGGTGGACCCTCAGGCCAAGATGCTCGATGAGCTTAAACCCGCGGCTGTGGTCGACGCGATTCTGGCCAAGCGCAACCTGGGTACCACGCGCGACATGGCGCCTGCCGTTATTGCCGTGGGACCGGGCTTCACCGCGCCGGTTGACTGCGACGCCGTGGTCGAAACCATGCGCGGGCATTTCCTGGGCCGTGTCATTACCCAAGGTTCGCCCCAGCCCAACACGGGCGTGCCGGGTATTATCGCTGGCTATGGCAAAGAGCGTGTTATCCACAGCCCCGCCGCCGGCGTGTTTCGGTCCGACCGCGCAATCGGCGACATCGTGCGCGCCGGAGACGTGATTGGCTACGCGGGCGATACGCCCATGTACACGCAGATCGATGGCTGCCTTCGCGGGCTTTTGGCGAACGGCGTGCAGGTGACTGAGGGCTTTAAATGCGCCGATGTCGACCCGCGCGGCGATGCCAGCTATATCAACTACATTTCGGACAAGGCGACGTCGGTCGGCGGCGGCGTGCTCGAGGCACTCGCTATGCTCACCGATATCTTTAGAGGATAGAAGGCGGCAATGGAAAAGCTCGATGTTGTGAATGCGGCGCTTGCCGCCCTGCGTGCTGACGAGACGTGCGAGCTGGTGGTCGTGGCCGGCACGGCGGGGTCGTCACCGCGCGGTGTGGGCGCATGGATGACTGTCTTTGCCGACGGTGGCCAGGCGGGCACTATCGGCGGCGGCAAGATTGAGCTCTTTGCGCTGGATGAGGCGCGCGAGCTCCTGAGTGCGGGACAGTCGCGTCTGGTCCGCTACACCATGGGCGGCGAGAACTCCGATACCGGCATGATCTGCGGCGGAGCCATCTGCCTGTGCTATCTGCATCTGGATGCGACCCAGGCACCGTTGTTCCGGGAAATTGCCGACGTCTTGGTCTATCGGCGCATCGGCGACTTCGTCATCGACTTTGAGCCGTTTATCGCGAGCGCGCTCGAGGGCGATGTGGCCGAGTACCATGGCGAGGCATCGCGCCATACCATTGCGGGCTGCCCCGGGCTTTCACTGGTGGAGGAGGGGAGTAACGTTACCTACACCAACGCTGCCTCTGAGATTCCCGCGGCGCACATCGAGACGCTCTGCCCCGAGGGCCTGACCTACATCTTTGGCTGCGGACACGTGGGCGCCGCGACGGCGCGCGTGCTCACGGCGGCGGGCTTTGCCGTCGTGGCCTGCGATGACCGCCCCGGCACGTTGACGCCCGAATGGGTGCCCGGTGTCTACGATCGTCGCCTGGTCGATTACAAGAACCTGAGCGAGCAGTGCCCCATCGGCCCGCGCGACCTGGTGGTCGTGGCCACAGCAGGCCACAAGTCCGATATCGACGTGGTGATTCAGGCCATGCACGCCAAGCCTGCCTACCTGGGCTGTCTGGGTTCGCGCCGCAAGACGGCCTTTGTGCGTGCCCGCCTGGAGCAGGAAGGCTTTACGCAGGACCAGATCGACGAGCTGCACCTGCCGATCGGCGTTGCCATCGAGGCCGAGGACCCCGAGGAGATTGCCATCTCCATCGCCGCCGAGATGATTCACCTGCGCCGCACCAAACTCGTCCCCCGCAAGCGCTAATCGCATCCCCACCAATAAGTTGCGGTGAAATACGGACTGTTTAAGCCTGTTAGGCCGCCAAACAGTCCCTATTTCACCGCAACTGCTTCTTGGGATCAATTTGTGCGGGGGAGTTGTGGAGTTGTGCAGGCAGACGAGGTTTTTCTGGAAATACGCACCCAATGCGCGTATAGTACCGATTGTTTTGTCGGCTCCTGCTGCGTCGAGTCCAAACCGCGAAATGCCATGAGCGGCGCGGATGCAGCCAGGAGGCACGAGGACAACCCGTCGTGGCCACGCCCCGTGCTTAAAACCCCAAGAAGGAGTGAACAATGGCAGAAGAGAAGTATGTGCCGCGTCTGAAGACCAAGTACAACAACGAGGTCAAGCAGCAGCTTCAGGACAAGTTCCAGTACGAGAACGTCATGATGATCCCCAAGTTTGAGAAGATCGTCGTGAACATGGGTGTCGGCGAGGCCGCTACCGATTCCAAGGCCATCGACGGTGCCGTGCGCGACCTGCGCGCCATCACCGGCCAGCAGCCGATGATCACCCGTGCCCGCAAGTCCATCGCTACTTTCCGCCTGCGCGCTGGTATGCCGATCGGCTGCAAGGTTACCCTGCGTGGCGACCGTATGTGGGAGTTCTTCGATCGTCTGACCTCCGTCGCGATCCCCCGTATCCGCGACTTCCGCGGCATCTCCGCCAAGAGCTTCGACGGCCGTGGTAACTTCTCCATGGGCGTCACCGAGCAGCTCATCTTCCCCGAGATCGACTTCGATTCCGTCGATCACCAGCGCGGTATGGACATCACTTTCGTGACCACCGCCAATACCGATGAGGAGGCCAAGGCCCTTCTGGACGCCTTCGGTTTCCCGTTCAAGAAATAGGTTCACCTGCCCTATAAGCGCCGTTCCCACAAGGGGGCGGCGCTTGGGGCGAACAATACTCTATGTGAGGAGGATATAAGTGGCTAAGACATCGATGATCGTCAAGTGCAATCGCAAGCAGAAGTTCTCTACTCGTGAGTACACGCGCTGCCAGCGCTGCGGCCGTCCGCACTCTGTGTACCGCAAGTTCGGCCTGTGCCGTGTCTGCTTCCGCGAGCTTGCACTCAAGGGCGAGCTTCCCGGCGTTAAGAAGGCCAGCTGGTAAGTCACTACCAGCGTTTCAAGCATCAGTTTGGAACAGGGAAAACGCGCTAAAAAGGCTTTGCCGTTAAGGGCGGCGAAGAACCAAGAGCACGTGTTCATCAAGAACGAAGGAGAATCTGTATGAACCTTACAGACCCGATCGCAGATATGCTTACGCGCATCCGTAACGCTAACTCTGTGAACAAGGCCACGGTCTCCATGCCGAGCAGCAAGAAGCTCGTCGAGATCGCTCGTGTTCTGCACGAGGAGGGCTACATCGAGGGCTACGATGTCGAGGACACCGTTCCCCAGAAGACTCTGCACATCACGCTTAAGTATGGTCCCAAGAAGGCTAAGGTCATCAACGGCATCCGCCGCATTTCCAAGCCGGGCCTGCGTAAGTACACCGGCGTTGCCGACATGCCCCGCGTCCGCGGTGGCCTTGGTACCGCCATTATTTCCACCAGCCATGGCGTCATGACCGACCGCGATGCTCGCAAGCACAACGTCGGCGGCGAGATCATCGCTTACGTCTGGTAATTCGCTCGGTAGGTAGAAGGAAAGGAGATCACCGTGTCTCGTATCGGTAATAAGCCTGTCCAGATTCCCGCCGGAGTCGAAGTGGCAGTCAACGGCAACAACGTTGTCGTCAAGGGCCCCAAGGGCCAGCTCGAGCTCGATGTCTTTGAGAAGCTCGCTATCAACGTCGAGGACAACGTCCTCACCGTTTCCCGTCCCGACGACGAGCGTGAGACCCGTGCCCGCCACGGCCTCACCCGCGCCCTCATCCACAACATGGTTGTTGGCGTTTCCGAGGGCTTCGAGAAGAAGCTCGAGCTCGCCGGCGTCGGTTACCGCGTGCAGCAGAAGGGCAAGAACCTCGAGTTCTCCCTGGGCTTCTCGCACCCCGTGATCGTCGAGGCTCCCGAGGGCATCACCTTCGAGGTTCCCGACAACACCCACGTGAACGTCAAGGGTATCAACAAGCAGCAGGTCGGTCAGATCGCCGCTGAGATCCGCGGCCATCGTCCTCCCGAGCCTTACAAGGGCAAGGGTATCCACTACGTTGGCGAGCACATCCGCCGCAAGCTGGGTAAGGCCGCCAAGTAGTCGTAACCGACTCACTCGCATAAGACCAGCACCCCGTCAGGTGCTGGCAAGATCAACCTTTTTAGGAGTTTACGTATGAACAAGCATAAGGCGAAGCTGGAAGGCCTCAAGCGTCGTCAGCGTCGTGTTCGCGGCAAGGTCTCGGGTACCTCCGAGCGTCCGCGTCTTCGCGTGACCCGTACTAACGCCAACATCTATGCCCAAATCATCGACGACAGCAAGGGCTCCAGCCTGACGCTCGTCTCTGCCTCGACCCTCGAGGCCGAGTTCAAGGGCACCCACACCTCGAACAAGGAGGCTGCGGAGAAGGGCGGTCAGCTCGTTGGCAAGCGCGCCATCGAGGCCGGCATCACCAAGGTCGCCTTCGATCGCGGTGGCCGTATCTACCATGGCCGCGTCAAGG
The DNA here is from genome assembly GCA_014871665.1 of Collinsella sp. Classification (GTDB taxonomy): domain Bacteria; phylum Actinomycetota; class Coriobacteriia; order Coriobacteriales; family Coriobacteriaceae; genus Collinsella. The sequence continues at coordinate 5,357 of WGSL01000001.1, read as the reverse complement.
CCCTCGCCGACGGTGCTCGTGCCGCCGGTCTCGAGTTCTAGGAGGTATGTAGCACATGGCTCGTAATCAGAAGCAGCAGCGCGAGGCCTCCGAGTTCGAGGAGCGCGTCGTTTACATCAACCGCGTGTCGAAGACCGTCAAGGGTGGTCGTCGCATGAGCCTCGTCGCTCTCGTCGTCGTTGGCGACGGCAAGGGCAACGTCGGCGTTGGCATGGGCAAGTCCGCTGAGGTGCCCATGGCCATCTCCAAGGCATCTCTCGATGCCAAGAAGAACATGTTCCACGTGCCGGTGACCGAGCAGGGCACCATCCCGCACGAGGTTCTCGGCCACTTTGGTGCCGGCCGCATCATCATCAAGCCCGCTGTCGAGGGTACCGGCGTTATCGCCGGCGGCGCTGTGCGTCCCCTCTTCGAGCTTGCTGGCATCAAGAACGTCCTGTCCAAGTCCCTCGGTACCGACAACGGCCTCAACATCATCAAGGCTGCCGTCGAGGGCCTCAAGGAGCTCTCCAGCCCTGAGGACGTCGCGGCTCGCCGTGGCCTGACGGTCTCCGAGATGTTCGTCGGTAAGGAGAACTAAGCATGGCTGACACCATCAAGATCAAGCAGGTCCGCAGCACCAACGGTTGCAAGCAGGATCAGGTCCGTACTGTCCGTGCCCTCGGTCTCCACAGGATCCGCGAGGTTCGCGAGATTGCTGACAACGAGTCCGTCCGCGGCATGATCTTCAAGGTCAAGCACCTTGTCGAGATTGTAGAGGAGTAGCAAATGCAGCTTCACGATCTTACTCCCGCGCCCGGTTCCACCAAGAACCGCAAGCGCGTCGGCCGTGGCAATTCTTCGGGTCACGGCACCACTTCTGGCCGCGGCCAGAAGGGCCAGGGTTCCCGCTCTGGCGGCACCAAGGGTGCCGGCTTCGAGGGTGGCCAGACTCCGCTGGCCATGCGCCTGCCCAAGCTTCCGGGCTTCCGCAACCCCCGTCGTATCGAGTACACCGCCGTTAACGTTGAGCGTCTCGAGCGCAAGTTCGAGGACGGCGCTGTGATCGACGGTGCCGCTCTTAAGGCCGCTCGCATCACCAAGAGCGAGTTCGAGCCCGTCAAGGTGCTCGGCAATGGTGAGCTCACCAAGAAGTTCACGGTCAAGGTCGACAAGGTCAGCGCTTCTGCGCAGGCCAAGATCGAGGCCGCCGGCGGAAAGGTCGAGCTGCCGTGCTAAATGGTCTTAAGAATGCTTTCCGCATCAAAGAATTGCGCGAAAAGATTCTTTTTACCATAGCTATGCTCGTCGTGTACCGCATTGGTGCGCACGTTCCTGTGCCCGGCATTCCCTTCCAGGGGATGCTGGGCCTTTTCTCGACCGATAACAATTCGGTCGCCGCAGGTGCTATGGCCCTCCTGAATCTTTTCTCTGGCGGCGCGTTGAGCTATGTGTCGGTGTTTTCGCTGGGCATCATGCCTTACATCACCAGCTCGATCATCCTCCAGATGCTCCAGGCCGTCGTGCCTTCCCTGCATGAGCTTGCCCGCGAGGGCGAGGTCGGTCAGACCAAGATTACGCAGTATTCGCGTTACCTCACCCTGGCTCTGGCAATCCTCAACTCCGTGGGTTACCTCTTCCTCTTTAAGAGCTTCGGCATCAGCTTCAATGGCGCCGGCGCTCCCGAGATCATCTTCGACCTCATGATCGTCGGTACGCTCACCGCGGGCGCCATGCTGATCATGTGGATTGGTGAGCTCATCACCCAGCGCGGTATCGGCAATGGCATGTCGCTGATCATCTTCGCGAACATCATGGCCGGTCTGCCGCAGGCTATCTTCTCCAGCACCGAGGGCAACGCCGGTGGCATCATCACCATGGTGATCATCTGCGCCATCATCCTGCTGGTTATCCCGCTGATTGTTTTCCTTGAGCGCGGCCAGCGCCGCATCCCGGTCTCCTACGCTAAGCGCGTCGTGGGCCGTCGCATGATGGGTGGCCAGACCACCTACCTGCCCATCAAGGTCAACACCGCGGGTGTCGTGCCGATCATCTTCGCTTCGGCGCTGCTGTACTTCCCGGCTCAGATTGCCGTGTTCTTTCCCGGCATCGGCTGGATTCAGGCAGTTGCCTCCGCGCTTTCGACCGGTTGGCTCAACTGGGTGCTTAACGTTGTCCTCATCGTGTTCTTCGCGTACTTCTACACCTCCATGGTGTTCAACCCCGATGACACGGCCGATAACCTTAAGAAGCAGGGCGGCTTTATTCCGGGCGTCCGTCCGGGTAGGGCTACCGCGGCCTACATCAAGAACGCGCTCAACAAGATCACGCTTCCCAGCGCTGTCTTTTTGGCGCTCATCGCCATCGTGCCTTCGATCATCTTCTCCTTCACGGGTAACCATCTGATCCAGGCATTTGGCGGCACGTCCATCCTCATCATGGTCGGCGTCGTGCTCGACACGGTCGATAAGCTCGAAGGCCAGATCAAGATGTATGATTACGATGGATTCTTTAAATAGGCTAGAGGAGGATTGCTCATGAACCTCGTATTGCTCGGAGCTCCGGGTGCCGGTAAGGGCACCGTCGCACAGGAGCTCGTCGCCGAGTTTGGCGTCGCCCATATTTCCACGGGCGACCTGCTGCGTGCTGCCGTCAAGGGTGGCACCGAGCTTGGTATTCAGGCTAAGAAGTACATGGACGCTGGCGAGCTCGTTCCCGACCAGCTCGTGATCGACCTTGTCAAGGAGCGCCTTGCCGCCGATGACGCCCAGCAGGGCTTCATCCTCGACGGCTTCCCGCGCAACACCGCCCAGGCTGTGACGCTCGATTCCGAGCTCTCCGCCATGGGTCGCGAGATCGATTGCGCCCTTCTGGTCGATGTGGCCCCCGAGGTCATTATCGATCGTCTGTCTTCGCGTCACACCTGCCGCGCCTGCGGTTACACCGGCACCGCTGCCGATGCCACCTGCCCCAAGTGCGGTGGCGAGATGTATCAGCGCGACGACGACAAGCCCGAGACCATCAAGAACCGTCTCGACGTCTACGAGAAGTCCACGAGCCCGCTCGTTGACTACTATCGTGGCCAGGGTCTGCTCAAGTCGGTCAACGGTGACCAGGCTCGCGAGACCGTGTACGGGGATGTCAAAGAGGCTCTCGGTCTATGATCAAGATTAAGTCTGCAACGCAAATCGAGCAGATGAAGAAGGCAGGAGCGCTATCTAAGATGGCGCTCCGCCACGTTGGAGCCATGGTGCGCCCCGGCGTTTCGACTTTTGAGCTCGATCAGCTCGCGGAGCAGATTATCCGCATGCATGGCGGCACCCCGGCCTTTAAGGGCTACGGCGGGTTCCCGGGAACCATCTGCGCATCGATCAACGATGCCGTGGTTCACGGTATTCCCAACCCCGACATGATCCTGCGCGATGGCGATATCATCTCCATTGATACGGGAGCTGTCGTTGACGGTTGGGTCGGCGATAACGCTTGGACGTTTTTCGTCGGCACCCCCACGCCCGAAGCCAAGGCTTTGTGCGAGGTCACGCGCGATTGCCTTAAGGCTGCCATCGAGCAGGCTGTTCCCGGTAACCATATCGGGGACGTCGGTTATGCCGTTCAGTCCCTCGCCGAGTCTCACGGTTACGGCGTGCTTCGTGATTATGTGGGCCATGGCATTGGCCGCGTGATGCACGAGGACCCCAACGTTCCTAACTATGGAAAGAAGGGGAGGGGCGTTCGCCTCCAGGCCGGCATGGTCATTGCCATTGAGCCGATGGTTACGATGGGTTCCAACCATGTGAGCACGGGCTCCGATGGTTGGATCGTCACGACCAACGACCACCTGCCCGCCGCGCACTACGAGAACACCGTCGCCATTACCAATGACGGTCCGGTGATTCTGACCACGGATGCCCAAGGTGCTTGGTGTTCGCTCCAAGGCGGAGAAATGTAAAAGTCGCCGCCTCCTGATGCCCAACCTCGCCTTTCAATTTCGAAGGCATGACCCCAAGGTCTATGTCTTCTCATTTCAAGGCGATCTTGGGCATCAGGGAACGGCTTTGTTTTACATTTCAAATGTAACAAGTTCCACTTAGTTGTGGAGCCATTACGAAGTTATTACGATGCGTACATACGTGTTGTAGAATACTCAATCGCTGTCGTTTTCTAGAGAAAGATGATTGCTTGTGAAGAAGGAAGACGCAATTGAGCTCGAGGGTACGGTAAAGGAACCGTTGCCCAACGCCATGTTTAAGGTCGAGCTCGAGAACGGTCATTCGGTTCTGTGCAACATTTCTGGCAAGATCCGAATGAATTACATCCGTATTCTCCCCGGTGACAGGGTTGTCGTGGAGCTTTCCCCGTACGACCTGACCCGCGGCCGCATCACCTATCGCTACAAATAGCGGCACGCATACACGCACTCCATTTCCGACTGCAGGCTTAGCTCAACCTACGGTCGGATTGTGTGTGAAGACCAGCCATAGTTTTAAACGCCTGCGGCTGGGCGAGTAGATAGTAGGGAAGTAGTTTGAGCGCTACCGAAAGGAAGAACGATGAAGGTACGTCCTTCGGTCAAGAAGATGTGCGATAAGTGCAAAATCATTAGGCGCCATGGCAAGGTCCTCGTCATTTGCGAGAACCCCCGTCATAAGCAGCGTCAGGGTTAAGAGAGGAGACTACGTTGGCCCGTATTAATGGTGTCGACCTCCCGCGTGAGAAGCGCGTTGAGATCGGTCTGACCTACATTTACGGCATCGGCCGCACCACTGCGACGAAGATTTGCGTCGAGTGCAACGTTAACGTGGATACGCGCGTTAAGGACCTCACCGAGGATGAGGTTAACGCCATCCGCGATTATATCGACAAGAACCAGATCATGGTTGAGGGCGACCTCCGCCGTGAGCGCAACCAGAACGTCAAGCGCCTTATGGACATCGGCTGCAACCGCGGCCTTCGTCACCGCAAGGGCCTCCCGGTCCGCGGCCAGCGCACCCACACTAACGCTCGTACCCGCAAGGGCCCGAAGCGTCAGATCGGTGCTAAGAAGAAGAAATAAGGAGCGCTAGATAGATGGCTACTGCTAAGAAGAACGTTCGCGCTGCCCGTCTGAAGCGCGCGGACCGTAAGAACATTTCCGTGGGCCAGGCTCACATTCGTTCTACGTTCAACAACACGATCGTTTCGATCACCGATCCCCAGGGCAACGTCATTTCCTGGAAGTCGGCTGGCCAGGTGGGCTTCAAGGGCTCCCGTAAGTCCACGCCGTTCGCTGCCCAGATGGCTGCCGAGGCTGCTGCCAAGCAGGCCATGGAGCACGGTATGAAGAAGGTTTCCGTCTTCGTCAAGGGCCCCGGCTCCGGTCGTGAGACCGCCATCCGCTC